>NZ_VUAZ01000128.1 GCF_009296165.1 Pseudomonas kitaguniensis | reverse complement strand
CGATTCGACTTGCTCCCGATGAGGCCAGTCAAAACACCATCAACCTTCCGGCCAAAACGCCCGAATCCCGGCAACCCCCTGAGCCCCGACTTCCCAAGCCTGCTCCCGCTGCGCAGGCCCAACCCCGCCCAACAAAAACACCGGCTTGCTGAACCCACTGATCAACCGCGCGGCCTCATCCCACCCCAACGGCTGAGCATCAGGATGCGTTTGCGTCGGCTGCACCGGCGACAACGTGACAAAATCCACGTCCATCATTTCTGCCAGCGCCAGCTCTTCGGCGTTATGACACGACGCCGCCAGCCAGCGATCTTTGGGCAGCGGGCGCCCCTTGCTCGCATATTTACGCAACTGCGCCGAGGTCATGTGCCAGCCGGCCGCCGGGAAATCCCCCAGCCATTCAAACGGGCCTTTGAGCATCAACTGCGCCTTGCCCGCACACAACCCCACAGCATCCACCGCCAAATCACGGTATTTTGGGTCGTAACCGTTTGGCGCGCGCAGTTGAACCAGCTTGATGCCACCGGCAATGGCTTGGCGAATACCGCGCAACAGCGTCGGCGTTTCCAGCTCGCCCGGGGTGATCAGGTACTCGGCCGGCAAACGTGCGGCAGATACGATCGGCGCATTCGCAGCAGGAAACTCGTAGTACGGCAGATCACGCGGCGCAACCCATTCCAACGGCTGCCCCTCGGCGCCATGCGGCTCGCCGGTAAACGCCGAGACTTCCCAGACATCCAGCAATACCTGCTTGTCCGGGTAATCATGCTGCACCTTGATCAACGGTCGCGCCGTGGTGACCTGGATGCCCAGCTCCTCCTGCAATTCGCGCGACAGCGCAGTGGCGACCGATTCATCGGCCTCCACCTTGCCACCGGGGAATTCCCAGAGGCCGCCTTGATGCTGAGTGTCGGCGCGGCGTGCCAGCAGAATCCTGCCGTCGACACCGCAGATCACCGCTGCTGCTACATGCACTCGTTTCACCGCGCGTATCCTCTTGGCTATCAGGTACGGTATTCCGCATTGATCTTCACGTACTCGTGGGACAGGTCGGTGGTCCAGATGGTTTCGCTGCACTCACCGCGACCGAGTTCGATGCGGATGGTGATTTCTTCCTGCTGCATGACCGCCGAGCCTTGGGCTTCGGTGTAGGTTTCAGCGCGCGCGCCACGGCTGGCGATGCACACGTCACCGAGGAACACGTCGATCTTGCTCACGTCCAGGTCAGGCACACCGGCGCGGCCAACGGCGGCCAGGATGCGGCCCCAGTTCGGGTCAGAGGCGAACAATGCCGTCTTGATCAGCGGCGAGTGGGCCACGGTGTAGCCGACATCCAGGCACTCCTGGTGATTGCCGCCGCCGTTAACTTCCACGGTGACGAACTTGGTGGCGCCTTCACCATCGCGCACGATGGCCTGGGCCACTTCCATGCACACCTCGAACACAGCCTGCTTCAGCGCCGCGAATAATGGGCCGCTGGTGGAGGTGATTTCCGGCAAGTTGGCTTTACCGGTTGCAATCAGCATGCAGCAGTCGTTGGTCGATGTATCGCCATCGATGGTGATGCGGTTGAACGACTTGTTAGCCCCATCCAGCATCAGGCTGTGCAACACGTCGCGCGAGACTTTAGCGTCGGTGGCGATGTAGCCGAGCATGGTCGCCATGTTCGGGCGAATCATCCCGGCGCCTTTGCTGATGCCGGTCACGGTAACGGTCACGCCGTCGTGCACAAACTGACGGCTGGCGCCTTTGGGCAATGTGTCGGTGGTCATGATGCCGGTGGCCGCCGCCGCCCAGTTATCCACAGACAGGTCATCCAGCGCCGCTTGCAGTGCGCCTTCGATTTTTTCCACAGGCAGCGGCTCACCGATAACACCGGTGGAGTACGGCAGCACTTGGCTGGCATCAACCCCGGCAAGCTGGGCCAGCTTCGCGCAGGTGCGCGCGGCGGCGACCAGGCCTGGCTCACCGGTGCCTGCGTTGGCGTTGCCGGTGTTGGTCAGCAAATAACGAATCGAGCCCGCTACACGTTGCTTGGCCAGGATAACCGGCGCGGCGCAGAACGCATTCAGGGTAAACACACCGGCGACGGTCGAGCCTTCGGCACAGCGCATCACGACCACATCCTTACGCCCTGGGCGTTTGATGCCGGCCGAAGCGATACCGAGTTCAAAACCGGCAACCGGGTGCAATGTGGGCAAAGGACCAAGACCAACAGCCATGAATGCGCTCCTTAAAATAGGTGATGTCTGTGCCGTCGAGATAGACGGTGAAATTAATGGCAAAACGCCGCGACGGCTGATGCCGGTCGCGGCGCGGGGTGCAGCGGCGTCAGGCAAAAATCTTAGTTGATTTCGCCGTGGCAGTGTTTGAACTTCTTGCCCGAACCGCACCAGCACAGTTCGTTACGGCCCAGCTTCTGGTCATTGCGAACCGGGGTTTGAGCCAAGGCCACATCAACCTCTTCGCCCAATACTTCAGGCGCTTCCAGGCCCGGCGCTTCGTCGTGCTGGAACTGCATGCGCGAGGCCAATGCCTCGGCTTCCTGACGCAGGCGAGCTTCTTCCTCGATCGGGTCTTCGCGACGCACCTGAACGTGGGACAGCACGCGAATCGAATCGCGCTTGATCGAATCCAGCAGCTCGGAGAACAGCGTGAACGACTCGCGCTTGTACTCTTGCTTCGGGTTCTTCTGGGCGTAACCACGCAAGTGGATACCGTGACGCAGATGGTCCATAGTCGACAGGTGGTCTTTCCACAGATCGTCGAGCACGCGCAGTACGATTTGTTTCTCGAAGGTGCGCAGTGCTTCGGCACTCGCTTGCTCTTCTTTCTCGTTATACGCGAGCAGCAGCTCGGTCATCAGTTTCTCGCGCAGCGTCTCTTCGTACAGGTGGTCGTCGTCATCCAGCCATTGCTGGACCGGCAGATCCACACCGAAGTCAGTCTTCAACGCCGCTTCCAGACCGGCAACATCCCACTGCTCAGGCAGCGACTGTGGCGGAATGTGTGCGCTGACCGTCGCGTTAAGCACGTCCTGACGGAAGTCGGCGATGGTCTCGCCAATGTTGTCGGCGGCCAGCAACGTGTTACGCATGTGATAAATCACTTTACGCTGTTCGTTGTTGACGTCGTCGAACTCGAGCAGTTGCTTGCGAATGTCGAAGTTACGGCCTTCAACCTTGCGCTGGGCCTTCTCGATGGCGTTGGTCACCATGCGGTGCTCGATCGCTTCACCGGACTGCATGCCCAGGGCTTTCATGAAGTTCTTCACCCGGTCCGAGGCGAAGATACGCATCAGGCTGTCTTCCAGCGACAGGTAGAAACGGCTCGAACCGGCGTCACCCTGACGGCCGGCACGACCACGCAACTGGTTGTCGATACGGCGCGACTCGTGACGCTCGGAAGCAATCACCTGCAGGCCACCGGACTCCAACACCGCCTGGTGGCGTTTCTGCCAGTCAGCCTTGATCTGGGCGATTTGCTCAGGGGTCGGGTTGTCGAGGGAAGCCACTTCCACTTCCCAGTTACCGCCCAACAGGATGTCGGTACCACGACCGGCCATGTTGGTGGCGATGGTCAGTGCGCCTGGGCGACCGGCCTGGGCGATGATTTCAGCTTCTTTTTCGTGGAACTTGGCGTTCAGAACCTTGTGCTCGATGCCTTCCTTATTGAGCAGGCTGGACATGTGCTCGGAGGTTTCGATGGTGGCAGTACCCACCAGCACCGGACGCCCGTGGGTCATGCATTCCTTGATGTCGGCGACGATGGCTGCGTATTTTTCGTCAGCGGTCAGGAACACCAAGTCGTTGTAGTCTTTACGCGCCAGCGGCTTGTTCGGCGGGATAACCATCACCGACAGGCCATAGATCTGGTGGAATTCGAACGCTTCGGTGTCGGCAGTACCGGTCATGCCGGACAGCTTGTTGTACAGACGGAAGTAGTTCTGGAACGTGGTGGACGCCAACGTCTGGCTTTCGGCCTGGATGTTCAGCGCTTCCTTGGCTTCGATGGCCTGGTGCAGGCCTTCGGACAGGCGACGACCCGGCATGGTACGGCCGGTGTGTTCGTCAACCAGCACGACCTGGCCGTCTTGCACGATGTATTCAACGTTGCGATGGAACAGCTTGTGAGCGCGCAGGCCAGCATACACGTGGGTCAACAGGCCCAGGTTGTGCGCCGAGTACAGGCTTTCGCCTTCCGCCAGTTCACCGATCTGCGTCAGCATCTCTTCGACAAACTGGTGACCAGCTTCGTTGAGTTCGACCTGACGGGTCTTCTCATCAATGGTGTAGTGACCTTCTTTGGTCACCACGCCTTCCACTTCCTCGATGTGCTGCTCAAGACGCGGGATCAACTTGTTGATCTCGGTGTACAGGCGCGAGCTGTCTTCGGCCTGGCCGGAGATGATCAGCGGGGTACGGGCTTCGTCGATCAGGATGGAGTCGACTTCGTCGATCACGGCAAAATTGAGTTCACGCTGGAATTTTTCTTCCATGCTGAACGCCATGTTGTCGCGCAGGTAGTCGAAACCGAATTCGTTGTTGGTGCCGTAGGTAATGTCGGCAGCGTAGGCCAGGCGTTTCTCTTCCGGCGGCTGGAACGGCGTGACCACGCCGACCGTCAGGCCGAGGAATTCATACAGCGGGCGCATCCAGTTGGCGTCCCGGCGAGCCAGGTAGTCGTTCACCGTCACCACGTGCACGCCCTTGCCGGACAATGCATTGAGGTAAACACCCAGGGTTGCCACCAGGGTCTTGCCTTCACCGGTACGCATTTCGGCAATCATGCCTTCGTGCAAGGTCATGCCGCCGATCAACTGGACGTCGAAGTGGCGCATGCCCATGACACGCTTACCGGCTTCACGGGCGACCGCAAAGGCTTCGGGAAGCAGCTTGTCGAGGGTTTCACCTTTGGCTATGCGGGCCTTGAACTCTTCGGTCTTGGCGCGCAATTGCTCGTCCGAAAGGGCAACCATTTGCTCTTCGAAGGCATTGACCAGCTGCACCGTCTTGAGCATGCGTTTAACTTCGCGCTCATTCTTGCTTCCAAAAAGTTTCTTTAACAAAGGCGCAAACATATCGGCAGGTTCTTCCACACATAGGGATGGAGGGCGCACCGTGAGTGGCCCGTGCAGCCCTCACGGCCGCATGCGAACGCGTATTCTACCCGGAATCGTGGGTGAGGAAAGTGGCGTTATTCCCCGAAGCGGGCATGTGGCTGTGAGAGGGCCTGATTAAAATAAGGGCTTTTGCTGGAACTTCAACCCATGAGTAGCAGAAGTTAGCTATTGATTTCACGGGCAAAGCCCTGCCGACGCATTGCCTGGGGCCGCCAAGCGCTTTCTGCTAAGATGGCGGCTCTGTTACCTAAGGTGTCTAAACATGGCATTTCGCCCACTTACAGCTCGCGCTCCCGCCGCGTTGCTCCGCGAAGCCAAACCGTTGAAAGCCATCTTCGGCCACGCGCAACGCCTGGGCCTTTTGCAACGCCTGCTCGAAAGCCAACTGCAACCCGCCGCGCGTGAACATTGCCATGTGGCGTCCTGGCGCGAAGGTCATTTGCTGTTAATTGTCACCGATGGTCATTGGGCGACCCGCTTGCGCTATCAGCAAAAACGCCTGCAGCGACAATTGATGGCATTTGATGAGTTTGCCAGTTTGACGCGTATCCAGTTCAAGGTGCAGCCACCCACCGTGCAGCAAGGCGCGGTGGGGCACACCATGGACCTGTCGGTGAATGCCGCCGAAACCATTCAGGCAACGGCCGACGGCATCAGCGACCCGGGCTTGCGCGCGGCACTCGAGCGGCTGGCCGCGCATGCCAAGCCCAAACCCTGAACGCCTATTTGCGCTTGCTGCCACCCAGCAAAGAACCCAACAACCCACGCACTAACTGACGGCCCATTTGATTGGCGGCCTGTTGCAGGGCGGATTTAAGTGCCTTGCCCGCCGCAGAGCCCAAAAATGCGCCGGCTTTGTCGGTGAAGCTCGGTTCGTCGGCGGTAGCCTTTGGTGCATCGCTCGGTCCGAGGTCCTTGCGCGCCATCAGCACTTCGTAGGCCGATTCACGGTCAACCGGTTTGTCATAGCGCCCGCGCAACGGCGAACTGGCGATCAGCGCAGCACGTTCGGCCTCGCTGAGTGGCCCGATGCGCGATTGCGGCGGTGCCACCAACACGCGCTGGACGATTTGCGGCGTGCCCTTTTCCTGCAACGTACCCACCAGCGCCTCGCCGGTGCCCAATTCGGTCAGCACCGATAACGCATCAAATGCCGGGTTGGGACGGAACCCATCCGCCACCGCACGCAGGGACTTTTGCTCTTTAGCGGTGAACGCGCGAAGACCGTGCTGCACGCGTAAGCCCAATTGCGCGAGCACCGTGTCCGGCAGGTCACCCGGCGACTGCGTGACGAAATACACGCCAACACCTTTGGAGCGAATCAGCCGCACCACCTGCTCCAGGCGATCCTGCAACGCCTTGGGCGTGTCGGCGAACAACAAATGCGCTTCGTCGAAAAACAGCGCCAACAGCGGTTTGTCGGCATCGCCACGCTCCGGCAACTGCTCGAACAGCTCAGCCAACAACCACAACAGAAACGTCGCATAGACCTTTGGCGACTCATGCACCAAGCGGCTGGCGTCCAACAGGTGGATGCGCCCGCGGCCATCGCTGGCAGGCTGCAAAATATCTTCAAGTTGCAGCGCCGGCTCACCAAACAGCGCTTCGGCGCCCTGCTGTTCCAGCACCGCCAGGCGCCGCAACAGCGCCTGGCTGGAGCCGGTAGTCATCAACGCCGCATCCTCGCCCAGTAGCTCCGGGTGATAGTGCAGGTGGTTGAGCAATGCCTTGAGGTCTTTGAGGTCGAGCAGCAACAAGCCCTCGCGGTCCGCCACCTTGAAGCTGGCATACAGTGCCGATTGCTGACTGTCGGTCAGTTCCAACAGGCTGCCGAGCAATAACGGGCCCATTTCGCTGATGGTGGTGCGCAGCGGATGACCGGATTGGCCGTGTATATCCCACAACGTGACCGGATACGCCTTGGCCGTGTAGTTGAGGAAAGGCATACCCGCGATGCGCTCGGCCACCTTGCCTTGAGGGTTGGCCGCCGCCCCCAGGCCGCACAGGTCACCTTTTATATCAGCGGCGAACACGGCCACACCCGCATCACTGAAGGCTTCCGCCATGCGCTGCAACGTAACCGTCTTGCCGGTGCCGGTGGCGCCGGCAATCAACCCATGACGGTTGGCCAGGCGCATGGCCTGGGCGATAGGCTGACCGTCCGGGCCGGCGCCGAGAAGAAGTTGCGTTGAATCAGACATTTGGTCACCTATGGTTAAGCTTTAGCGCTGCAAGGTCGATACACAGATACGTCAGACCCAATAAGTCTAAAAAATCAGTCAGACAGTTTCCTCAACGACACTCGGAAACTTCGCACTTATTTGACGCTGCTATTTGGTGCGTCCCACCAGGACGCGCTTCGGATATCAAGACCTTAGCGGACCCTACAAGCCATGAATAAAAATCTGCGCTTCAGCCACAAGATACTGCTTGCAGCCTCCCTTATCGTCATCGCCGCTTTCGCACTGTTTACCCTCTACAACGACTATCTGCAACGCAATGCGATTCGCGACGATCTCAATAACTACCTGCATGAAATGGGCGATGTCACCGCCAGCAACATTCAAACCTGGCTCACCGGGCGCATTGCGCTGGTGGAAAACGTTGCCCAAAACATCGCCATCAACCCTGAACCGTCTGTGGTTGCCAGCCTGCTCGAACAGAAAACCCTGACCTCTTCGTTCATGGCAACCTACGTGGGCGACAGCACAGGTGCGTTCACCATCCGCCCCGACAGCAAGATGCCGGACGGCTTCGACCCGCGCGTTCGCCCCTGGTACAAGGGCGCGCAGAGCAGCAACGGCTCAACCCTGACCGAACCCTATATCGACGCCGCTACCGGCCAGTTGATCATTTCGATTGCCACACCCAGCGCCAAGGGCGGGCAAAGTATCGGCGTAGTCGGCGGCGACCTGAGCCTGCAAACGCTTGTGGATAACATCGGCGCCCTGAATTTCGGCGGCATGGGCTACGCGTTCCTGGTCAGTGCCGATGGCAAGGTACTGGTGCACCCGGACAAGAACCTGGTGATGAAAACCCTGGCTGATATGTACCCTAAAAACACCCCAAAAATCAGTCGCGAGTTCAGCGAAGTTCAAGCCAACGGCAAAGACAACATCGTGACCTTTACACCGATCAAGGGCCTGCCTTCGGTGAACTGGTACCTGGGTGTTTCGGTGGATAAAGACAAATCCTTCGCCATGCTCAGCGAATTCCGCACCTCGGCAGTCATCGCCACGCTGATTGCGGTGGTGATCATCATTGCGCTGCTGGGCATGTTGATTCGGGTGCTGTTGCAACCGCTGCACGTGATGACGCGCGCCATGCAGGACATCGCCGACGGCGAAGGGGACCTGACCCGCCGCCTGACCATCCAGAACCACGACGAATTCGGCACGCTGGGGAATGCCTTCAATAGCTTCGTCGAGCGTATTCACACCTCGATACGCGAGGTGTCCTCGGCCACCGAACAGGTCAACGAAGTCGCGCTGCGCGTGGTCAGCGCCTCCAACTCGTCGATGGTCAACTCCGACGAACAGGCCAACCGCACCAACAGCGTCGCCGCGGCCATCAACGAGCTGGGCGCCGCCGCCCAGGAGATCGCCCGTAACGCAGCGCAAGCCTCCAGCCAGGCCAGCGATGCGCGGCACTTGGCCGAAGACGGGCAACAGGTGGTGGATCGCAATATCAAGGCGATGACGCAACTGTCGGCAATGATCAGCACTTCCAGTAGCAACATTGAAGCGCTCAACAGCAAGACGGTGAATATCGGGCAGATTCTTGAGGTGATCACCAGCATTTCCCAGCAAACCAACCTGCTGGCGCTTAACGCTGCCATTGAAGCGGCGCGTGCCGGTGAAGCCGGGCGCGGGTTTGCGGTGGTGGCCGATGAAGTGCGCAACCTGGCCCATCGCACCCAGGAATCGGCGCAACAGGTGCAAAAGATGATCGAGGAACTGCAAGTCGGCGCCCGCGATTCGGTGAGCACCATGAGTGAAAGCCAGCGCTACAGCCAGGACAGCGTAGAAATCGCCAACCTGGCGGGCGAACGCCTGAACAGCGTGACCCAGCGTATTGGCGAGATCGACGGCATGAACCAGTCAGTGGCCACCGCCACCGAGGAGCAAACCTCGGTGGTGGAATCGATCAACATGGACATCACCGAAATCAACACCCTCAACCAGGAAGGCGTGGAGAACCTGCATTCAACCCTGCGCGCCTGTGCCGACCTGGAACAACAGGCGGCGCGCTTGAAGCAGTTGGTGGGCAGTTTCCGCATTTGACCCAATGCCCGCCGCCCGGGTAGGCGGCGGGCGATTATTCTTCGCCAGGCTGGGCCTCGCCGCGCTCGCGCTGCCACAACTCGGCGGCACCGGGAAATTCGGTGCGTCCTCCGCGTCCAGGTCATCCGGGTCAAATCGACTCAAACATCCCTCCCCCAACGTCGCCGGGGCCTTGGAAGTGGCTTTGTCCAGTGGGTCGCTCATCAGTCAGTCCTCGACGGCAGGCAAACAAAAAGGGCCTGAGACGATTTAACGCCCAGGCCCCCTGACTGTTCAATCAAAAACGTTAAATGCCCTGATCAGAACACCACGGTTTTGTTGCCGTGCACCAGCACGCGGTCTTCCAAGTGATAGCGCAGGCCACGGGCCAGCACCATCTTCTCGACATCACGGCCAAAACGCACCATGTCTTCAATGCTGTCGCTGTGGCTGACACGCACCACGTCCTGCTCGATGATCGGCCCGGCGTCGAGTTCTTCGGTGACGTAATGGCACGTTGCGCCAATCAGCTTTACGCCACGCAGCGAGGCTTGGTGATAGGGCTTGGCACCGACGAACGACGGCAGGAAGCTGTGGTGAATGTTGATCACCTTGCCTGCGTATTCGCGGCACAGCTCCGGCGGCAGGAT
Source organism: Pseudomonas kitaguniensis (assembly GCF_009296165.1). Lineage (GTDB taxonomy): Bacteria > Pseudomonadota > Gammaproteobacteria > Pseudomonadales > Pseudomonadaceae > Aquipseudomonas > Aquipseudomonas kitaguniensis. Next base: position 14,418 of record NZ_VUAZ01000128.1, on the reverse strand, counting down.
TTGCATGTAACGCGCCAGCACCACCACGTCAGCGTCGTGTTGCTTGACCAGGCGCGAGACCTCGGCGAAGGCCGGCTCCTTGTCCTGCGGGTTAACCGGGACGTGGTAATAAGGGATGCCGTGCCATTCGACCATGCTGCGCAGGTCGTCATGGTTGGAAATGACACAGGCGATCTCGCAGTCCAGCTCATCACTGTGCCAGCGATGCAGCAGGTCGGCCAAGCAGTGGGACTCACGGCTGGCCATCAGCACCACACGCTTTTTCTGCTCGGTGTCGGTGATGTGCCAGGTCATCGAAAACTCTTCAGCGATAGGCGTAAACGCCTCACGGAAGGCTTCAAGACCAAAGGGCAGTGTGTCGGCACGAATTTCGTGACGCATGAAAAACCAACCGCTGAGATCGTCCGAGTGGTGGCTCGCCTCGGTGATCCAGCCGTTGTGGGAGGCCAGAAAGTTACTGACTTTGGCAACGATGCCAACCCGGTCCGGGCAAGCGATCACCAGCCGAAAAGTGCGCATTAGGGGGAAACTCCAGAACTTCGCAAAGGCCGCCATTCTAGCGATTACGCAGAAAAACTGCAGTAGTCCTTGCGGCTTATTCGAGCCCCTTGCGCCGGCTACGCCCCCTAAGCGCGTAAGGTTTTATGCGCGCTATATGCACCCGCCAACGAACGCATGGGCTGTTAACAAAAATAAACGAGATTATTCTTAGGTAACCACCGACTAATTAACTCAATGGCAGCGCTTCACCGCAAACATTCAACGTAATTCACCTAAAAACATCCTTAAATGTTTACTTGCAGAGTTTGCCTGACTATTATTAGGCCACTTCCCCTGACAATCAGCGCTCTCCATAAGGTAGCCCACATGTCCCTGATCAACGAATACCGCGCCACCGAAGAAGCTATCAAAGAGCTGCAAGCTCGTTTGAAGAACCTGTCCGAAGACGACAAGCTGCAAACTGAGCTGGAATTCGAAGGCAAACTGCGCGCCCTGATGGGTGAATACTCCAAATCCCTGCGTGACATCATCGCGCTGCTGGATCCAGAGTCGAAAGTTAAAGCGCCGCGCGGTGCTGTGAAAACTACCGGCACCAAACGTGCTCGCAAGGTTAAGCAATACAAGAACCCGCACAACGGCGAAGTGATTGAAACCAAAGGCGGCAATCACAAAACCCTGAAAGAGTGGAAAGCCAAGTGGGGCGGCGACGTCGTTGAAGGCTGGGCTACCCTGCTGGGCTAAGCTTGGTCGGGCCTTGGCCTGATAGACGCTACATAAGAAACGCCAGCATGCTGGCGTTTTTTATTGTCCGCATAGTGTGTAATTACCTGACTACAGATTCAGCCGCGCGGCTAAAGAGTCGGCATACGCCTGCCATTGATCCAACACCTCGCGCTGAAACGATGTAGCACTTACCGCCAACTCCTGACGTGCCTGCTTAAATGCCTCAAGGGTATTCGGCGCGCCGCATTCCGACTTGGACAAACGCTGCTGACAGAAAAGTTTCCAGCGCTGTTGCTCCTCGTTGTTCAAGGTTTCAGGAAAGTTACGTGCGCGGTAGCGAAATAATAATTCCGGTAAACGTTCATCATCAAAAGGCCATGGCTGACGCGCGAGCTGTAAAGGCTCTGCCGCCCGGACTTGCTCGCACAGACGACGGTCGCGGTCACCTATAAAACCATCGTAGAGCTGCTGCTCGGGGTCGCTACTCGGCGCAAAATCTTCCTCGGCATAAATGGCCGCCAACTTATCGCGCCACACTTCCTGTGCGTCAGTTAGTCGCAGCGCGCGCGCCTGGCAGACGTCAATATCCAATTGAAGCCGCTCACGGTCCTGCGCCCGCAGCACATTTAAGGGCGCAACCACCGGGCACCGGTTGATGTGAATTAACTTGAGTGGCACTGGCAGTTCACCTTCCGCCAGCGCATCACGCCGCGTATAAAGCCGCTGGCGCAAGGTAGCGGCGTCCAGATCAAGCAAGCCCTGCGGGTCGAGCCCAAGGTCACACACAATCAGCGCATTGCGATTGCGCGGGTGCCACGCCAGCGGTAATACCACGCCGAGGTAATGCCGCTCAGCAGAAAACCGCCCGGAAATATGCACCATGGGTTGCAGCAAACGCACTTGATCCATCACCCGCTGCTTGCTGCGCAGGTGGAACAGCCAGTCATACAGCTTGGGTTGTGTGTCCCGAACCAGGCGCGCCAACGCAATCGTGGCACGCACGTCCGACAAGGCATCGTGGGCCTGGCCATGGTCGATGCCGTTCGCCTCGGTCAAGCGTTCAAGCTTGAGGGTGACGCGCCCGTCCTGTTCAGGCCACACAAGCCCATCCGGGCGCAACGCGTAGGCGGTGCGCACCACATCGATCAAATCCCAACGACTGTTACCGCCCTGCCATTCACGCGCGTAAGGGTCAAAAAAGTTGCGGTACAGGCTGTAGCGCGTCATTTCATCGTCAAAGCGCAGGGTGTTGTAACCCGCGCCACAGGTGCCTGGCGCGGCCAACTGAGCGTGTACACGGGTCATGAAGTCAGCTTCAGCCAAGCCCTTCCCGGCCAGAATGCCCGGGGTAATACCGGTGATCGCGCAGGCGGCCGGATGCGGCAGAATATCGTCGCTGGGCCGGCAATAAAGATTGACCGGCGGGCCGACCTCGTTGAGTTCGAGGTCGGTACGAATACCGGCAACCTGCAACGGGCGATCGCTGCGCGGGTTGATACCGGTGGTTTCATAGTCGTACCAGAAAATGGAGGTCACGGGCTGTTCCTGTACTGAAGATCGACGAAGTCTAGGCGCTGTAAGGCGTCGGGGGCCAGCGATACCTGACTGTACAAACATCCAGCAAAAACTTGAGTGGTTGCTTCCATCGTCGACACTGCTAGCATCCGTCTCTCCTAACCGCTTTGCACTGCCAGGGATTGCAATGCCACCAGCCCCTTTGGACACCCGCTATCAGATCGAGACGCCCGAAGGCATCGATCTACCCTTGCGCCCGGCAGGCTTGCCCCCTCGCGCACTGGCCTTTGCCTTCGACCTGGGCGTGCGTGGGCTGCTCATGGGCATCCTGCTCGTGCCGCTGGCGTTGCTCGGCAATATTGGTATTGGCTTGGGTTCATTGCTGCTGTTTCTGGTCAGTTGGTGGTACATGGTGCTGTTCGAAGTGCTCAATCAAGGATGCTCTCCGGGCAAACAGGTGATGGGCCTGCGGGTGGTGCAGGACGACGGCACGCCGGTCGGCTGGTCCGCTTCGCTGATTCGCAACCTGCTGCGTTTTGTCGATATGTTGCCCTTCGGCTACTTCCTCGGCGCCATCAGTTGCCTGCAACATCCACACTTCAAACGACTCGGCGACCTGGCAGCCGGCACCCTGGTGATCTACCGCGAACGGCCCCTGGTCCGCCCGCAAATACCTCACGCTACGGCCTTGCGCCTGCCCTTTGCCCTGGAGCTGAGCGAACAGCGCGCCATCCTTGGCTTCGCCGAACGCCAGGCTGAACTGTCCGCCGAGCGGGTGCATGAACTGGCCGCAATCCTTGCCGAGCCCTTGCAAGTGTCTCCGGCGCGCGCCGTCGAGCAACTCAATGGTGTCGCCCGTGGCCTGTTGGGGCCTGTATGAAACAGAGCCAGTTCGAGAGCCGTCACCAAGCCCAGTGGCAGGCCTTTGCAGAGCAACTGAAAGCATTGGAGCACGGTAAAGCCAAGCCCGGTGACGCGGCTGAGTTTCCTCATCATTATCGACGTTTATGTCAGCACCTGGCCCTGGCTCAAGAGCGCGGCTACAGCAGTTACCTGGTTGACCCGCTGGAGCAATTGGCGCTGCGTGGCCACCAACAGTTGTATCGCCATCGCAGCCAATTGGGCGCGAACCTGTTGGCTTTTATCCTGGCCGACTTCCCGCGTCTGGTGCGCGAACAATGGCGTTTCGTGCTGGTCGCCAGCCTGCTGTTCTTCGGCAGCCTGGTGGGCATAGCCCTGCTGGTGTATCTGTTTCCCGGCTTGATCTACACCATCGTCAGTGCCCAACAGGTCGCCGAGATGCAGAGCATGTACGACCCCGACGCCAGCCGCTTGGGCCGCGCCGCCGAACGTGCTTCCAGCGAGGACTGGATGATGTTTGGCTACTACGTGATGCACAACATCGGCATCGCCTTCCAGACCTTTGCCGCCGGTTTGCTGTTCGGCTTGGGCAGCGCGTTTTTTCTGATTTTCAACGGTTTGATCATCGGTGCCGTCGCCGGTCATCTGACCGAAATCGGCTATGGCCAAACGTTCTGGTCATTTGTTATCGGGCACGCTGCATTCGAATTGAGCGCCATCGCCCTCGCCGGCGCGGCAGGGTTGCAATTGGGCTGGGCGTTGATCGCGCCGGGGCCACTGGCGCGCAGTGAGTCACTGCGTTTGGCAGCACACAAAAGCGTGCAGATGCTCTGCGGTGTGATCGTGTTCCTGTTGATAGCAGCGTTTATCGAGGCCTACTGGTCTTCAACCACCAGCATCGCCCCCTGGGCCAAATACCTTGTGGGCACTGCACTTTGGCTGCTGGTAGCCGCTTACCTGACCCTCGCTGGACGGACTCGCCATGCGCCTGAGTGATGCCAGCGTGGCCATCCGCCCACGTACCACTTGGGAAGCCATGGACCTTGGCATCTTAATGGCGCGCAAATATCGCCTTCTGTTGATGAGCAGTTGGGCGCTGGTCAGCTTGCCGGTGTTTGCCCTGCTCACGGCGCTGCTCTGGGACCACCCCTCTGTCGTACTGTTAGTGTTCTGGTGGCTCAAGCCGGCGTTCGACCGTTTGCCACTGTACATCCTGTCCAAGGCCCTGTTTGGTGAAACGCCGAGCATCAAGCAAGCCGTACGCCATTGGCCAAGCCTGCTCAAAAGCCAGTTGCTGGTCAGCCTGACCTGGCGCCGCCTCAGCTTGAGTCGCAGTTTTGTGCTGCCGGTGAGCCAGCTTGAAGGCCTGGCTGATCAGGCGCGCCAACAACGCCTCGGGGTGCTGCTACAGCACAACGCCGGCGCCGCGCGCTGGCTGACCCTCATCGGTATGCACCTGGAAGTCGGCCTGTGGCTTGGCGGCATGACGCTGCTCTACCTGTTCATTCCAGAACAGGTAGAACGTGATTGGAGCTGGCAACAGCTCGCGCTTGCGGTGGGCTCGGACTGGCTTTGGCTGGAACACCTGACCAACGCCTTTTATGCGCTGGTTCTGGTGTTCTGGGAGCCTATTTATGTGGCCTGCGGTTTCAGCCTGTACCTCAACCGACGCACTGTACTGGAAGCCTGGGACCTGGAACTGGTTTTACGCCGGTTACGCCAGCGCCTGAGCAACAGTGCGCCTTTACTGGTGCTGGTTGTGGGCATGTTGCTGATACCCGCCAGCCCGCCGGCGATGGCTGATGGCCCGAGCGAGCAACCACCGCTCAGTACTCAAACCGCCAGCCAATCGATCAAGCACGTGCTGGAACAGCCGCCCTTCAAAAATCCGCAAACCGTTACCCGCTACCGTTTTGGTGACGAAAAAACCGTGACTGAAAAGCAGGCACACGGCGACGGTAAATTACCCGCGTGGCTTCAGGCGTTGCTGAACCAACTCAACAGCAACACTTTTAAAACGCTTGGGCAAGGGTTGGAAATACTCCTGTGGAGCCTGATGATCGGCGGCGTCGCGCTGCTGCTCTGGCGCTACCGTGAGTGGCTGCGCACGTTTGTTAGCCGGCGCCCGCAGCGCAACCCCAAAATAGCCAAGGCGGTACCGGCGCAGATGTTCGGCCTGGCGCTGGGCACAGAGACATTGCCCGAAGACATCGCCAGCGCTGCTGAACAATTATGGCCCACTCAGCCGCGCGAAGCCCTGGGCCTTCTGTACCGGGGCCTGCTCAGCCGCTTGTTGCATGACTTCAACCTGCCACTGAAAAGCGCCGATACCGAAGGCCAGGTGCTGCAGCGCGTTCACCACCTGCAACAACCGCAACTGCTGGCGTTCAGTGATGAACTGACCGGCCACTGGCAGAACCTCGCGTATGGTCACCATCTGCCGCCTGCCTTTGCCCAGCAAAAACTCTGCAACGATTGGCGGGCGCTGTTCGGTTCGGAGGCCGCGCAATGAACCGGCCGTGGGTATACGTCGGGCTGCTGCTGGCGTGCGTGCTGGGAGCTGGCGCTTTTTATGCGTGGCACAAGGCAATCCCGTATGACGAAGTGGTCGATCGCGGCCCCTCGCCACTCGCCCAGGCGAACCCCTACCTGGCGGCAGAATACTTTCTGCGCCAACAAGGTCTGGCCGTTGAGCACGCCAATAGCCTAGAACGACTCACCAACCTTCCCGCCAAAGGTCATAGCCTGTTACTGCTGGGCGAACGCAGCAACATGAGCCCACGCCAAGTGGATCAATTGATGGGCTGGGCGAATTCAGGCGGCCACCTGCTGGTGGTCGCCGAAGCACTGTGGGATGAAGAAACCGGCAAAAGCGCTGACCTGCTGCTTGATCGGTTGAACATCCACCCAGTCATGAGTGAGACCGTTGACGCGCCAGCCACGCCGCGCAAAAACAAAGCGCCGGACCTGACCAAACTGTACCTCGACAATGAAACCGCCCCGGCGTATTTCAGCTTCGACACCGACTTCAACCTCACCGACCCCAAGCACCTGGCGCAATTTTCCGCCAACAGCGCCAGGTCCAGCCACCTGATGCAACGCGGCCTCGGCCAGGGCACCGTGACGGTTGTAACCGACAGCGACCTGTGGAAAACCGCTGGCATCGGCAAACACGACAATGCCTGGCTGCTGTGGTACCTCAACCAGGGCACCGACGTGACCTTGCTGTTTAACAGTGACGAAGACAACCTGCTGAGCCTGTTGCTGCGCAATTTCCCGCAAGCCCTGGTGGCGCTCGTCGCGCTGATCGCCCTGGCGCTCTGGCAGGCCGGTGTGCGCCAAGGTCCGATCCAGGCACCTGCGCCCAAGGCTCGCCGGCAATTGCAGGAACACCTGCAAGCCAGCGCCGACTTCCTGCTGCGTCGCAGTGGCCAAGGCAGCCTGTTGCAAGCCTTGCAACGCGACGTGCAACGCGCAGCAAGGCGTCGTCACCCAGGCTTTGAACACCTCGACAGCGCTGAACAGTGGCAGGTGCTTGCACGCCTGACGCGCCAACCCTCCCACCTTATCCGCCAGGCCCTCGGCCCACTGCCGGCAAAACGGCTCACCAGCGCCGATTTCAGCCGTCAGGTGGCGTGCCTGCAAACTCTCAGGAATGCCCTATGAGCGATTTTCCAGCCGGCTCTGCACTCACCGCAGACAGCCTCCAGCACGCCAGCCAACAGGCACAGGCCCTGCGCGTTGAACTGCGCAAGGCGGTGATCGGCCAGGATCAGGTGATCGACGACGTACTCACCGCGTTGATCGCAGGCGGCCATGTGCTGCTCGAAGGCGTGCCCGGCCTTGGCAAAACGCTGCTGGTGCGTGCGCTGGCGCGGTGTTTTGGTGGCGATTACGCGCGGATCCAGTTCACCCCGGACCTGATGCCCAGCGACGTCACCGGCCACGCCGTGTACGACCTGCACACCGAGCAGTTCAAGCTGCGCAAAGGCCCGGTGTTTACTCACCTGTTACTGGCCGACGAAATCAACCGCGCCCCGGCCAAAACCCAAGCCGCACTGCTCGAAGCGATGCAGGAGCGCCAAGTGACGCTGGAGGGCGAAGCGCTGCCCATTGGTCAGCCCTTCATGGTGTTGGCGACCCAGAACCCTATCGAACAGGAAGGTACTTATCCGCTGCCAGAGGCTGAGTTGGACCGCTTTATGCTCAAAGTGCGCATGGACTACCCGGACGCGCAGCAGGAACTGGAGATGGTGCGCGAGGTGACGCGCTCGTCCCGGGCCGACATGTTGGATGTACACCCTTTGCGTACCGTGTTGCAGGCGCAGGATGTGCTGCACCTGCAGCAGATCGCCAGCGAGTTGGCCCTGGATGAACAGGTGCTCGACTACGCCGTGCGCCTGGCTCGCGCCACCCGCACGTGGCCTGGGCTGGCCATCGGCGCCGGCCCCCGAGCGTCCATCGCCCTGGTACGCGGCGCCCGGGCCCGGGCTTTGTTGCGCGGTGGCGTGTTCGTCACCCCGGACGACATCAAGGGGTGCGCACTGGCGGTACTGCGTCATCGGGTGCGCATTGCGCCGGAGCTGGACATCGAAGGCCTGGAGGTCGACCAGGTGCTCAAGCAGTTGCTGGACCAGATTCCGGCCCCGCGTCAGTGACTCGCCGATGAAGCCGACCCGACTGTTGTTGAGCTGGCTGGGTGTACTGCTGGGCCTGAACATTCTGCTCGGCGCGGCAGTGGCGCTGCAGTTCAACGTACCCCGCACGCTACACTCGATAGCCTGGGGTTTGCTGCTGGCGCTGTTGCTGCTGACGTTACTGGATGCCGCGCGTCTGCGCCGCCGCCCCACTGTGCAGGTGCAACGGCAAATGCCCGGCAGCCTGGCACTCGGGCGTTGGGGTGACGTTCGCCTGACCCTCACACACACTTGCGCGCAGCCGCTGAAGGTGCAGGTGTTCGATCACGTCCCGGATGGCCTGAGTATGCAAAACCTGCCTCAGACCCTTGAGCTGCGCCCCGGTGAAAGCAGCGAGGTCGGCTATCGCCTGCGACCTCTGCGCCGTGGGCACTTCAGTTTCAGCCGCTGTGAAATTCAACTGCCCAGCCCGTTTGGAATGTGGTCGGCGCGACGCTTTGTCGAGGTCGAGGATGCCACCCGTGTTTACCCGGATTTTGCCCGCTTATACGGCGCACAATTGCTCGGTGTGGATAACTGGCTGAGCCAGCTCGGTGTGCGTCAACATCAGCGGCGGGGGCTGGGGCTGGAATTCCATCAACTGCGTGAGTTTCGCGAAGGCGACAGCCTGCGCCAGATCGACTGGAAGGCCACCGCACGCCAACGCACGCCTATCGCTCGGCAATACCAGGATGATCGCGACCAACAAATTGTATTCATGCTTGATTGCGGCCGGCGCATGCGCAGCCAGGACGGCGAGTTATCGCACTTCGACCACGCGCTTAACGCTTGCCTGTTGCTGAGTTATGTCGCGCTGCGTCAGGGCGACGCGGTGGGCCTGTGCACCTTTGCCGGTGATGCGCCGCGCTACCTGGCGCCCGTCAAGGGCAGCAGCCAACTGAGCCTGCTGCTCAATGCGGTGTATGACCTCGATACCACCCGGCGAACCGCCGACTATCAGGCGGCCGCCAGCCAGCTACTGGCCCGGCAAAAACGTCGAGCCCTGGTGATCGTAATCACCAACCTGCGCGATGAGGACGATGACGCACTGATAACCGCGGTCAAGCGCATCGGTCGACAGCACCGGGTGTTGGTGGCCAGTCTGCGCGAGGAGGTGCTTGATCAACTGCGCCAGGCGCTGTGCAAACCTTGCCTGAAGCGCTGATTTACAGCGGCACGGTGGACTACCTGAATACCCGAAACGAACTGCATGATCGCCTGAGCGCGCATGGTGTATCGGTAGTGGATACATCCCCGCCGGAGCTTGGCGCCGCACTGGTGACACGCTATCTGGGCTGGAAAAAAGCCGGCGCATTCTGAGTAAACTGGCGGGGTTCAGGCGGACGCCTGTAATGGGTCGAAACTGAAGTAGTTCACCAAGGCGTTGATCAACTGTACATATTCATCGCAGGCCTGAACCACACGGAACCCCGAGTCATAATGCAGAGGGTTGATGTCTTCATGGCTCCACAAACACGTCGCCGTGAGGTCAATGATGTGGAACTCGCCGTCTGCGCCAGGAATTTTCAAGCACAGGTCGAAATCCGCGTTGACCATCATCGGCAAGTGGCTGATCAGCATCAGCCCCTGTTCGGAAGCATTGCCGAGGAAGCCGATGGGTTTGTCGGTAATACGATTGAATACCTGCAGGAAGCAGGTTAATTCATGCCGCTCGATCCTTCGGTGGGTAAACATGTGAGTTCGCCATCCAATGGCCATGCCCTGGCCGTGCCTATGATTCGGAACGAGCCAATGGCTCACTCTCCCTGAGGCTCGGCGTGACAAAAACATCGCATTGGTCACTAAACAAATGCCGAGTCAGGTTTAAGCATTCGTATGAATATAAACCTCTACAAACGAACATCTAAACAATAGCCCAATACCGGCATCGAGCCACCCACTCAATCACAAATATAATTACAACGACGCCGGCCGTGGCTGCGCAACACTGGCGCCGGGGTAATGCCCTAACTGCTGCAGGGTATCGAGCCTGGCGCGGGCACGGTAAGCGTATTCGCTTGCGGGGTATTGGCTGATGATGAACTGATAGGTTTGTACGGCATCAACAAACAATTTTTGACGTTCCAGGCATTGCCCGCGCAACATTGAAACCTCGGGTTGTACATAACGACGGGTGCGGCTCTCGCGGTCGACCTGCGACAACTCCAGAGTAACGCGCTGGCAATCACCCACCCCGTAGGCGCGGTAAGCGTTATTCAAATGGTGGTCCATCGACCAGCGGGTACAGCCGACAACACTGACGGCCAGGGCAGCAACGAGCAAAATTCGCATAGGGGTTCTCCTGTCTTGTGCAGTGTATCGACCCCTGGCCGAAAATCTTCAAGGATGTTGGTCTATTCAACCGCAGCAAAAACAAGCTGATCGTCGATAAGTAGTGCAAACGAACAATGACTACAACGAAAGAGCATAGTAGCCTTCCCCAGCGCTTGAACTCAGGAGTCTGTGCATGTCCGTCCGTCGTACCAAAATCGTCGCCACCCTTGGCCCGGCCAGTAACTCGCCGGAAGTCCTCGAACAGCTGATTCTGGCTGGTTTGGACGTTGCCCGTCTGAACTTCTCCCACGGCACCCCGGACGAGCACAAGGCTCGCGCCAAGCTGGTGCGTGACCTGGCCGCCAAGCATGGCCGGTTCGTGGCATTGCTGGGTGACCTGCAAGGCCCGAAAATCCGCATCGCCAAATTCGCCAACAAGCGGATCGAGCTGAAAATCGGTGACAAATTCACCTTCTCCACCAGCCACCCGCTGACCGACGGCAACCAGGAAGTCGTGGGTATCGACTACCCGGACCTGGTCAAAGATTGCGGCGTCGGCGACGAGTTGCTGCTGGACGACGGCCGTGTGGTCATGCGCGTCGACACCGCAACCCCGACTGAGCTGAACTGCACCGTGATCATCGGCGGCCCGCTGTCCGACCACAAAGGCATCAACCGTCGCGGCGGTGGCCTGACAGCCCCGGCACTGACTGAAAAAGACAAGGCCGACATCAAGCTCGCCGCCGAAATGGAAGTGGACTACCTCGCCGTGTCCTTCCCGCGCGACGCCGCCGACATGGAATACGCACGCAAACTGCGCGACGAAGCTGGCGGTACTGCCTGGCTGGTGGCGAAGATCGAACGCGCCGAAGCCGTGGCCAATGATGAAACCCTCGACGGCCTGATCAAGGCGTCCGATGCCGTGATGGTTGCCCGTGGCGACCTCGGCGTGGAAATCGGTGATGCCGAGCTGATCGGTATTCAGAAGAAGATCATCCTGCACGCACGCCGCCACAACAAAGCGGTGATCGTTGCGACCCAGATGATGGAGTCGATGATCCAAAACCCGATGCCGACTCGCGCCGAAGTGTCCGACGTGGCCAACGCCGTGCTCGACTACACCGATGCCGTGATGCTCTCGGCTGAAAGTGCTGCTGGCCCCTACCCGCTGGAAGCTGTTCAAGCCATGGCGCGTATCTGCATCGGCGCCGAAAAGCACCCGACCAGCAAGACCTCCAGCCACCGCATCGGCAAAGAGTTCGAAAGCTGCGACCAGAGCATCGCCCTGGCCGCCATGTACACCGCGAACCACTTCCCGGGCGTTAAAGCGATCATCGCCTTGACCGAAAGTGGCTACACGCCGCTGATCATGTCGCGCATCCGTTCCTCGGTGCCGATCTACGCGTTCTCCCCGCACCGCGAAACCCAAGCGCGCGCGGCGATGTTCCGTGGCGTGTACACCGTACCGTTCGACCCGGCGTCGTTGCCGCCGCATGAAGTCAGCCAGGCTGCCATCGACGAGCTGATCAAGCGCGGCGTTGTGGAGAAAGGCGACTGGGTCATCCTGACCAAGGGCGACAGCTACCACACCATCGGCGGCACCAACGGCATGAAAATCCTGCACGTTGGCGACCCGATGGTCTGATGTGACAGGCTGAAAAACCAAAGCCCCGCCCTGTGAATGGCGGGGCTTTTTGCGTTTTTGAGCCGTTTTTTGTGTGGGCGGTATTGGCCTCATCGCGAGCAAGCCCGCTCCCACATTAGCCAGTGTTCACAGATCAACATGTGGGAGCGGGCTTGCTCGCGATGAGGCCTAACCCATCAACCCACCTTCAGCGCCGGGTGATAAACCCCGACAACGCCGCAATCGCCTCCGGCGACTTCAGGCGCTGGGTAAACAATGCGCCCTCTTCCTCGATCACCTGCCGCAACTGTTCGCGATCAACACTTCTCATCAGCTGCTTACTGACCTGCACGGCCCCAGGCGCCAGGGTTTCGAAGCGCTCGGCAATTTCCCGCGCTTTGGCGAGTGCCGCCTCACCACTGCCCAACGCCTCGGTGGCAATGCCCCACTGCGCCGCCTGCTCACCGGTAAAGCCTTCGCCCAACAGCAACAATTCAGCCGCTTTCGCATGCCCCAACAGGCGCGGCAGAATCAGGCTTGAGCCAAATTCGGGGCATAACCCAAGGTTGACGAACGGCATGCGCAAGCGCGCATCGCGGCTGATGTAGACCAAATCGCAATGCAGCAGCAGCGTTGTGCCAATCCCCACCGCCGCACCCGCCACGCCGGCCACCACTGGCTTGCGGCAATTGAGCAGGCTCTGCATAAAGTGAAATGGCGGGCTGTCGAGGTCGCTCGGCGGCTGTTCAAGAAAGTCGCCAATATCGTTGCCTGCGGTAAAACATTCACTGCTGCCCTGGATCAGCACGGCGCGAATACCCGCCTGCGCATCGGCTTGCTCCAGCGCCTCGGCCAGTTGCGTGTACATCGCGCGGGTCAGGGCGTTTTTCTTGTCGGGGCGGTTGAGCTGCAGCGTCAGCAACCCGCGCTCGCGCTGGACTAAAATGGCATCGGTCATGGCGAATCTCGCAACTGGAAAGTTCAGCGCTCAACCACGCGGCAGGAACACATCGGCCAGCAGTTGATTGCGCGGCAATCCCGCCAAAAACAGGCGCTTGGAAAACGCCTCGACGCTGGCAGGGTGTCCGCAGAGTAAAGCCAGAGTTTGCCGCGAAACAAGCCGAAGTTGTGCCAATGCCTGGGTCAATTCAGCCGCGGTCCATAGCTCCACGCTCACGTTGGGGTGCTGCGCGGCCAGCGCCGCCAAGGGCCCGGCCAGGTAATGCGCGTCGGCGTCATGCGCCAAGTGGATCACGCGGATAGCGCCTTGATGTTCTTGTCGCAACGCTTCGCGCAACACGCCCCACAAAGGCCCAAGGCCGGTGCCGGAAGCCAGCAGCCACAGCGGCCGCGATTGCCAATCGCAATCGTATTGCAGCGCGCCGCCGCGCAATTCGCCAAGTCGCAGGTAATCGCCTACCTGCAACTGGCGCGCAATGGTGCTGAATTCGCCGGGTTGGCGGCAATCGAGATGAAACTCCAGAAACGCATCTTCCTGCGGCAAGCTGGCCAGGGAATAAGGCCGCGCCACCTGCCCCGCCCACACTACCAGATGCTGCCCGGCGCGATAACGCAGGCCGCGCTCCGGTTGCAGGCGCAGGCGCAGCACCGACGCACTGAGCCAATCGGCGCCAACGACTTGAGCGGGCAAACCGTCACGCACCGGGTCAAACGTTTCGACCTGCACATCACCGGTGACCTGACACTGGCAGGCCAAACGCCAGCCATCCTGACGTTGCGCCGGACTCAGGGCGTCGGGTTGTTTGTCCTCGACATCACCCTGGCAGCGCACCAAACACGCATGGCAACTGCCCGCCCGGCAACTGTAAGGCACGGCCACACCGGCCTGATTCAAGGCATCGAGCAGGTTGCTGCCGGTGGCTACCGACCAGTGGCGTTCGCCGACGTGCAGTTCAGGCATATAGGTCTCAAGCATTTAAAAGTTCACTAACCATAACGCGAGGCGCCTGGCACAACCCGAGTTTTTTGTGAGCGCAGGCTTGCCTGCGCTGCAAATACCCCGGTGCATCAAGCAGACCCGGTGGATGCCATCGCGAGCAAGCCCGCTCCCACAGAAAGCAAAAAAGCAGATCTGCTGTGTATGCAAAACCCGCCTTTGATCCGCTTCACCCACTCAGGTCGGCTTTCAGGCCGCCGTGCTCTTGCTGTTGATCTTTGTGATCTTGATCTGAGAAGCGCCCCGTTAACCACGATGGCCGCACGCGGGCATGCCGAGCCACAGCG
>NZ_VUAZ01000127.1 GCF_009296165.1 Pseudomonas kitaguniensis | reverse complement strand
CGATGGCCGCACGCAGGCTTGCTGCGCGACAGCGCTACAAAGATGCAGTGGAGCCTCCCACAGTTGATGGCATGTCAATTCCTCGCCCATGTTTTGCCTCTGCATCACCCAGATCAATCTTGCTATCCAGCATCTATTCGCACACTTAGACTCAGGCGATTCCCTTTAAAGGTAAACCGCCATGTCCGAGACGCTGCTCAGTTCCCGCAATCTGGCTTTCGAGCTGTACGAAGTCCTCGATGCCGAGGGCCTGACCCAGCGCGAGCGGTTTGCCGAGCACAACCGCGAAACCTTCGACGCCGCCATCAGCACTGCCCGCAGCATTGCCGAGAAGTACTTTGCGCCGCACAACCGCAAAAACGACGAAAACGAACCGCGCTTTGAAGACGGCAAGGCGATTCTGATTCCCGAGGTCAAGCCAGCGGTCGACGCGTTCCTCGCGGCCGGCTTCCTCAACGCCGCGCGCAGTTTCGAGGCTGGCGGCATGCAGTTGCCGACCTTGCTCTCCCAAGCGTGCTTTGCGCACTTCCAGTCGGCCAACGCGGCGTCAACGTCCTACCCGTTCCTGACCATGGGCGCCGCCAACCTGATCGAAAGCTTCGGCACCGAAGCGCAGAAACAACGCTTCCTGCAACCGATGATCGACGGCCGTTTTTTCGGCACCATGGCCCTGACCGAGCCGCACGCCGGTTCATCCTTGTCGGATATTCGTACGCGCGCAGAGCCTGCGGCTGACGGTACTTATCGCCTCAAGGGCAACAAGATCTTCATCTCCGGCGGCGACCATTCGCTGTCAGAGAACATCGTGCACATGGTGCTGGCCAAGTTGCCGGACGCACCAGCCGGGGTTAAGGGCATTTCGCTGTTTATCGTGCCCAAATTCCTGGTCAACGACGATGGCAGCCTGGGCGCGCGTAACGATGTGCTGCTGGCCGGGCTGTTCCACAAGATGGGTTGGCGCGGCACTACATCCACCGCGCTTAACTTCGGCGATAACGGCAACTGTGTCGGCTATCTGGTGGGTAAACCGCACCAGGGCCTGAGCTGCATGTTTCAGATGATGAACGAGGCGCGCATCGGCGTCGGCATGGGCGCAGTGATGCTCGGTTACGCCGGCTACCTGTATTCCCTGGAGTACGCCCGCGAACGCCCGCAAGGTCGCCTGCCCGACAGCAAAGACCCGGCCACTGCACCGGTTTCGATCATCCAGCACGCCGATATAAAGCGCATGCTGCTGACCCAAAAGGCTTACGTGGAAGGCGCCTTTGACCTTGGCCTGTACGCCGCGCGGTTGTTCGATGACACCACCACGCTGGAAACCGACGCCGAGCGCACGCACGCCCACGAATTGCTCGACCTGCTCACGCCCATCGTCAAATCCTGGCCGTCGGAGTTCTGCCTCAAGGCCAACGAACTGGCGATTCAGATTCTTGGCGGCCACGGCTACACCCGTGAATACCCGGTGGAACAGTACTACCGCGACAACCGCCTGAACCCGATCCATGAAGGCACGCACGGCATTCAGTCGCTGGATTTGCTGGGGCGCAAGCTGGCGCAAAACGGCGGTGCCGGCTTGAAACAACTGATCCGCCTGATCGCCGAAACCGGCGCACGCGCCCAGCAATACGCGCATCTGACGGCGCTGCGAGCGCCGCTGGAACACTTGGTGGCGCGCCTGCAAAGCGTAACGCTTGGCCTGCTGACCGATCTTGCACAAGGCAAGGTCAACAGTAGCCTGGCGAATTCGGCGCTGTACTTGAAGGTGTTCGGGCACACGGTGATTGGCTGGCGCTGGCTGGAGCAGGCGATTCGCGCCGAAGAAGGCTTGGCCAAGGGCAATGCGGCCGATGTCGTCTTCTATAAAGGCAAGCTCCAGGCCGCCCGGTACTTCCTGACCTGGGAAGTGCCGAGCTGCCATCATGAACTGGCGATTCTGGAGGCACGCGATGACACGTGCCTGGGGATGCAGGATGAGTGGTTCTAACCCCTAGACGCTCACGGCTGGCCGATTGCCTTGGAGATCACATCGACCGTGGCGCTGACTTGCTCTTGGTAACGGTCGAGTTCCTGCTGGTGATGCTTTTGCATTTCGATCTGCTCGGCACACAGGTTCAGCGCGGCCAGTACCAATAATTTGTCACCGATCAGCGTCGGGTACTTTTTCTTGGTGGTGGCCAAGGAGGCCTTGAGCATGGTCACAGCGTGCATCAGGGTTTGATCTTCCCCTTGCGGCGCCTTGATCGAGTAATCCTCTCCGAGAATCGAAACGACCTTTATCCCTTCGTTCATGCGCCGACAGGACCTGCGCTCACACGCTCAACCAATGCCTGGATGCGCGCGGCCGTGGCGCCGTTTTTTTCTTCCTGCTCCATCAAGTTCAGTTGCAGGCTGTCGTTGTCGTCCTTGGCGCGGGCCAGTTCGGCCTTGAGCGATTCATTGCTGCCCAACAGGTCCTGATTCTGTTGTACCAAGTCGCTGACCAGTTGTTCCAACTGGCTGAGGGATGCTTCTAACATTTTGATTTCTCGGGCATTTTTAAAGGGCGGTGACGATAAAGAAAATTCACCTCGGATGCCAGGGTTATCCCCGGCGCGCAGCCCGATTTTTAGCCGCCGGGCCGCGCTTTCGAGCCTTAGTGACTGCAATTACCCCATCTGGTTCCTGAATCCACCCAACCCCCGGTCAGATGCGACAAAAGCGCGCGCCCCCTTAAGACTTTAGTCGCATTGCCGATAGGCCATTCACACCCCGTCTGATGGCCGCATGGATCGCGCTTCTCCCCCAGGATTCCAGCATGTCACTTCGTCATATGAATATTGCTCCAAGAGCCTTTCTCGGCTTCGCTTTTATTGGTGCACTCATGTTGTTTCTCGGTGTGTTCGCCCTGAGTCAACTGGGCAAGATGCGCAGTGCGACCCAAGACATCACCCTGAGCAGTGTGCCGAGCATTCGCGCCCTCGATGAGTTCACCCAACTGACGCTGCGCCTGCGGGTGTTGTCGTACCGGTTGCTGACTAACCGCGAGCCGGAAGTGCAGCAAAAGACCCTCGAGTCTTTTGAACTGCGCAACCAGCAAATTCGCGCCGCCCAAGGCGTCTACGAAAAACTGATCGAAGGCAACGAGGAGCGCGCCGCCTACGACGAATACGTTCGGCTGCTTGCCCAGTACCATCAGATCGAAGAGCGCATGAAAAGCCTGTCGCGCGCAGGCCAAGTGGATGCGCTGCGCGGCCTGCTGAATACCGAGTTGCTGAGCAACTCCGAGCAAGTCAACAGCGTGCTGACGCGCTTGTTGGACCTCAATAACAAGATGGTCCTGGCCACCAACCGCGACGCCGAAGACCAATACACGTCGGCGTTTTCCATGGTGGTCGGCCTGCTGATCATCGCCACGGCATTGACGATACTGTTCGCGTGGCTGCTGACCCGCAGCATCACCCTGCCAATCGCGCAGGCGCTGGAAGCGGCTGAAGCGGTGGCCGAAGGCAACCTGACGCGCCCGATCAAGGTCGACGGCAACGACGAAGCCGGCCGCCTGCTCGCCGCCATGGCCAAAATGCAGGACAAGCTGCGCGACACCCTGCAACGCATCGCAGGCTCCGCCACTCAGTTGGCCTCCGCCGCCGAAGAACTGAACGCCGTCACCGACGAAAGCGCGCGTGGCCTGACGCAGCAAAACAATGAAATCGAACAAGCCGCTACCGCCGTCAACCAGATGACCAGCGCCGTCGAAGAAGTCGCGCGCAATGCCGTCAGCACCTCCCAAGCCTCACGCGAAGCCACCACTTCTGCCGGTGATGGCCGCGACCTGGTGCAAGAAACCGTCAGCGCGATCGAACGTATGAGCGGCGAAGTGCAAGCCACCGCGACCTTGATCAGCGACCTGGCGAATGAGTCGCGTGATATTGGCAAAGTGCTCGACGTGATTCGCGGCCTGGCCGACCAGACCAACCTGCTGGCGCTCAACGCAGCGATTGAGGCAGCGCGCGCGGGCGAAGCGGGCCGTGGTTTTGCCGTGGTTGCAGATGAAGTGCGGGCGTTGGCCCATCGCACCCAGCAATCGACCAGCGAAATCGAGCGGATGATCGGCAGCATTCAATCCGGCACCGAACACGCCGTGGACTCGATGCGTAACAGCACCGAGCGCGCGGAGTCGACGCTGAGCATCGCCAAAGGTGCAGGTTTGTCGCTGGATACCATTAACACGGCGATTACGGAGATCAACGAGCGCAACTTGATGATCGCCAGCGCAGCCGAAGAACAAGCGCAAGTGGCGCGGGAAGTGGACCGCAACCTGGTGAATATTCGGGATCTGTCGGTGCAATCGGCGACCGGCGCCAGCCAAACCAGTGCAGCGAGCAATGAGTTGTCGCGCTTGGCGGTGGATTTGAACGGGATGGTCGGCCGCTTTCGCCTATAACTGACGCCTCGGCAAAAAATGTGCGAGCGGGCTTGCTCGCGATAGCGGCGTGTCAGATAAGTATTTCTCAACTGACACAGCGCAATCGCGAGCAAGCCAGCTCGCACATTTGGATCTGTGCGATTCAGAAAAACCTTTTTGACAGCACAGCAATTCAACAGGTTAGAATCGCTGGCACGCAGACTGCATGGTCAGTTTGTGCCCGTCTTTCCTGCTCATGGAGTACTGCCCTTTGAATGCGACAACCATCAACAGCCTGTTCTTGATCGGCGCGTTGCTGGTGAGTGCGAGCATTCTGGTCAGTTCTTTATCGTCGCGCCTGGGCATCCCGATCCTGGTGATCATCCTGGCCGTGGGCATGATCGCCGGCGTCGATGGCGGCGGCATCATCTTTGATAATTACCCAACCGCCTACCTGGTGGGCAACCTCGCCCTGGCCGTGATTTTGCTCGACGGCGGCCTGCGCACACGCGTTGCCAGTTTCCGCGTGGCACTGTGGCCGGCGTTGTCGCTGGCCACGGTGGGCGTATTGATCACCACCGGCCTCACCGGCATGGCGGCCGCCTGGCTGTTCAACCTCAATATCATTCAAGGCTTGCTGATCGGCGCTATCGTCGGCTCCACAGACGCCGCCGCGGTGTTCTCGCTGCTCGGCGGCAAAGGCCTGAACGAGCGGGTCACCGCCAGCCTGGAAATCGAATCCGGCAGCAACGACCCGATGGCGGTGTTCCTCACCGTCACCCTGATCGACATGCTCGCCAGCGGCCAGACCGGTTTGCACTGGAGCCTGCTGACGCACTTGGTGCGCGAATTCGGCATCGGCGGCGTCGTGGGCCTCGGCGGCGGCTGGCTGATGCTGCAGATGGTCAACCGCATCAACCTGGCCAACGGCCTTTATCCGATCCTGGTAATCGCCGGTGGCCTGTTCGTGTTCGCCCTGACCAACGCCCTGCACGGCAGCGGCTTCCTCGCCGTGTACCTGTGCGGCCTGGTGATCGGCAACCGGCCGGTGCGCAGCCGTCATGGCATTTTGCACATGCTCGACGGCATGGCCTGGCTGGCGCAAATCGGCATGTTCCTGGTGCTGGGCTTGCTGGTCACGCCGCATGACTTGCTGCCCATCGCGCTGCCGGCATTGGGCCTGGCGCTGTGGATGATCCTGTTTGCGCGGCCGCTGTCGGTGATGATCGGCCTGCTGCCGTTCAAGGCGTTCCACGGTCGCGAAAAAGCCTTTATCGCCTGGGTCGGGCTGCGCGGCGCGGTGCCGATCATTCTGGCGGTGTTCCCGCTGATGGCCGGCCTGCCCCATGCGCAGTTGTACTTCAACCTGGCCTTTTTTATCGTGCTGGTCTCGCTGCTGGTACAAGGCACCAGCCTGCCGTGGGTGGCCAAGCTGTTGAAAGTGACCGTACCGCCAGACCCCGCGCCGATTTCCCGCGCGGCCCTGGAAGTGCACGTTACCAGCGAGTGGGAGCTGTTCGTGTACCGCCTTGGCGCGGAAAAATGGTGCATCGGCGCGGCCCTGCGAGAGCTGAAAATGCCCGAAGGTACGCGCATCGCCGCGCTGTTTCGTGGCCAGCAACTGCTCCATCCGTCGGGTAGTACGGTGTTGGAAGTGGATGATTTGCTCTGCGTCATCGGCCACGAACACAACCTGCCGGCGTTGGGCAAACTGTTCAGCCAGGCACCGCAACGCGGCCTCGACCTGCGCTTTTTTGGCGACTTTGTACTCGAAGGCGACGCGCAATTGGGCGCGGTTTCCGCCCTGTATGGCCTCAAGCTCGAAGGGATCGACCCGGACATGCCACTGAGCCGCTTCATCACGCAAAAAGTCGGCGGCGCGCCCGTGGTGGGCGATCAGGTAGAGTGGAACAACACCCTGTGGACCGTCGCGGTCATGGACGGGAACAAGATCGGAAAAGTCGGCGTCAAATTCCCCGAAGGAAGTCGTCCAGGGCCTGGGCTCTTCCTCTAAACTGCGGGGCTACGGCGTCACGCCCCCCACCTTCTTTACCTTGCTCGACCGGTAACCATGACGACTTTGCGCACTTTTTTAGCCACTGCCCTGCTCGGCCTGACGCTTTGTGTCGCAGCGTTTACGCTGCCGACCCGCCCAGCGCCGAGGCTATCCAGCAATCTTTGGACAAGCTGCCTGACCGCAAGCTGCCCGACGCCGACATGAAGGCGTTGCAATCCATTCTGCAGCAAACCCTGACCTTCTTGGGCAACAAGCAGGATTACGAGCAACGCCTCACCGACCTCAAGCACCAGTTGGCCGATGCACCGCGCGAGGCCACCGAAAACCAGCGTGATCTGGTGCGGCTAAAAGCCACCAAGATCACCCCGGTCGCACAGCGCTACGCAACGCTCGCGGTGCCGCAGCTTGAGCAACTATTGGTGCAGCGCACCACCCAGCAAGGCGATCTGCAAAAAGAGTTGGCCGACGCCAACAGCCTGACCATCGCGGCGCAAACCCGCCCCGAGCGCGCGCAAACCGAAATCAGCAGCAGCCAAACGCGCATCCAGCAGATCAATTCGATCCTCAAGGCGGGTAAAGACAACGGCAAAGCCATCAGTGGCGACCAGCGCAACCAGCTGAATGCTGAACTCGCCGCGCTGAATGCGCTGATCCCCCTGCGCCGCCAGGAGCTGGCCGGCAACAGCCAACTGCAAGACCTCGGTAACAGCCGGCACGATCTGATCCAGGAACGCACCTCGCGCCTGGAGCAAGAGATTCAAGACCTGCAAACCCTGATCAACCAGAAGCGCCTGGCCCAGTCTCAGCAGACCGTTACCCAGCAGTCCATCGAAGCGCAAAAGTCCGGCGGCAGCAGCATTCTGGCTGCGGAAAGCGCGGCTAACCTGAAACTCTCCGACTACCTGCTCAGAAGCACCGACCGGCTTAACGACCTGACCCAGAAAAACCTGCAGACCAAGCAGCAACTGGACACCGTGACCCAAAGCGACTCGGCGCTGGACGAGCAGATCAACGTGCTCAAGGGCAGCCTGCTGCTCTCCAAGATCCTCTATAAACAGAAACAAGCGCTGCCGCGCCTTACCGTCGACCGCGACCTGGCCGACGACATCGCCAACATTCGCCTGTACCAGTTCGAGGTTAACCAACAGCGCGAGTTGATCAGCTCGCCGAGCGCCTATGTGGATAACTTGCTGGCCAACCAGCCGCCGGAAGACGTCACCCCGCAACTGCGCCGTACTCTGCTGGAGCTGGCAATCACCCGCAGCGACCTGCTCGAGCGCCTGAGCCGTGAACTGAGCGCACTGCTTAACGAATCGATCACCCTGCAACTCAACCAGAAACAACTGCTGAGCACCGCCAGTACGCTGCGCGCGACCCTCGACGAGCAAATGTTCTGGATACCCAGCAACAAGCCGCTGGACACCGAGTGGCTGGAAACCGTACCGGCGCACCTGAGCAAGCAAGTCACCACGCTGCCATGGGCCTCCAGCGTCAGCGAACTGTATGACGGCCTGACCCAGCGCCCGCTGCTGTTTTTGCCGCTGCTGCTGTTGATTGGCGTGTTGTTGTGGCGGCGCAAAGCGCTGTACCAGCGCCTCAACAAAGTCCACCTCGACATCGGCCACTTCAAGCGCGACAGCCAGTGGCATACACCGCAGGCCATCCTGATCAATATTTTGCTGGCGATGCCAGTGTCGCTGGGCCTCGCGCTGTGCGGCTACGCATTGCAGATCGACGCCCGTGGGCAAAACGCCAACCTCGGCGCGGCGCTGCTGCAAATCGCCCAGGCGTGGCTGGTGTTCTACACCGCTTATCGCATTCTGGCGCCGGGTGGCGTGGCGGAACTGCACTTCCGTTGGGAAAAGCCCCAGGTCGAGTTCCTGCAAGGCTGGGTACGCAAACTCGGGCTGGTGGTGTTGGCCCTGGTGGCCGTGGTGGCAATCGCCGAACACCAACCGGCGGCGCTGGCCGACGATGTGCTGGGTATCGGCGTGGTACTTACCTGCTACGCGTTGATGGCTTGGCTGCTGGGCCGCCTGTTGCTGCACAGCCCGGCCCATGAAAAGGCCTCGCTGTTTCGTAAAGCCGTGGGCCTGATGTTTACCGCCCTGCCCGTCGCGCTGTTTATCGCCGTGTGTTTTGGCTATTACTACACCGCACTCAAACTCAGCGACCGCTTGATCAACACCCTGTACCTGCTGATGTTCTGGCTGGTGATCGAAGCCACATTTGTGCGCGGCCTCGGGGTTGCCGCACGGCGCCTGGCCTATGCGCGCGCCTTGGCCAAACGCCAGGCCGCCAAGGAAGCCGGTGACGGTGAAGCCGTGATCGAGGAGCCGACGCTGGACATCGAACAGGTCAACGAACAGTCCATGCGCCTGATCCGCCTGGCCTTGCTCGGCGGCTTTATCGCGGCGCTGTACTGGGTGTGGAAAGACCTGATCACGGTGTTCTCCTACCTCGACAACGTGACCCTCTACGAATACACCAGCGGCACCGGCGCCAATATCAGCATGGTGCCGATCAGCATCGGCGACTTGCTCGGCGCCTCGATCATCGTCGGCATCACCTTTGCCCTGGCGCGCAACCTGCCCGGCTTGCTGGAAGTGTTGGTGCTGTCCAAACTGGATCTGGCCCAAGGCAGCGCCTACGCGACCACCACCTTGCTGTCGTATGTGATTGCCGGTGTCGGCTTCGTCTCAACCCTGTCGACCCTCGGCGTGAGCTGGGACAAGTTGCAATGGCTGGTGGCGGCGCTCTCGGTGGGGTTGGGCTTCGGGATGCAGGAGATCTTTGCCAACTTCATCTCCGGCATCATGATCCTGTTCGAGCGCCCGGTGCGCATCGGCGACACCATCACCATCGGCAACCTGTCGGGCACGGTGAGCAAGATCCGCATCCGCGCCACCACCATCACCGACTTCGACCGCAAAGACATCATTGTCCCGAACAAAACCTTCATCACCGGGCAACTGATCAACTGGTCGCTGACCGACACCATCACCCGCGTCACCCTGAAACTCGGCGTGGACTACGGCTCCGACCTGGACCTGGTGAAAGAGCTGTTGCTCAAGGCCGCGAGGGAAAACCCACGGGTGTTGAAAGACCCGGAACCCCACGTTTACTTCCTCAACTTCGGCGAAAGCACCCTCGACCACGAGCTGCGCATGCACGTGCGTGACCTCGGCGACCGCAACCCGGTACTGGATGAGGTCAACCGCTACATCAACCGTGAGTTCAAGAAACAGCACATCAACATCTCGTTCCGGCAGATGGAGGTGTACCTCAAGAACATGCACGGTCAGGAATACAAACTGGTGCCGGCCGAGGACGAGCGCAAAACCATCGTCGGCCCTGCGGTTGTGCAGGACGCCCCCGAGCCGCCCGCCGGCAAAGTCGAAGATGCACCGGAACCGCCACCGAGCAAACTCGACTAAACGCCCTATCCCCAGCAGAATGCTCAAACATTCTGCTGGAGATGGCCGGTGAAAGCCCTCGACGAACTGACCTTCGACAACCGCTTCGCACGCCTCGGCGACGCGTTCTCAACCCACGTACTGCCTGAGCCCCTCGACGAGCCGCACCTTGTAGCGGCGAGCAGCGCCGCCCTGGCCCTGCTCGACCTAGACCCGGCCGTGGCCGAAACGCCGGTGTTCGCCGAACTGTTCAGCGGGCACACACTGTGGGCCGACGCCGAGCCGCGTGCGATGGTCTATTCCGGGCATCAGTTCGGCGGCTACAGCCCGCAATTGGGCGATGGCCGTGGGTTGTTGCTCGGCGAGGTCTATAACGCAGCTGGCGAACACTGGGACCTGCACCTCAAAGGCGCCGGCATGACGCCTTACTCGCGCATGGGCGATGGCCGCGCGGTGCTGCGCTCTTCGATTCGCGAGTTTTTAGCCTCTGAAGCGCTGCATGCGCTGGGTATTCCCAGCAGCCGCGCGGCCTGCGTGATCGGCTCCAGCACCCCGGTGTGGCGCGAGAAACAGGAACGCGGCGCGATGGTGCTGCGCTTGGCGCCCAGCCATATTCGCTTCGGCCATTTCGAGTATTTCTACTACACCAAAAAACCCGAGCAGCAGGCCGAGTTGGCCAAACACGTGTTGAACCTTCACTACCCCGAGTGCCGCGAACAGCCAGAACCCTACCTGGCGATGTTCCGCGAGATCGTCGAGCGCAACGCCGAAATGATCGCAAAATGGCAGGCCTATGGCTTCTGCCACGGCGTTATGAACACCGACAATATGTCGATCCTCGGCATCACTTTCGACTTCGGGCCGTTCGCGTTTCTGGATGACTTTGACGCGCACTTCATCTGCAACCACTCCGATCATGAAGGGCGCTACTCGTTCAGCAATCAGGTGCCCATCGGGCAGTGGAACCTCAGCGCATTGGCCCAGGCGCTGACGCCGTTTATCAGCGTCGATGCTTTGAAGGAGGCGCTTGGCCTGTACCTGCCGCTGTACCAGGCGCATTACCTGGATTTGATGCGCCGCCGGCTCGGCCTCACCACCGCTGAAGACGATGACCAGGCACTGCTGGAGCGCTTGCTCAAACTGATGCAGAACAGCGGCGTCGACTACACGCTGTTCTTCCGCCGCCTGGGCGATGAACCGGCAGCGCTGGCCGTGACGAAGCTGCGCGATGACTTCGTCGACCTCGCCGGTTTTGATGCCTGGGCCGAGCTGTACACCGCCCGCGTAGCCCGCGACGGCGACAGCGACGAGGCAAAACGCCGTGCGCGCATGCACGCGGTGAACCCGCTGTACATCCTGCGCAATTACCTGGCGCAAAACGCGATTGCTGCCGCCGAGTCAGGCGATTACAGCGAAGTACGCCGGCTGCATGAGGTGCTGAGCAAGCCGTTTGAAGAGCAACCGGGCATGGAGCAATACGCCCAGCGGCCGCCGGATTGGGGCAAGCATTTGGAAATTAGCTGTTCGTCATAAGGAGACGCTCGATGAAGCTTTCGGACATCCCGGCAGGGCTATTACGCGGTACGCGCCTGCACCTTGCGGCACCGGCACTCGACAGAGTGTCGGCCATGCATCGCCTGATCAGCGATTTCAGCCAACCCCACGCTGAGTTTTTGATGTGGGCGAATGGCACCGCCAGCCTGGAAGATGCCCGCACCACTATGCAAACGGCTGTGGATAACTTCAGCGCCGATAAGACCGAATACACGTTTTTGATTATCGAAAACAGCTCCGACGCGCTGGTCGGCTGCATCAGCCTGTTTATTCACGACCTGCGCATTCCTTACCTGGAAATAGGCTACTGGATTGGCAGCGCCAGCATGGGTAAAGGCTACGCCAGCGAAGCGTGCGCCTTGGTGCGAAACATCGCTGTGGAGTTCTTCAACGCCAAGCGAATCGCACTCACCACGGCCGCGCGAAACACTCGCAGCATTAGAGTGGCAGAACGTTGCGGGTTTGAACGTGAGGCAGTGCTTTCGAATGCGCGGATCGATAAAGCCGGCGTGGTTGATGACACCTGTGTGTATGTGTTCAAAGGTGCCTCGGCTAAATAAAGGTCTCCACCGACACGCCAAACCGCTCGGCCAGCCAGCGAATTTGCCGCACGTTCAGCTGGCGCTTGCCGCTCAACACCTCGGAGACGACCGATTGGGCGCCAACCCCTGGCAGGTCGCTCTGGTTCAAACCGTGCTCGCGCATCATTGCGCGCAGCACGTCGACACCACTGGCAACAGGCATCGGGCGATGCTCAAGATCGTAAGCTTCGATCCAGTCGCTGAGGATGTCCACCAAGCTCATCAGCGGATTTGATTCCTCCTCACCGACCAGGTCCAGCAGTTCGTCGAGAGCAATTACCAGTAGGTCGTAATCCGCCTCGTTTTTTGGCTTGCGCAGCAAAGGTGAAACAAATTGCCAATGTTCAGCAGCGAGCCGGATGAGTGCGCTCATCTGATTTTCTCCTTCCAATTGTGTTGTTACCAGATTCTTTTCTCGCTGATCACTCGCATGCAACATCCTTATCGCATCTTGCTATGAAGGTTAAACCTGAATTCGAACTATCGCAATTTGCTATATTCGCAAACAGACGGATGGCGCAAAACAGGACAAGCTCCAACAGCCTAGATAGGCGATCTCACATCAGCTTGGGTAAACTGTGAGTGGATGAGTCGTTTGCTGCACACCTTGATAAACCCGCTCGCCGACTCCAAGTTCACTCCATGGCCAATTCCAAGGAGCCCCCGATGTCCGAACCTCTTGTCATCCCCTGCCCGCATTGCAACGGCCTCAACCGCATCCCCGGCGAACGCCTGAGCGATGCGCCCAAGTGCGGGCGGTGCAAGCAGCCGGTGTTGTTGAGCAAACCTTTTGAGCTGAAACAGGGCGACTACGCCAGCCAGATCAAGGGCGACCTGCCGTTGCTGGTGGATGTGTGGGCCGAGTGGTGTGGGCCATGCAAGTCGTTTGCGCCGGTGTTTGAACAGGCGGCTGGGCAACTGGCGGGCAGGTGCCGGCTGGCCAAGCTCGACAGCGAGGCCAATCAGCAACTGTCGGCGCAGTTGGGGATTCGTTCGATCCCCAGTTTGATTCTGTTCAAGAACGGCCGCGAAGTGGCGCGCCAGAGCGGGGCGTTTGCGCTGGCGCAGTTGATGAGCTGGCTGCGTAGCCAAGGTGTCTAGTGTGGGAGGCGATTTGCTGCCTCCCACATTTCAAGCGCGTTTTACCTTGAGGCTGCGGGGGTTTCGCGGTCCATTATCTGGCCTACCAGCATGACGCCGAGCTCGCTCAATTGATGAATCGCCAGGGCCACGTCGCGGTGTTCGCCGGTGAGGTTGTTGGACAGGTTGAGTAACAGCGTGCGGACGGACGAAAAGGTTTCGTAACTGTTGAGCACGAGGGTTTCGGTGGGTAGGTTGGGGGTGATGCTGAAAAGATTGGTAGCTTTGGACATATTCGATGTTCCCGCTTAGGGCTGCGAATACTTCGCTACTAAACGAAGGGTGGCAGCTGTACGCAGGTTAGTAGACCGGGGAACATCGAAAAGACCGGCGCACCCGAAAGTGCCCTGCGCACAGCCACCATCAAAGATGGAGCTTGTACTCTTTAAGATGTTCTGCAGGCTACTAAACCCGATCACTGAACATTCAGTGACCGGAGAACCTTAGAGACGCCCATCCAGACGCACAAGCCGGGCGATTCTGGCTTATCTGTAGGCAATGAGACAAGGCACACCCCTGTTTGCCAGACCCTTCCTACACCTCGCGTGGGATAACGCCAAAGCGCCCGCAGGAATGCGGTCAACATGTGGGAGAAAGGCCGCGAAGTGCGCGCCAGAGCGGGGCGTTTCCTCTAGCGCAGTTGATGAGCTGGCTGCGTAGCCAAGGTGTCTAGTGTGGGAGGCGGTTTGCTGCCTCCCACATTTCAAGCGCGTTTTACCTTGAGGCTGCGGGGGTTTCGCGGTCCATTATCTGGCCTACCAGCATGACGCCGAGTTCGCTCAATTGATGAATCGCCAGGGCCACGTCGCGGTGTTCGCCGGTTAGGTCGTTGGACAGGTTGAGTAACAGCGTGCGGACGGAAGAGAACGTTTCGTAACTGTTGAGCACGAGGGTTTCGGTGGGGAGGTTGGGTGCAACGGTATAAAGGTTAACCATGGATCGTCTCCGAGCGGGAGCCGCAACCAGCCGCTACTAAACGGAGGGTGGCAGCTGTACGCAGGTTAGTAGACCGGGGAGACGCAACCGGCGCGCTCGAAAGCGCCCTTCGTACAGCCACCATCACGTTCAGGAAAGTCCTGACCGAAGAGTTGCTGTACGCCTCACCACGGGCTACTAAACCCGATCACTGAACATTCAGTGACCGGAGAACCTTAGAGACGCCCATCCAGACGCACAAGCCGGGCGATTCTGGCTTATCTGTAGGCAATGAGACAAGGCACACCCCTGTTTGCCAGACCCTTCCTACACCTCGCGTGGGATAACGCCAAAGCGCCTGCAGGAATGCGGTCAACATGTGGGAGCTGGCTTGCCTGCGATGGCATCACCTCGGTCTAACAGAAATACCGGGGTGCCTGCATCGCGAGCAAGCCCGGCTCCCACACAAGCCCGTTCCCACCGTGGGTTGGGTGTTGCGCTTTAAATCATGCGTTTTCGAGCAGGTTATGTAACTCCACAAACTGCTGCGTCAGCTTATGCCGCGGGTCCAGGTGAATCAGCGGCTTGTTCTGCTGGTGCGACTCGCGCATGCGCACCGAGCTGGCCAGGTACACCGGGAGCACCGGCAACCCTTCGGCAATCAACTCGTCGAGCATCTGCTGCGGCAGGCTCGCGCGGGCCTGGAACTGGTTGACCACAATGCCCTCCACTTCGAGGCCTTCGTTGTGGTCTTCCTTCAATTCTTCGATCTCAGCCAGCAGGCCGTACAGCGCCTGACGCGAGAAGCTGTCGCAATCGAAGGGGATCAGCACACGATCAGCGGCGATCAGTGCCGAAACCGCGTAAAAATTCAATGCCGGCGGTGTATCCAGGTAGATCCGGTCGTAATCTTCGCTCAACTCGTCCAGCAGCTTTCGCAGCTTGTTGATCTTGTGCTTGGCCTCAAGCTTGGGCTGCAAGTCGGCAAGCTCCGCCGTGGCGGTGATCACGTGCAGGTTGTCGAAGGGGGTTTCGTAAATATCCACCCGGTTCTTCTTCGAAAACGGACCACTGGACAGGGTTTGCTTGAAGAATTCCGCAATGCCCATCGGTATATCGTTGCCGGTAAGACCGGTGAGGTACTGGGTTGAGTTGGCTTGTGCATCGAGGTCCACCAACAGGGTTCTGTAGCCTTCACTGGCGCTGACCGCCGCCAGGTTGCAGGCAATGCTGGACTTGCCAACGCCGCCTTTTTGATTGAACACCACGCGCCGCATGGAAAAACCTCCGCGTTTCAATGAATGTTCGAGTGTAGAGGGCAAAAGCGCCTGCTAGCTACCTCGTTTATGCATGCACTGCTGCAGTGTGCGGCCAGATTCGCAGTCACTGTGCTACGGCTCTGACAGATCAAAAGGAATAGTCCTATAACCCCACCAGGTGTGCAGTAGCGGACAATCTATAAATCGTTCGCTAAAAATTGTAATCAGCTGTGAATAATTCTTTACCAAAGTTTGCTAGAACCCCGCAGCACCGGGATAATGCGCGCCATTCGGCCATTGCTCGCTGTCCCGGTTTTCGGGGCCAACGGCCGCATATGGAAGCCCGCAGGGGCGGGATAACGTCTCAGTGATCAACTTCAACATCGCCCAATGGCGCGCCTGGGCTCCTGGCCTGGAGAGTGCGCAGGACTGGCGTGCCTGGTGCCAAGCACCCGTGTTGCTGCCCGCCAGCGTTGCCGCCCCCGACGTGTCGTTCCTGCCGGCCATGCAGCGTCGGCGCCTGAGCCGCTTGGCGCGCATGGCTTTCAGCGTGGGCTGGCCGTTGGCTGAAGGCCTGCAAAACCTGCCGCTGGTGTTTATTTCCCGGCACGGCGAAACCCCGCGCACCCTCGATATTCTGAGCGATCTGGCCAACGACGAGCCGTTGTCACCCACCCAGTTCAGCCTGTCGGTGCACAACGCGGTGATTGGCCTGTGGTCGATCCTGCGTAACGAAACCAGCGAAATGACCGCGCTTGCCGCCGCCGGCGATGGCCTGGAACACGGCCTGCTTGAGGCCGCCGCGCTGCTTAACGAAGGCGCGCCAGCAGTGTTGCTGGTGATCACCGAAGAACAAGCGCCCGAAGCCTATGCCAACTGGATCGTTGACGTGCCCTTCCCCTACGCGCTCGGCCTGCTGCTGACACCCGGCGACGAGTGGCAGCTGGAACTCACCACCGGCACTGTCCAACCCACTCAAACCCAGTGGCCCCACGCCCTGAACCTGCTACGCACCCTGCTGACCGAACAGGCGCCTGCCAACATGCCTGGAAGAACCGCGTATGGAATTGGCAACGCAAGCCCTGAACAACAAGCCACGGGACGCCTATTACTGGCGCCTGTTCGCCACCGCCGCGAGCTTCTTCATGTTCGGCGTCGGCGGCCTGTGCCTGCGCTTACTGGTGTTGCCGTTGCTCAGTTGCTTGCCGGGGAGTGCGCAAAAACACCAGCGCCGCGCCCGCCACACCATCAGCACACTGTTCTGGTTTTTTATCCGTTTGATGCAGCGCGCAGGCGTGCTGACCTACAGCGTCGAAGGCGCCGAAAACCTCGGCCGTCCAGGCCAGATGATTATCGCCAACCACCCGTCGCTGATCGACGTGGTGTTCCTGATCGGCCTGATGCGCCAAACCAACTGCGTGATCAAGCAGAGCCTGTTTCAAAACCCGTTCACCCGTGGGCCGGTGCGCGACGCGGGCTACATCAGCAATGACGGCAGCGCCGACATGCTCGATGCCGCCGCCGACGCGCTGCGTGAAGGCCAGACGCTGATCATTTTCCCGGAGGGCACGCGCACCTCGCCGGGGCAAATGCCGGCGTTTCATCGCGGTGGCGCGGCCATTGCGCTGCGCGGTGCAACGGTCATCACGCCGGTGGTGATCAAGGTCAGCCCCACCACCCTGACCAAGGCCGAACCCTGGTATCGCATCCCCAAACGCCGCTTTCACTTCAGTTTGCGCGTGGGGGCCGATATAGAACCGCAGGCGTTCGCAACACTCGGCCCAGCGCCTCAAGCTTCACGCAAGCTCAACGATTACCTGCACCACTATTTTATTAAGGAGCTCGCCGAAGATGAGCGACCAACACCGCCTTGAGCACGACATAAAGATGCTGATCATCGAGGCCCTGGGCCTGGAAGACATCAGCGCCGACGACATTGGCAGCGAGCAAACCCTGTTCGGCGAAGGCCTGGGCCTGGATTCGGTCGACGCCCTGGAATTGGGCCTGGCGATTCAGAAAACGTACGGCATCAAGATCGACGCCGACGCCAAGGACACGCGCAATCACTTCACCAATGTGGCCAGCCTTGCGGCGTTCGTCACAGCCAGACAGGCAGCTTGAGAGCGGACCATGCAAACTCGTGACGATATTTTCAACACCCTGCGCGACGCCTTGGTGGAACTGTTTGAACTGGAACCTGCGCGCGTCACACTCGACGCCAACCTGTACCAGGACCTGGAAATCGACAGCATCGATGCCGTCGACCTGATCGACCACATCAAGCGCCAGACCGGCAAGAAAATCGCCGCCGAAGAGTTCAAAGCGGTGCGCACGGTAAGCGACGTGGTTGAGGCGGTGTACCGTCTGGTGCAACCTGCCGCATGAGCCGGCTGATCGGCCTTGGCCTGTTGCTGGCGGGGCTGCTGTACCCCTTTGCGGTGTATTACGGCACCGAACACTTTGCGCCGTGGCAATTCGGCCTGCTGCTGGGCAGCCTGTGGTTGTTGCGCGCGCTGATGGGCGCGCAGCAACCCGGCAACCGCTGGATGGCCGTGGCGGCGATTGTGTTTTGCCTGGCGCTGGCGTGGTTCGACAGCCCGCACTTGCTGCGCTGGTACCCAAGCTTGGTCAGCGCGTTCATGCTGGGGCTGTTTGGCTTGAGCCTGAAATACGGCCCGCCGATGGTCGAGCGCATGGCGCGCATCAGTGAACCGCAGTTGCCGCCCAGAGCGCTGGTGTATACGCGCCAGGTCACGGTGGTGTGGAGTGTATTTTTTTTGTGTAATGGCCTGCTCGCCGCCGCCCTCACCCTGTGGGCGCCGTTGAGCTGGTGGACGTTGTACACAGGCTTTATCGCCTACGGGCTGATGGGGCTTTTGTTTGCCGTGGAATGGCTGGTACGACAAAGGGTTCGAGGCCGCGTATGGAAGGTTTAAAACTTGAGCACCTGTTGCTTGAGCCGCTGCAACAGCGTTCGGTCACCACCGAACCTGCGATGAACCACGCCCAGCTGTGGGCGCACGCCCTGAGCCTGGCGGCAGGCCTGCAAGCGCGTGGCATTCAGCGTTTGGCGGTGCACCTGGAAGACGCCGGCTTGCTCGCGATTGCCCTGTTGGGCGCCTGGCGTGCGGGTGCCTGCGTGTTGCTGCCGGCCGACCTGCAAGCGCAAACCCGCCAACGCTGGAGCGCTGACGTTGACGCTTGGCTGGTTGCAGAGGGCGACCTCGACGCGCTGTATCAAGCGCCGTTGAGCGCCGCCGCGCTCGACCTGGACACCTGCCAACTCAGCCTGTGCACGTCCGGCTCCAGTGGCGAGCCCAAGCGTATCGACAAAACCCTGCGCCAACTGGCCAACGAAGTTGCGGCGCTGGAAAGCCTGTGGGGCGCGGACCTCAAAGGCGCGTGCATTATCGGCAGCGTCGCCACGCAACATATCTACGGCTTGCTGTTTCGCGTGTTGTGGCCGCTGTGTTCCGGGCGCACTTTTGTGCGCAAACAGCTGGCCTTCCCCGAAGACCTGCAGCGCGCCAGCCGCGAGCATGCACAATTTGCCTGGGTCGCCAGCCCGGCGCTGCTCAAGCGCATGGGCGATAACCTTGACTGGCCCGCGCTGAGCCAGGTGTGCCGGGTGTTTTCGTCCGGCGGCGCCTTGCCGATTGAGGCCGCCGCCAGCCTCTACGAGCGTTTGCAGCAATGGCCGACGGAAATTCTCGGCAGTTCGGAAACCGGTGGCATCGCCTGGCGCCAGGGCGCGCAGCCGTGGCAGCCATTTGCCGACGTGCAACTGAGCCAGGATGCCGAGGGTGCGCTGCGCGTTGCCTCACCTTACTTGCCCGCCGGGCATACCGAACAGACCGCCGATGCGGCCCGCCTGCATGCCGATGGCCGTTTCGAACTGCTGGGCCGCTTGGACCGCATCGTCAAGCTGGAAGAAAAACGCATCTCGCTGCCCATGCTCGAACAGGCGCTGATGGCCCACGCCTGGGTCGCCGAAACCCGCTTGGGCGTGGTGCAGGAAAACCGCGCCTCCCTCGGCGCACTGGTGGTGCTCAGCGCCGAAGGTTTGCATGCGCTGCGCAATCAAGGCCGCCGCGCCGTCACCCAGGCATTGCGCCAACACCTGAGCCAACATTGCGAAGCCCTGGCGCTGCCACGCCGCTGGCGTTTGCTGCGCCAGTTACCGCTGAATGCACAAGGCAAACTGCCGCAGGCAGATGTCGCCGCGCTGCTGATCGCCCCACGGCCGAAAACGCCACACGTGCTGGAGCAAGTCGAAGCCAACGGTGAATGGACCTTGCAGCTGGCCGTCCCGCCGGACCTGGCCTATTTCAGCGGGCACTTCCCGGTAACGCCGGTACTGCCAGGCGTGGTACAGGTGGAATGGGCCTTCAACCTCGGCCAGCAACTGCTCGACCTGCCGGGCACCTTTGCCGGCATGGAGGTGCTCAAGTTCCAGCAACTGGTGCGCCCCGGCGACCACATCGAACTGCACCTGCGCTTTGATCAGGAACGCAGCAAACTGTATTTCGCCTACCGCAACGGCGTCGCCGCCTGCTCCAGCGGCCGCATCCAACTGGTGGACGCGCATGCATAACCCCTGCGCCCTGATCCCGGTCTACAACCATGAAGCCGCCGTGCCGGCCGTCATCCACAGCCTGTTAAACAGCGGCCTGCCCTGCTTGCTGGTCGACGACGGCAGCAGCCCAACCTGCGCGGCGGTGCTGGCGCAACTGGCGAGCCTGCAAAACGTCACCTTGCTGACCTTGCCGCGCAACCAAGGCAAGGGCGGCGCGGTGATGGCCGGTTTCCGCGAGGCCGCGCGCCTGGGGTTCAGCCACGCGCTGCAAGTGGACGCCGACGGCCAGCACGACCTGCGCGAAGTCGAGAGCTTCCTGGATGCCTCGCGCACTCACCCCGACGCGCTGATCTGCGGCTACCCCGAGTACGACGACAGCGTGCCCAAAGGCCGCTTGTACGCGCGCTACCTGACCCACGTGTGGGTGTGGATCAACACCTTGTCGTTGCAAATTCGCGACTCGATGTGCGGCTTTCGCGTGTACCCGCTGGCGCCCACGCTGGCACTGATGGACTCGGCCTACATCGGCACGCGGATGGATTTTGACTCCGACATTTTGGTGCGCCTGGCCTGGCGCAACCAGCCGATGCGCTGGCTGCCGACGCAGGTGCACTACCCCGCTGACGGGCTCTCGCACTTCCGTTTATTCCACGACAACGTGCGTATTTCAGCCATGCACACCCGGCTGTTTTTCGGCATGTTGCTGCGCGCGCCGATGATCCTGTGGCGACGGTGGCAGGCATGAGCGACAGCACCAGGCACTGGGCCGACCGCAAGGAGCGTGGCAGCTTCTGGCTGATGAAATTCACGGCGGTCGCCGCCAAGGTACTCGGCCGCCGCCTGTTGAGCCCGTTGCTGTACGCCATCGTGCTGTACTTCTTTGTGTTCGGCCGCAGCGCGCGCCAAAGCGCCTGGCAGTACCAACAGCGGCTGGCCGACTGGAGCGGGCGCGATGAACTGCGCCCCACGCATAAAAAAGTCTTCGGCCAGTTCATGGCCTTCGCCGAGTCCTTGCTCGACAAGCTCGACGTGTGGAACGGCAAGCTGCGCATCGAACACATCGAAATCCACGACCCGGCGCAGTTGCGCGGGCAACTGCGCGGCGGGCGCGGGCAGATGCTGGTGGGCGCGCACCTGGGCAACCTCGAAGTGTGCCGCGCGCTCGCCGAAATCGGCGAGCAAGTCACCATGAACGTGCTGGTGCACACCAAGCACGCCGAACACTTCAACCGCCTGCTGGGCGAAGCCGGCGCCACGCATTTGCGCCTGATTCAGGTCAGCGAACTGGACCCGGCCACCATGCTGCTGCTCAGCCAGCGCCTGGACGAGGGCGAGTGGCTGGCGATTGCCGGCGACCGCGTGCCGTTGCACGGCGCACGCACGGTGCGCGTGGATTTCCTCGGGCAGGCCGCCGCCTTCCCGCAAGGCCCATGGCTGCTGGCCGGCCTGCTCAAATGCCGGGTGAATCTGCTGATGTGCCTCAAACACAACAAGCGCTACCGCCTGAGCATCGAGCCGTTTGCCGACTTGATCGAGTGGAAGCGCAGCACCCGCGAGCAGGTGATTGCCGAGTGGACCGCGCGCTACGCCGCACGCCTGGGCGAGTTTTGCCTGCAAGCCCCCCAACAATGGTTCAACTTTTACCCTTTCTGGAAAACCGATGACCCCGCATCTTGAGCCGGTAACGTTTGGCGAACGCGCGTTGCGCATTGAAGACGTGCTGGCCCTGGCCAACCGCCAGGCGCCCACGCAATTGCAGGGCGATGCGGCGTATCGCCAGCGCATCGCCAAAGGCGCGCAGTTCCTCGACTCGTTGCTGAACAAGGAAGGCGTGATCTACGGCGTAACCACCGGCTACGGCGACTCGTGCGTGGTGGCGGTGCCGTTGCAGCACGTCGAGGCGTTGCCGCGTCATCTGTACACCTTCCACGGCTGCGGGCTGGGCAAGTTACTCGACGCCCAAGCCACGCGCGCGGTGCTGGCGGCGCGTTTGCAGTCGCTGTGCCACGGCGTTTCCGGGGTGCGTGTGGAACTGCTTGAGCGCCTGCACGCGTTCCTCGAACACGACGTGCTGCCGTTGATCCCGGAAGAAGGCTCGGTGGGCGCCAGCGGTGATTTGACGCCGCTGTCTTACGTGGCCGCCACCTTGTCCGGTGAACGCGACGTGCTGTTCGGCGGCGAACGCCGCCACGCCGCCGACGTGCACCGCGAGCTGGGCTGGGAGCCGCTGGTGCTACGCCCCAAAGAAGCATTGGCGTTGATGAACGGCACCGCCGTGATGACCGGCCTTGCTTGCCTGGCCTTTGCCCGCGCCGACTACCTGCTGCAACTGGCCACGCGCATCACCGCGTTGAACGTGGTGGCGCTGCAAGGCAACCCGGAACACTTCGACGAGCGCCTGTTCGCCGCCAAGCCGCACCCTGGGCAGATGCAAGTTGCCGCGTGGTTACGCAAAGACCTGGCGATTGATGCACCGACCGCGCCGCTGCATCGCCTGCAAGACCGTTACTCGCTGCGCTGCGCGCCGCATGTGCTGGGCGTGCTGGCCGACAGCCTGAACTGGCTGCGCTCGTTTATCGAAATCGAGCTGAACAGCGCGAATGACAACCCGATCATCGACGCCGAGGAAGAACGCGTGCTGCACGGCGGGCACTTTTACGGCGGGCACATCGCCTTCGCCATGGACAGCCTCAAGACCCTGGTGGCCAACGTGGCCGACCTGCTCGACCGCCAGCTCGCGTTGTTGGTAGACGTGCGTTACAACCACGGCCTGCCGAGCAACCTGTCGGGCGCCCCGGCGGACCGCGCGATGATCAACCACGGCTTCAAGGCGGTGCAGATCGGCACCAGCGCATGGACCGCCGAAGCGCTGAAAAACACCATGCCGGCCAGCGTGTTCTCGCGCTCCACCGAGTGCCATAACCAGGACAAAGTGAGCATGGGCACCATCGCCGCGCGTGATGCGATCCGCGTGCTGGAGCTGACCGAACAGGTCGCCGCCGCCACCTTGCTCGCCGCCAACCAGGGCGTGTGGCTGCGCGCCCAGGCCGACGACGCGCGCGCCCTGCCACCGGCGTTGGCCGCCATGCACGAGGAATTGGCCAAAGACTTTGCGCCGGTCATCGAAGACCGCGCGCTGGAAGGCGAACTGCGCCTGTGCCTGAAACGCATTGCCGAGCAACACTGGAGGCTGCATGCGTAGCCCCGGTGTGTTGCATTGCGACACTGAAATCCTCGTGCCGTTTTTCGACGTCGACAGCATGAATGTGGTATGGCACGGGCATTACGTGAAGTACCTTGAAGTGGCGCGTTGCGCGCTGCTGGACAAGATCGGGCATAACTACACGGCGATGCTGGCGTCGGGCTACGCCTGGCCGGTGATCGATATGCAGCTGCGTTATGTGCGTGGCGCGGTGTTCGGCCAGACCATCAATGTGCGCGCCAGCCTGGTCGAGTGGGAGAATCGTTTGAAGGTCAATTACCTGATTACCGACCTCGCCAGCGGCGAGCGTTTGACCCGCGCCAGCACGGTGCAAGTGGCGGTGGAAATCGCCAGCCACGAGATGCAAATGGCATCGCCCACAGTATTCACGAACGCCGTCGAAAGGGCTTTGAAATGAGATCCACTGTGGGAGCGGGCTTGCTCGCGATGGTCGTTAACGATAACGCTGGTCCGCTGACACTACGCCGCGCCCTCAGGTTCTTCGCGAGCAAGCCCGCTCCCACCTTGATCGGGTTGTTGCTGAGCTTCAGCGCGCATGCTTTTGACGTGCAGCAGTTGAGTGATCAGCTGGCAAAACCGTCGGTGATTCACGGCAGTTTCATCCAGGAAAAACACCTGCGTGCCCTGCCCCAACCCTTGGTCAGCAAAGGCACCTTCGTACTCGCCAAAGACCACGGTTTGCTGTGGCGGCTGAAAACGCCGTTGCAACAGGACTACCGCATCAGCGCCCAAGGCATCGCCCGGCGTGACGCCAATGGCTGGCAATTGCTGCCGAACAAGAGCGCCGGCGCCGAGCAGAATCGCTTGTTCCTCGCTGTGCTGCAGGGCGACAGCAGTGGCTTGCAGCGCGATTTCGAATTGCAGCTGCAAGGCGAAGCCAACCAATGGACGCTCACGCTGATTCCGCGCTCGTTGCTGTTAAAACAAGTGTTCAGCCAAATCAACATCGACGGCGGCGCG
The DNA here is from genome assembly GCF_009296165.1 of Pseudomonas kitaguniensis. GTDB lineage: Bacteria > Pseudomonadota > Gammaproteobacteria > Pseudomonadales > Pseudomonadaceae > Aquipseudomonas > Aquipseudomonas kitaguniensis. The sequence continues at coordinate 32,819 of NZ_VUAZ01000127.1, read as the reverse complement.
CTGGTGCAAAAAGTCGAACTGCTGGAAACCCAGGGCGACAGCACCGTGCTGCGCATGCAGGACAGCACCGCCGACCAACCGTTAAGCGACGCGGAGCACCATGACTTTGCTCAGTGAGCGCATGCTGCCGCGCCTGTTCCTGATGCTGCTGGTGGCCGTGCTGGCACTGGCCGGTTGGCAGTGGCGCCATGGCGCGCCGTTGTCAGCCAACCTGATGGAACTGGTGCCGGGCAACACGCCGGATGCGCTGGAGCAGCAAGCCGAACAGCGCATGCAGGAGCCGTTGAACCGCGAGATGCTGGTACTCGTGGGGCATGCCGAGCGCCAGCAAGCCGTGGCGGTGGCGCAACAATTGGGCGAACGCTGGCAGGCAAGCGGGTTGTTTGAAAAGGTCCAGTGGAACCTGCAAGCCGACTTGCCGGCGCTGCGTGAGCAACTGCTGCGCGGGCGGTTGGCGATGCTTTCAGCCAAGGACCGCGAGCAACTGATCGAGCAGCCCGAAGCGTTTATTCAACAGCGTGTGCAGGCGCTGTTCGACCCCTTTACCGGGTTCAGCCTGGTGCCAAGCCAGGACGACTGGCTGGGCCTTACCGGGCGCATCCAGAACAGCCAGCCGCAGCATGGCTCGGTGCAGTTGGACATCGGCAGCGGCGCACTGATAGCCGAGGCCGACGGCAAGAGCTGGGTGATGCTGCGTGCGCGCACCACCGGCAATGCCTTCGACATGAAACTGCCGGTGCAAGTGGCCGACTTGCTTCAGGCCAGCCGTGCGCAAGCCAGCGAACACGGCGCGCAATTGCTCGCCGCCAGCGGTTTGCTCTACGCGGCCAATGGGCAGCAACAGGCCAGCCGCGAGATCACTTGGGTCGGCGGCGGCGCAACGTTGGGCATTCTGTTACTGCTGTTGCTGGCGTTTCGTCGCTGGCGGGTGCTGCTGGCCTTTGTGCCGGTGCTGGTGGGCATGCTGTTTGGCGCGGTGGCGTGTGTGGCGCTGTTCGGCCATATGCACGTGATGACCCTGGTGCTGGGTTCCAGCCTGATCGGCGTGGCGGTGGATTACCCGCTGCACTACCTGTCGAAAAGCTGGAGCCTGCAGCCATGGCGCAGTTGGCCGGCGTTGCGCCTCACGCTGCCGGGCCTGAGCCTGAGCCTGGCGACCAGTTGCATCGGCTACCTGGCGCTGGCCTGGACGCCTTTTCCGGCCTTGACGCAAATCGCGGTGTTCTCCGCCGCAGGTCTGCTCGGCGCTTACTTGTCTGCCGTGTGCCTGTTGCCCGCGCTGCTAAAGGGCGTGGAACTGCGCCCCGCGCAATGGCCACTGCGCATCGCCGAATGCCTGTGGCAGCTGCGTGCCGGGTTGATCAAACGCGTGCCAAGCGCGGTGCTGCTGGTGTGGGTGCTGCTGTTTTGCGCCGGTGGCCTGTGGCAGTTGAACAGCAAAAACGACATTCGCCAATGGATCGGCGCGCCGCCGCAGTTACTGCAAGAGGCGCAAGCCGTGGCGCGCATCACCGGCTTCCAGCCCACCAGCCAATTCTTTTTGGTGCGCGCGGACAATCAACAACAGTTGCTGGAACGCCAGGCTGCGCTGGGCCAGCGCCTGGACCAACTGGTCAACATGAACAAGCTGCAGGGCTATTTGGCGCTGAACCAACTGGTGAATTTGCCCGCCGAGCAACAACAACTGCGCGATGCATTGAGCAGGCTGGAGCCATTCTGGCAGCCGCTGGTCGACCTCGGCGTGCCCGCCAGCGCCTTGCAGGCTGAAGTCGCGCAACTGCAAGCGCTGCCCACCGAAGACATCGACGCCGCGCTGGTCGGCCCATTGGCCGAACCCTGGCGCACGCTGTGGCTGGGCCCGGTGGACGGCGGCGTGGCGGCGATGGTCAGCCTGCAAGGCTTGAACAGCCCGGCGTTGCTGCGGGTGCAGGCGCTGGATTTACCCGGCGTGCAGTTGGTGGATCGCCTCGGCGATTTGAACCGGGTGTTCGCCGACACGCAGATCAGCGCGGCTGAATTGAAGTTGATGTCGTGCGTGCTGATCGTGCTGTTGCTGATACTGCCGTTTGGCGTTGGCGGTGCCTTGCGCATCGTCGCCCTACCGCTGCTCGCGGCACTCTGCAGCTTGGCCAGCCTGGGTTGGCTGGGCCAGCCGCTGACCCTGTTCAGCTTGTTCGGCCTGCTGTTGGTCACGGCGATCAGCGTCGACTACGCGATTTTGATGCGCGAGCAAATCGGCGGCCCTGCCGTGAGTCTTTTAGGTACGCTGTTGGCGGCGCTGACGACCTGGTTGTCGTTTGGGCTGCTGGCGGTGTCGAGTACACCGGCCGTGAGCAATTTCGGCCTGTCGGTCAGCCTGGGCCTGGCGTTCAGCTTTATGCTGGCGCCTTGGGCCGGCCATCAGAAGCACGCCTTATGAATGTGAATATCGCCAAAGTGGCAAGGAGCCTTCGTGCCCACAGTTGAAATGGAACGTCGCCAGGTGGTGGTGATCGGTGCAGGGCCATCCGGCGCTATCGCCGCCGCGCTGCTAAAGCGCAACGGGCATGATGTATTGATCATCGAGCGTGAGCATTTCCCTCGCTTCTCGATTGGCGAGAGCCTGCTGTCGCACTGCATCGACTTTATCGAAGAAGCCGGCATGCTCGACGCCGTGCAGGCGGCGGGTTTTCAGGTGAAAACCGGCGCCGCGTTCGCGTGGGGCGAGCGTTACAGCGCGTTTGATTTTGGTGACACGTTCAGCAACGGCAAGCCCATCACCTACCAGGTAGAGCGCGGCGCGTTCGACAAGTTGCTGGCCGATCAGGCGGCGCTGCAAGGCGTGGACATTCGCTACGGTGAAAGCGTTGTCGGCGTGGACATGGCAGGCAAGTGCCGCTACTTGCACGTGCGCCGCGAAAACGGCAGCGAGTACCACCTCAAAGCTACCTTCGTGCTCGACGCCAGCGGCTACGGCCGCGTGCTCCCGCGCTTGCTGGACCTGGAAGCACCGTCGAATTTCCCGGTGCGCCAAGCGGTGTTTACCCACGTTGAAGACCGTATCGAACACCCAGGTTTCGACCGCAGCAAGATCCTCATCACCACGCACCCGACCCATCGCGACATCTGGTTCTGGACTATCCCGTTCAGCAACGGCCGTTGCTCAGTGGGCGTGGTCGCCGCCAAGCAGCATTTCGAAGGCCGCGACGGTGACCTCGACGCCTGCCTGCGCGGTTTTATCGCCGAAACCCCAAGCCTTGCGCGCGTGTTGCAACACGCCGTGTGGGATACGCCGGCGCGCACGCTCAGCGGCTACTCGGCCAACGTCAAAACCTTGCACGGCCCAGGCTTTGCGCTGCTGGGCAATGCGGCGGAATTTCTCGACCCGGTATTTTCCTCCGGCGTGACCATCGCCATGCGTTCGGCGAGCATGGCCGCAGGCCTGCTGCACCGACAACTCACGGGCGACACGGTGGACTGGCAGCGCGAGTTCGCCGAGCCGTTGAAGCGCGGTGTCGACACCTTCCGCTGCTACGTCGAAGGCTGGTACGCGGGGACGTTTCAGGATGTGATTTTTCACCCTGGCAGCTCCAACGACATTCGCCGGATGATCAGCGCAATTCTCGCAGGCTATGCGTGGGATGAGCGCAACCCGTTTGTCAGCGAACCCAAGCGGCGCTTGCGGGTGTTGTCGGAGATTTGTGCAGGGGATGCCGCGTGAGCAGCCAATACCTGAGCAAAAACTACGTGGAAGAAACCCGCTTCGGCCTGTGGTTCCTGCGTAGCCACACCTGGCAGCACCGTGTATTGCGCGTGGCGATCAACGACCTGCACGGTTTGTTCAGCGAGCCGTTGCCCGTGGCGCCGGTGTTGCTCGACGCCGGTTGCGGTCAGGGCAAATCGTTCAAGCTGTTGCAGCAAGTGTTCGCGCCGCAGCGCCTGATTGGCCTGGATGCCGACCCTCACAGCCTGGCACTGAGCAAGGCCGAAGCCACGCGCCAAGGCTTGGCCGTCGAGCTGGTCGGCAGCGACTGTGCGACCCTGGAGGTGCCGGACGCGAGCGTCGACATTTTGTTCTGCCATCAGACCTTCCACCATCTGGTGGAGCAGCATCGCGCACTTCAGGAGTTTTACCGGGTGCTCAAGCCGGGCGGCTATTTGCTGTTTGCCGAGTCCACCGAAGCGTATATCGATACGTGGGTGATTCGCTGGCTGTTCCGCCACCCGATGCACGTACAAAAAAGCGCCGAAGAATACTTGGACATGCTGCGAGAGCAGGGCTTTGAATTCGGCCCGCAAAACGTCTCGTACCCGTATTTGTGGTGGAGCCGCGCCGGTGACTTCGGCCTGCTCGAACGATTGGGCCTGCGCAAGCCGCCGCCGGTGGGCCAGCGTGAAGAAACCCTGGTGAACTGCGTGGCGCGTAAACCTTTAACGAGCGCCGCTACATGATCCGCCTGTTCTTGATGGGCTGCCTGTTGCTGCTGAGCGCCTGCGCCAGCCAGCCACCGCTGCCCGAGAAAAACCCGACGCTGGCCTTGCCGATGCAATTGCATGTGCAGCGCAAGGAAGGCGGGCAAAGCCAGGATTGGCTGCTGGTGATTCAGCGCGAAGGCACCGCCCTTCGCTGGTCGATGATGGACCCGCTGGGCATTCCTCTGGCCCGGCAAAAGCTGATCAATGGCCAGTGGCAGGCCGATGGCTTGCTGCCGCCGAATCCACCGGCGCGCGAGCTGTTTGCCGCCTTGCTGTTTGCCTTGACCTCGGCGGATGAGCTGCGCGCGCTTTACCCGAGCGCACAGGCGATGGACCTCACGCGCACGTTGCCGGGGCATTGGCAAATTGTGTATCAGTCGTCGGAGGTGTTCAGCGTGAACATCAGCGGTCAGCCGTTGAGCTACCGCGTCACGCCGCTGGGGGCTGAGCGATGACGGCCTACCTGAATGCGCTCGGCGTGATCTGCGCCCTCGGCCGTGGCCAGGCCGAGGTCAGCCGCAGCCTGTTCGCCGGTGACTGTTCGGGCATGCGCGCCGAGAGCGGCTGGGTGCCTGAGCGCGTGGTGCCGGTGGCCGGCGTGCACGGCGCACTGGCGAGCCTGCCGGTGCAACTGAACCAGCACAGCAGCCGCAACAACCAGTTGCTGCTGGAAGCGGCGCTGCAGATCGACGATGAGATCCGCCAGGCGATCCACACCTATGGCGCCTCCCGCGTGGCCGTTGTGCTGGGCACCAGCACCTCGGGCATCGACGAAGCCAGCCGTGGCATCGCGCGTTACCTGCGCGACCAGCAGTTCCCCGGCGACTACGACTACCAGCAACAGGAACTCAGCGCCCCGGCGAATTTTCTCGCCGAGTGGCTGCAATTGAGCGGCCCGGCTTACGTTATTTCTACCGCCTGCACCTCCAGCGCCCGCGCGTTGATGAGTGCCCAGCGCCTGCTCGACCTTGGCGTGTGCGACGCGGTGATCTGCGGCGGTGTCGACAGCCTGTGCAAACTGACGCTCAACGGTTTTGCCGCGCTGGAAGCGGTGTCGAATCAACGCTGCAACCCGTTCTCGGTGAACCGCAATGGCATCAACATCGGCGAAGCGGCCGTGCTGTTCGTGATGAGCCGGCAAACCGCACCTATCGCATTGCTGGGCAGCGGCGCGAGCTGCGACGCGCACCATATTTCGGCGCCCGAACCCACCGGCAAAGGTGCGTTGCAGGCGATGCGCAAGGCCTTGGCCAGCGCCAAACGGCTGCCCGGGCAAATCGGTTACCTGAACCTGCACGGCACCGCGACCCACCACAACGACGCGATGGAAAGCCTGGCCGTGGCGAGCGTGTTCGCCAACGGCGTGGCGTGTTCATCGACCAAGCCCATGAGCGGCCACACCCTCGGCGCTGCGGGCGCATTGGAAGCCGCGTTCTGCTGGCTGAGCCTGACCCACGGTGTTATCCCGCCGCACGTGTGGGACGGCCAGGCCGACCCGGCGCTGCCGGGGTTGCAGTGGGCGCACGCCGGCGACACTTTGAAAAAACGCTGCCTGATGAGCAACTCGTTTGCCTTCGGCGGCAACAACGTCAGCCTGATTATTGCGGAGGCCCCATGATCAATTGGCCACTCGCCGAACTGCTGCCCCACGCGGGCGACATGATCCTGATCGACCAGGTACTGTCGTTCGATGAAGAGCAGGTTCACACCCGCGCTACCGTCACGCCCGGTGGCCTGTTCAACCGGCCCGACGGCAGCCTGCCCGCTTGGGTCGGTATCGAGCTGATGGCGCAGAGCGTCGCCGCGTATGCCGGATGCCACGCGCGCCAAAAAGGCCAAGCGGTGGAACTCGGTTTCCTGCTGGGCACACGCAAGTTTGTGTGCAACGTTGCGCACTTCCCCGCAGGCGCCGAGCTGCGTATCCACGGCCTGCGCTCGCTGGAGGACGACAACGGCATGGGTGTGTTCGAATGCCACCTCACCGGCGTGGGTATCCAGGCCAGCGCGCGCTTGAACGTATTTCGACCGCCGCAGGCGGCCAATTATTTAGCTGAATTGAAGGACCAAACGCCATGACTGAATCCGTACTGGTCACCGGCTCCAGCCGTGGCATCGGCCGCGCCATTGCCCTGCGCCTGGCCCAGGCCGGGCATGACATCGTGCTGCATTGCCGCAGTGGCCGGGTTGAAGCCGACACGGTGCAGGCCGAGGTCGAGGCCTTGGGCCGCAAGGCGCGCGTCCTGCAATTTGATGTGGCAGACCGCGCCAGTTGCAAAGCCATCCTGGAAGCAGACGTGGAACAGCATGGCGCCTATTACGGCGTGGTCTTGAACGCTGGCCTGACCCGCGACGGCGCGTTCCCGGCCTTGTCGGAAGACGATTGGGACGTGGTGATGCGCACCAACCTCGACGGTTTCTACAACGTGCTGCACCCGGTGATGATGCCGATGATTCGTCGGCGCGCCGCTGGCCGTATCGTCTGCATTACCTCGGTGTCCGGGTTGATCGGCAACCGTGGCCAGGTCAATTACAGCGCCTCGAAAGCCGGCCTGATCGGCGCGGCCAAGGCGCTGGCCATCGAGCTGGGCAAGCGCAAGATCACCGTCAACTGCGTCGCCCCCGGCTTGATCGACACCGCAATGCTGGATGAAAACGTGCCGGTGGAAGAACTGATGAAGATGATCCCCGCGCAACGCATGGGCACCCCGGAAGAAGTCGCCGGCGCGGTGAATTTTCTGATGTCGGCCGAAGCCAGCTACATCACGCGCCAGGTGTTGGCCGTGAATGGAGGCCTGTGCTGATGAAGCGCGTTGTAGTCACCGGCATGGCCGGCATGACCTCGTTGGGCAGCGATTGGGAGACCATCGCCGCCAACTTTCGCGCCAACCGCAGCGGCATTCGGCGCATGGACGAGTGGGACCGCTTCATCGAATTGAACACACGCCTGGCCGGGCCAATCGACGACTTTGTGGTGCCCGCGCACTGGACCCGCAAGCAACTGCGCAGCATGGGCCGCGTTTCACGCCTGGCGGTGTGGGCGGCGGAGCAAGCGTTGCAGGACGCCGGGTTGCTCGGCGATGAATCGATCAAGGACGGGCGCATGGGCGTGGCCTGCGGCTCGTCCACCGGCAGCACCGACGAGATCAAGGCGTTCGGCAATATGCTGCTGAACTCGGTGGCCGAAGGGCTGAATGCCAATTCCTACGTGCGCATGATGCCGCACACCACGGCGGCGAATATCAGCATTTTTTTTGGCCTGACCGGGCGGCTGATTCCCACGTCCAGCGCCTGCACCAGCGGCAGCCAGGGCATTGGTTATGCCTACGAGGCGATCAAATTTGGCCGTTTACCGTTGATGCTCGCAGGCGGCGCCGAAGAGCTGTGCCCCACCGAAGCCATGGTGTTCGATGCGCTGTACGCCACCAGCCTGAAAAACGACGCGCCGCAAACCAGCCCGCGCCCTTACGACAGCGGCCGTGACGGCTTGGTGATCGGCGAAGGCGGCGGCATGCTGGTGCTCGAAGAACTCGAACACGCGTTGGCCCGCGGTGCGCACATCCACGCCGAACTGGTGGGTTTCGGCAGCAACGCCGACGGCCAGCACACCACGCGCCCGGAACAGAAAACCATGCGCCGCGCGATGGAGCTGGCGCTGGAAGACGCCGGGCTTGAACCCGGCGCCATCGGCTACGTCAACGGTCATGGCACCGCCACCGATCAAGGTGACATCGCCGAGACGCTGGCCACCCACAGCCTGTTCGGCAGCCGCATGCCGATCAGCTCGCAAAAAAGTTTCCTCGGCCACACCCTGGGCGCCTGTGGCGCGCTGGAGTCGTGGTTCAGCATCGAAATGATGAACCGCGACCAGTACGTGCACACCTTCAACCTCGACTCCGTCGACCCGCATTGCGGCGAGCTGGATTACCTGCAAGGCGGGTTTCGCGAGATGCACCACGACTATGTGATGAACAACAACTTTGCCTTTGGCGGCGTCAACACCTCGTTGATCTTCCGGCGCTGGCGCTGAGGTATTAATTGACGGGCTACGCCATCAGCTACCGCGACAGCCTGACCGCACTGCGCAGCAATGGCACGAATGAGTGGGTTGAGCGAACAGGCACCGCGAAGCAAAACTGAGGATCGCAGTGAGTCGGAAACGACAAAGGGCGCCTTTCGGCGCCCTCTTCACAAACAGGTTGGCTTGTCATCGCCACCTCCTGCCTGGCTCTGCGATGGCTGGTTACCCAGGATCCTCAGAGTCTCACAAGCCCCTTTCGGGAACTGGGCCAGTATGCCTGAAAACAGACCGCCTGCAATCGGTGGCGAGCGGGCTTGCTCGCTCGCCACAGATGCCGGCCTGATCGCCGGGCTTTACTGAGTGGACTTGCGCGTCAACAGGTCCACAAACGCTTTGGCCATCGGCGTTTGCGCGCCTTTGCGTTGCACCAGCCATACCGACGTTACCGCCTCCTGGTCGAGCAAGGTGCGATACACCACGCCATCAATGCGTATGCGCTGGTAAGACGCCGGCAGCACCGACACGCCCAAACCCGCTGCCACCAGCCCGATAATCGTCATGGCCTCGCCGGCTTCCTGGGCGAAGTGCGGGCTGAAGCCGGCGTCGCGTGCCAGGTTGATCAGCTGCGCGTACAGGCCGCTGCCGTAGCTGCGCGGGAAAAATACAAACGGCTCCTCAGCCAGTTGCGCCAGGTGCAAGCCGCGCTCACTGCCCGCCACCAAGGGGTGACCGGCGCTGAGTACCGCGACCAAAGGTTCGCGCATCAGCTCAACCACGCTCAGCGAATCCGGCAATGGCAGCGGGCGCATCAAGCCGACTTGAATCGACTCATCCACCAGCGACTCGGCGACTTCCGTGCTGCTCATCTCCTGCAGGTTCAGGTGCACCGCCGGGAACGCCTGGCGAAACGCGAAGATCGCCTGCGGAATGCTCGCGTTGAACGGCGCCGACGAGGTGAAGCCGATCTTCAATTCGCCCAGTTCGCCAAACTGCGCGCGACGCGCCACGTCCGCCGCTTTATCGACTTGAGCCAGCACCAGCCGCGCCTCTTGCAGGAACAATCGTCCGGCTTCGCTCAGTTCAACCCGACGATTGGTGCGCTCAAATAACCGCGCGCCCACTTCCCGCTCCAGCGCTTGAATCTGCTGGCTCAACGGCGGTTGCGAGATGCCCAGCACCTGCGCGGCGCGACCGAAATGCAGTTCTTCGGCGACGGCAATGAAGTACCGCAGGTGACGTAATTCCATGCAAACCCCATTAGGTCGTAAAAGCTCTCAAACAGGTCGAACAATATATTGGAAAGAATCATTAGGCAGCTATATTCTTTTTCCATTGCCAGTCCTGGCAGGCTTTCCCTCCCCGAGGTCCTTGTGAAATCTGCTGTCGCGCCCTTTGCTCAAGAAGTCCCGCCTTCCGCCCTGGATGAGGTGGTGGCCCAGCTCAACGAGGAGTACATCGAAAAAGGCACACCGATGTTCATGCGCACAGTGCTGGCGCTGTTCTCCGGTGGTTTCGCCACCTTTGCCCTGCTGTATTGCGTGCAGCCGATGATGCCGGCGCTGTCCCATGAGTTTTCCATCAATGCGGCGCAAAGCAGCCTGATCCTGTCGGTGGCTACAGCGATGCTCGCGCTGGGTTTGCTGATCACCGGGCCGGTTTCCGACACACTCGGGCGCAAACCGGTGATGGTTGCGGCGCTGTTCTGCGCGGCGCTGGCGACTATCGCCAGCGGTTTGATGCCGACGTGGGAAGGGATTCTGCTGATGCGCGCGCTGGTCGGCCTGTCTTTAAGCGGCTTGGCCGCGGTGGCGATGACTTACCTGAGCGAAGAGATTCATCCGCAACATATTGGCTTGGCCATGGGCCTGTACATCGGCGGCAACGCGATTGGCGGCATGAGCGGGCGCTTGATCATGGGCGTGCTGATCGACTTTGTCAGTTGGCACACCGCGACGCTGATCATCGGCGCCCTGGCACTGATCGCGGCCACGGTGTTCTGGAAAATCCTCCCCGAGTCGCGCAACTTCCGCGCCAGCAGCCTCAAGCCACGCAGCCTGGTGGAAGGCTTCGTGATGCACTTCAAGGACGCAGGCCTGCCGTGGTTGTTCCTCGAAGCGTTTCTGTTGATGGGCGCGTTCGTCACGCTGTTCAACTACATCGGCTATCGCCTGCTGGCCTCGCCCTATGAGCTGAGCCAAGCGGTGGTCGGCCTGCTCTCGCTGGTGTACCTGTCGGGCATCTACAGCTCGGCAAAAATCGGCTCGCTGGCCGACCGCCTCGGCCGCCGCCGCGTACTCTGGGCCACCATCGTGTTGATGCTCGCAGGCATCGCCCTGACGCTGTTCAGGCCGCTATGGCTGGTGGTGCCCGGCATGCTGATCTTCACCTTTGGCTTCTTCGCCGCCCACTCGGTTGCCAGCAGTTGGATCGGCCGCCGCGCGCTGAAAGCCAAGGGCCAGGCCTCGTCGTTGTACCTGTTCTGCTACTACGCGGGTTCGAGCATTGCCGGTACAGCGGGCGGGTTCTTCTGGCATTTTGCCGGCTGGAACGGAATTGGCGGGTTTATCGTGGCGCTGTTGACCGGTGCGCTGCTGGTGGCGTTGAAGCTGGCAAAGTTGGCGCCATTGGGGCACGCCAAAAGCCAGTAACACCTGCGCCTCTGGCGGTTCTGACGGGCCAAGGTACACTGACGGCATTCGTCAGTCTTGGTAAAGGAAAGCCAGAATGCGCCTGGACCAGCTTCACATTCAGAATTTTCGTTGCTACGAAGAAGCCACTTTTAACTTTCAGCCGGGGTTTAACCTGGTGGTGGGGGTTAATGGGAGTGGCAAGACTTCGTTGTTGCAGGCGGTGGCGGTTTCATTTTTCGAATTTGGCAAACTTGTACGTGCAGAACAACCCTGCCTGCAGACGAAAGATATTCGGTTCGTGATCGACAGTGTAAATGGCCGTACACGACTCGAACGCATTGACCCTGTTCGAATAGCAGCAAAAGGCAATATTTTCAAAGCGACTGAGTGGAAGCTGGCGCACGCTGGAGACACAGAACCTTATCTCGTCGACTCTGAAGTTGAGTCTCAAATTCAACTTATAAAAACCAGCATCAATCTTGCTGTGAATGTGGACCTGCCGGTACTGGCGTTTTATCGTGCTAATCGCCACTGGAAGAGTGCCAACGTGTCTGCCGAGTTTGCTGCGCAACAACGCGTATCCCGATTCGACGGCTACAACAATTGGTTCGATGCCGTTACCGACTTGAAAGATTTTGAGGGTTGGTTGATTGGGCGAACCCTCGAACGCATGCAAGACCTTTTGGACACGAAAACCGCACCTGTGGAATTTGATGACGAACTTGCGTGGGTTAACCAAGCCATACAATTCGCGGTTCCAGACGCGCAAGGCTTGCGTTATGACATAAGGCTTCAAAGCCTTCTGATCAATCTTTCAGGCAACAACACCCTTCCATTCTACGAACTCAGTGATGGTCAACGTGGAATGATTGCGCTCTTCGCCGACATTGCCCGCCGCATGTGCATTCTTAACCCACACCTCGGTAAGAACGTGCTGAAAGATACCTCGGGCATTGTGGTTATTGATGAATTGGATATTCACCTGCATCCCGCTTGGCAGCGCAGTATCGTTCAAGCCCTGAAGGCCGCATTTCCCAATGTGCAATTCATCGCCGCCAGCCACTCACCGCAAATCATCGGTAGTCTGAGGCCTGAGGAGGTCATGCTTTTAGACCGCGGTGATAGCTCACACCCACGAGTTACGTACGGACTCGACTCCAGCCGGGTACTCGAAGAAGTCATGGGTGTATCCGAACGAGAGCCGGAAATAGAAATGCTCCTTAGCGAACTGTTCAGCACAATCGAAGGCAACGACCTTCAAAAAGCCAAGACTCAACTTCAGACGCTCAGAACAAAAGCGCCCGGTCTTCCGGAGTTCCTCAGAGCTGAAGCGCTCCTCAAGCGCAAGGAGATGATTGGTCGATGAAACGCGTTATCAAAGGAACTGAACCCGTATCATTTACCGAGTGGAAAGCATTAGAAAATGAGCAGTGGACGCCCACTTATCGCGATCTTAAGCACCCACAGAAAAAGGAACTGCACACCAGCCTGCTCAACGAACAAGGTTATGCGTGCTGTTATTGCGGCGACAAAATCACACTGGACTCCAGCCACATAGAGCACTTCCGGCCCCAGAAACACTTCAGGCACCTGGGTCTGGAATATATAAACCTTCACGCATCTTGCCAAGGTGAGACAGAAACGCCCAAGCCCGCCCACTGCGGTCACAGCAAAAAAAGCGACTTCTGCGAGGACACCCACATATCTCCGCTAGAGGATGACTGCGAGAATCGATTCAGATTCACCTTGTTAGGTGAGATTAAAGGCAATGACGACTCACCTGCCGAGAGCATGATCAATCTGCTTGCACTGGATATTGAGTTCCTGAACAGCCGCCGCAAGGAGAAACTGGAAGGTATTTTCGACAACGCCTTTCTGGCTGATTTCACGATGGAAGAGTTGGAGACCATCATTCAGCGTTCGCGTCAGCCCCTCAGTGGTCAATACGAAGCGTTCGACCACGTCGTTGCTCGCTATGCAGAACAACTCCTCGGACACTAAAACCAACCCAGACAAAAACGCGGCATTAGCCGGGCGTTTTTGATAGGGCTGCAATCACTCGTGATACTGCGCCGACAGCTCATGCACCGCGCGCAGGAACGCGCCGGCATGCTCCGGGTTCACTTCTGGCGTGATGCCGTGGCCGAGGTTGAACACGTGTCCACTGCCTTTGCCGTAGCTTTCGAGAATACGCCCGACTTCGCTGCGGATCGCTTCCGGCTTGGCGTAGAGCACGGTCGGGTCCATGTTGCCTTGCAACGCAACCTGGTTGCCGACGCGGCGGCGGCTTCGCCGATGTCGCAGGTCCAGTCCAGGCCGAGCGCGTCAGCACCGGCGTCGGCGATGCTTTCCAGCCACAGGCCGCCGCCTTTGGTGAACAAGATCACCGGCACTTTGCGGCCTTCGTGTTCGCGGATCAGGCCGCTGACGATTTTGCGCATGTAAGCCAGGGAGAACTCCTGGTACGCCGCCGCCGACAGGTTGCCGCCCCACGTGTCGAAAATCTGCACCGCTTGCGCGCCGGCCATGATCTGGCCGTTGAGGTAGCTGGTGACCGACTGCGCCAGCTTGTCCAGCAGCAGGTGCATGGCTTGCGGGTTGTCGTAGAGCATGGCCTTGGTTTTGCGGAAGTCTTTCGACGAGCCGCCTTCGACCATGTAGGTGGCCAAGGTCCATGGGCTGCCGGAGAAGCCGATCAGCGGCACGCGGCCGTTCAGTTCGCGGCGGATGGTGCTGACGGCGTCCATCACGTAACCGAGGTCTTTGTGCGGGTCGGGGATCGGCAGGGCTTCGATATCGGCCAGGGTGCTGACGACCTTCCTGAAACGCGGGCCTTCGCCGGTCTCGAAGTACAGGCCTTGGCCCATGGCGTCAGGGATGGTGAGAATATCGGAGAACAGAATGGCCGCGTCCAGTTGTGGATAGCGGTCCAGCGGCTGCATCGTGACTTCGCAGGCGAACGCAGGGTTCATGCACAGGCTCATGAAGTCGCCGGCATGGGCGCGACTGGCGCGGTATTCCGGCAGGTAGCGACCGGCTTGACGCATCATCCACACGGGCGTGACGTCTACGGGTTGCTTGAGCAGGGCACGAAGGAAACGGTCGTTCTTGAGGGCAGTCATGTCGGCATCCGCAAAAAAAGTGCGGGCATTTTCTCAGAGCGCGACGCAAAAGGCACGGTATGCGCCGTGCCTTTTGTCTATCGGGTCGATTTGTCGCGGGGTATTGAATGCGCTGAAAGCAAATGTGGGAGGGGGCTTGCTCCCGATAGCTGAGTGTCAGTCAATACATTGGGTGACTGATACACCACCATCGGGAGCAAGCCACCTCCCACCTGTTGATCCCGTTTCGACTCGGGATTGGGCTTAGACCTGCAGGTAATCGAGGATGCCTTCGGCGGCATTGCGGCCTTCGAAGATCGCCGTCACCACCAGGTCAGAACCACGAACCATATCGCCACCGGCGAAGATTTTCGGGTTGCTGGTCTGGTGCTTGTACTGGCCTTGTTCCGGGGCAACTACACGGCCCTGGCTGTCGGTCTGGATCTCGAACTGCCCGAACCACGGCGCCGGGCTTGGGCGGAAACCGAAAGCGATGACCACGGCGTCTGCCGGGATGATCTCTTCAGAGCCCGGAATCGGCTCAGGGCTGCGGCGGCCACGCGCGTCCGGCTCGCCGAGACGCGTCTCTACCACCTTCACGCCTTCGACGCGGTCTTCACCGACGATAGCGATCGGCTGGCGGTTGTAGAGGAATCGCACGCCTTCTTCCTTGGCGTTCTTTACCTCTTTGCGCGAGCCCGGCATGTTGGCTTCGTCACGACGGTACGCACAGATCACCGACTTGGCGCCCTGGCGAATCGAGGTGCGGTTGCAGTCCATCGCGGTGTCACCACCGCCCAGCACCACGACCTTTTTGCCTTTCATGTCGACGAAGTCTTCCGGCGCCTTTTCAAAGCCCAGGTTGCGGTTGACGTTGGCGATCAGGTAGTCGAGCGCGTCATACACGCCCGGCAAATCCTCACCGGCAAAGCCGCCCTTCATGTAGGTGTAGGTGCCCATGCCCATGAACACGGCATCGTATTCGGCGAGCAGTTGCTCCATGGTCACGTCTTTGCCGATCTCGGTGTTCAGGCGGAACTCGATGCCCATGCCGGTGAACACTTCACGACGGTTGCTCAGTACGGTTTTTTCCAGCTTGAACTCGGGGATGCCGAAGGTCAGCAAGCCGCCGATTTCCGGGTTCTTGTCGAACACCACCGGGGTCACGCCGCCGCGCACCAGCACGTCGGCACAGCCCAAACCAGCCGGGCCTGCGCCAATGATCGCGACGCGTTTGCCGGTCGGCTTGACCTTGGACATGTCCGGGCGCCAGCCCATGGCGAACGCGGTGTCGGTGATGTACTTCTCCACCGAGCCGATAGTCACTGCGCCAAAACCGTCATTGAGCGTGCAAGCGCCCTCACACAGACGGTCCTGTGGGCAAACGCGGCCGCACACTTCCGGCAAGGTGTTGGTTTGGTGCGACAGCTCGGCGGCCGCGAGGATGTTGCCCTCGGCCACCAGTTTCAGCCAATTGGGAATGAAGTTGTGCACCGGGCACTTCCATTCACAATACGGGTTACCGCACCCCAGGCAGCGGTGGGCCTGGTCGGCCGAGTGCTGGGGCTTGAAGGGTTCGTAGATTTCCACGAACTCTTTTTTGCGTTGACGCAACAGTTTCTTCTTCGGATCTTTGCGCCCGACATCGATGAACTGGAAGTCGTTATTCAGACGTTCAGCCATGTTAAAACCTCATCAAACTTCTTCAGGCGCATATCACTGCGGGTTGGCACGGATGCTGGAAAGCAACGATTTCAGGTTGGCAGCCTTGGGCTTGACCAGCCAGAAACGACGCAGGTAGTCGTCCAGGTTTTCGGCGAGGTTACGCCCCCATTCGCTGCCGGTTTCCTCGACGTACTCGTCCAGCACGTGCTGCAAGTGGTTCCGGTAGGATTCCATGGCTTCGCCGCTGATCCGCTGGATCTCGACCAGCTCGTGGTTGACCTTGTCGACGAAGGTGTTGTCCTGGTCGAGCACGTAGGCGAAACCGCCGGTCATGCCCGAACCGAAGTTGTAACCGGTCTTGCCGAGTACCGCGACAAAACCGCCGGTCATGTACTCGCAGCAGTGATCGCCAGTGCCTTCCACCACGGTGTGGGCACCGGAGTTACGCACGGCGAAACGCTCACCGGCCGTACCCGCGGCAAACAGCTTGCCACCGGTGGCGCCGTACAAGCAGGTGTTGCCGATAATCGCGCTGTCTTGCGACTTGTAAACGCTGCCCGCTGGGGGAACGATCACCAACTTGCCGCCGGTCATGCCCTTGCCCACGTAGTCGTTGGCGTCACCTTCCAGGTACATGTGCAGGCCGCCGGCGTTCCACACGCCAAAACTCTGGCCCGCAGTGCCCTTGAAGCGGAACGTGATCGGCGCCTTGGCCATGCCCTGGTTGCCGTGCTTGCGCGCGATTTCGCCGGAGATACGTGCGCCGATGGAGCGGTCGCAGTTGCAAATATCCAGCGCGAATTCGCCGCCGCTGGCGTCATTGATCGAGGAGCTGGCCATGTCGACCATCTTCTCGGCCAACAGGCCTTTGTCGAACGGTGGGTTGCGCTCTACCTGGCAGAATTGTGGCTTGTCGGCCGGGATGTGATCGCTGCCCAACAGCGGCGTCAAGTCCAAGTGCTGTTGCTTGGCGGTCTGGCCTTGAAGGATGTCGAGCAGGTCGGTGCGGCCGATCAGTTCTTCCAGCGAACGCACGCCCAGCTTGGCCAGCCACTCACGGGTTTCTTCGGCGACGTAGGTGAAGAAGTTCACCACCATGTCGACGGTGCCGATGTAGTGATCCTTGCGCAGCTTTTCGTTCTGCGTCGCGACGCCGGTGGCGCAGTTGTTCAGGTGGCAGATGCGCAGGTATTTGCAGCCCAGCGCGATCATTGGCGCAGTGCCGAAGCCGAAGCTTTCGGCGCCGAGGATCGCGGCCTTGATCACGTCGAGGCCGGTTTTCAGGCCGCCGTCGGTTTGCACCCGCACCTTGCCGCGCAGGTCGTTGCCGCGCAGGGTCTGGTGAGTTTCAGCCAGGCCGAGTTCCCACGGTGCGCCCGCGTATTTGATCGAGGTCAGCGGCGAAGCGCCAGTGCCACCGTCGTAGCCCGAGATGGTGATCAGGTCGGCATAGGCCTTGGCCACACCGGCGGCGATGGTGCCCACGCCGGCTTCTGCGACCAGTTTCACCGAGACCAGCGCCTGCGGGTTGACTTGTTTCAAGTCGAAAATCAGCTGCGACAGGTCTTCAATCGAATAGATGTCGTGGTGCGGCGGTGGCGAAATCAGGGTCACGCCGGGGACTGCATAACGCAGTTTGGCGATCAAACCGTTGACCTTGCCGCCAGGCAGTTGCCCGCCCTCGCCGGGCTTGGCGCCCTGCGCGACTTTGATCTGCAGCACTTCGGCGTTGACCAGGTATTCGGGGGTTACACCGAAACGGCCGGTCGCGACCTGCTTGATTTTCGAGCTTTTGATGGTGCCGTAGCGCGCCGGGTCTTCACCGCCTTCGCCGGAGTTGGAACGCGCACCCAGGCGGTTCATGGCTTCGGCCAGGGCTTCGTGAGCCTCAGGCGACAACGCGCCAAGGGAAATGCCCGCGGAGTCGAAACGCTTGAGGATCGATTCCAGCGGTTCGATTTCACTGATCGCCAGCGGCGTGTCGAGGGTTTTGACCTTGAACATATCGCGGATCATCGACACCGGGCGGTTATCCACCAGCGCGGTGTATTCCTTGAACTTGGCGTAGTCGCCCTGCTGCACAGCGGCTTGCAGGGTGCTGACCACGTCGGGGTTGTACGCGTGGTATTCGCCACCGTGCACGAACTTGAGCAGGCCGCCTTGCTGGATCGGCTTGCGCGCGCTCCAGGCTTCGGCCGCCAGGGCTTTTTGTTCGGCTTCGAGGTCGACGAAGCGCGCGCCCTTGATGCGGCTCGGCACGCCACGAAAGCTCAACTCGCAGACCTCTTCGGACAGGCCGATAGCCTCGAACAACTGCGCGCCACGGTACGAGGTAACGGTGGAGATGCCCATCTTCGAGAGGATCTTCAACAGGCCCTTGGTGATGCCCTTGCGGTAGTTCTTGAACACCTCATAAAGGTCGCCGAGCACTTCGCCAGTACGGATCAGGTCACCCAGCACTTCGTACGCCAGGAACGGATAAACCGCCGAGGCGCCGAAGCCGATCAGCACCGCAAAGTGGTGCGGGTCGCGGGCGGTGGCGGTTTCCACAAGGATGTTGGAGTCGCAACGCAGGCCTTTTTCGGTCAGGCGGTGGTGCACCGCGCCGGTGGCCAAAGAGGCGTGGATCGGCAGTTTGCCTGGGGCAATGTGGCGGTCGGTCAGTACGATTTGGGTACGACCGGCGCGCACCGCTTCTTCGGCCTGATCGGCGACGTTGCGCACAGCGGCTTCAAGGCCGAGGCTTTCGTCGTAGTTCAGGTCGATGATCTGGCGGTCGAAGCCCGGGCGTTCCAGGGTCATCAACGAACGCCACTTGGCTGGCGAAATAACCGGCGAACTGAGGATCACGCGGGACGCGTGCTCCGGCGATTCCTGGAAGATGTTGCGCTCGGCACCGAGGCACACTTCCAGCGACATCACGATGGCTTCACGCAGCGGGTCAATCGGCGGGTTGGTGACCTGCGCAAATTGCTGGCGGAAGTAGTCGTACGGCGTGCGCACGCGCTGGGACAGCACGGCCATTGGCGTGTCATCGCCCATCGAGCCGACGGCCTCGTAGCCTTGCTCGCCGAGCGGGCGCAGCACTTGGTCGCGCTCCTCGAACGTGACCTGGTACATCTTCATGTACTGCTTGAGCTGGTCCACGTCATAAAAAGCCGAACCGTGGTCGTTGTCTTCCATGGTCGCCTGGATGCGCAAAGCGTTCTTGCGCAGCCATTGCTTGTACGGGTGACGCGACTTCAAGCGGTTGTCAATGGCGTCAGTGTCGAGGATCTGCCCGGTTTCAGTGTCCACGGCCAGGATCTGGCCAGGCCCTACACGGCCTTTGGCGATAACGTCTTCAGGTTTGTAGTCCCAAACGCCGATTTCCGACGCCAGGGTGATGAAACCGTTGGTGGTGGTGACCCAACGCGCCGGGCGCAGACCGTTACGGTCGAGCAGGCACACCGCGTAGCGGCCGTCGGTCATTACCACGCCAGCCGGGCCGTCCCACGGTTCCATGTGCATCGAGTTGTATTCATAGAACGCCCGCAGGTCCGGGTCCATGGTCTCGACGTTCTGCCACGCAGGCGGAATGATCATGCGCACGCCACGGAACAGGTCGATGCCGCCAGTGACCATCAGCTCAAGCATGTTGTCCATGCTTGAGGAGTCGGAACCCACGCGGTTAACCAGCGGGCCGAGTTCTTCGAGGTCCATCAAATCGTTGGCGAACTTGGTGCGTCGGGCCACGGCCCAGTTGCGGTTGCCGGTGATGGTGTTGATCTCGCCGTTGTGGGCGAGGAAACGGAATGGCTGAGCCAGCGGCCATTTCGGCAGGGTATTGGTGGAGAAGCGCTGGTGGAACACGCAAATGGCGGTTTGCAGGCGCTCATCGCTCAGGTCTGGATAGAAGGCGGTCAAATCCGCCGGCATCATCAGGCCTTTATAAATGATGGTCTTGTGCGAAAAGCTGCAGATGTAGTGGTCGGCGTCGGCTGCGTTGGACACCGACGAGCGACGACGCGAGGTAAACAGCTTGATCGCCATGTCCTGGTCGCTCAGGCCGTCACCTGCAATAAACACTTGTTCGATCTGCGGCAGGCGCTCCAGGGCCAGGCGGCCGAGCACGCTGGTGTCGATCGGCACTTTGCGCCAGCCCACCAGTTGCAGGCCGGCAGCCAAGATCTCGCGGTTCATGTTCTCGCGAGCGGCTTGCGCTTTAACCGGGTCCTGGTTGAAGAACACCATGCCCACGGCGTACTGCTTGGGCAGGTCGACAGCAAATTGCTCTTTAGCAACAGCGCGCAGGAACTGGTCGGGCTTTTGAATCAGCAAGCCGCAACCGTCACCGGTCTTGCCATCGGCGTTGATCCCACCGCGGTGGGTCATGCAGGTCAGGGCCTCGACGGCCGTTTGTAAAAGGGTATGACTGGGCTCGCCCTGCATGTGGGCAATCAGGCCGAAACCGCAGTTATCCTTGAATTCATCGGGTTGGTACAGACCTGCTTTCATAGACACTTTCTCACCAGGCTGCCTCTTATTTCGAGACAAATTTCTTTTCAATTCAACCGGTTACCTTCCGCGCCGAACGTCTGCCGGCTTGGCGGGGGCAAAAGGGAGGTCATTGTACACACCGACACTTAGGCTCACAAATTTAGCGACGAAATGTCGCAAATGTATGTCGCATTTATGAAAGGTTTAAAGCGATATGCTGTGCTAGTCAAAACCTTTTTAATTTTGACTGCTACGACTCAATAGCTACTGTGACGCAGACACTACAAAGCGCGCGGCCTTGAGGGCAGCACGCACTTGCGGTTTTCTTGAGGTGCCGGGAGAGGCGGCCTGGGTAAGGCCGCCGAATCTTCAGCGAGTTGTTGCCAGTTCCTGTTGGACGCTGGCGACAGTGCGAGGCCAAGGTTTACCAGCCTGAACCTTCGCTGGCAAGGCCTTGATGGCGGAATCGGCTGCTGCACGGCTGGAGAAATTGCCGTAGGTGATCACGTAGAGAGGCTTGCCGTTGAGCACTTTCTTGAAATAACGGTACTCGCCGCCCTGCTCTTTCACGAACGCCTGAGCGTTGGCTTCGGAGCTGGTGCCGAGGATCTGCACCACGAAGTTGCCGGTCGGTTGGCTGGCGTACCAGCTGCTGCCGGCAGCGCCAGCCTTGGCAACGGTGGCGGCCGGTTTTTCAGCAGGCTTGGCAGCCGGGGCGGGTTTGGCGGCTGGCGCAGGTGCGACCGGTTTGGTCACAGGCGCAGGCTTGGCGGTGGCGACAGTGGGCGCCGGTGTCGGCGTCGGCGCGGGTTTGGCAGCGGCAGTCGCCGCCGGGCCAGCCGGTACGCCGGCAGGTGGCGCGGTGGTGGTAACCGTCGGCGGGGTGGCGCTGGAGCCTTCAACCGGCACGCCGTCGTCGCCTTCGGCAATGCCACCGGCTTCTTCGGCGAGCGGGCCGCGCATCACGGGTTGGCCGACCATCGGCAGGTTGGTCGGTTGGCCGGAGTTGGCGAATTCGACATTTGGCGTGGGCTTGCCCAGTGGCAACTGCGCCTGTTCGGTTGGCGCGCCGGCCGTGGTGGGCGCTTTGCTGCGACCTGGAATCAACCAGGCGGCGGCGACAGCGACCACGACAACGGCGGAAATAGCCAATACGTGCTTCTTAGGCATAGTAAACCCCATCTTTGGACGCTTAACCGCAGAACGGCTGGCAATCATGGCTTCGATCAAGGCATCGCGAGCGACCTGGTTGATGGTGCCAGGCCAACCGTCGGAGCTTTCGTGAATATCAGAGATCTGCGAAGCGGAGAAAAGTTCGATGCCAGCGCCTGCGCCTTCGAGGCGTTGAGCCAGGTATTCGCGGGTTTCTTCCTCTTCGTACGGCTGCAGTTCGATGACGTGAAACAGCTCCTGATCACCGCTGATCTGCTCCAGATCGGCGATTAACGACGACTCACCAAACAGGAACACGTGCGGGCGACCTTCCGGCGTACCCGCCGCCAACGCCAGCAACGCTTCCAGGGCGGATTCGTCGAGCTGCTCGGCGTCGTCCACCAGCAGGTAGACTTCCTGCCCGGTCAGGCCCAACTGCACCACTTGCTTGAGGATCGCGTTCGGCTCGGCGGTGGCGACGTTCAGCGCCTGCGCCACTTGGCGCAACACGCCGGCCGCATCACCAGCACCGCGAGCCGACACCACCACGCTCTGTACCGATTGCTTATTGGTGCTGGCAACCAGCGCCTGGCGCAGCAAGGTCTTGCCGCTGCCCAATGGGCCGGTGACCACCAGCAACAACTGGCTGTAGCGCGCAAGATGGTGCAATTGGCCAAGCACCGGCTTGCGCTGGGCAGGGAAAAATTTGAAACCAGGCACCCGTGGAGCGAATGGGTCGTGGCTTAACTGGTAATGGCCGAGGAACGCCTCGTCGGCATGCAAACTAGTCATCGGGATCTTATTAACCTTTCAGCTGGGCCAGGGCGCGGTAATCCGCTCCCAGCGTAGCCTGTAAAATCTCTTTCGGATAATCGTCGGTCACCACAGCTTCGCCAATGTGGCGCAGCAGCACCAGCCGCAGTCGACCGTCGATCACTTTCTTGTCTATTGCCATATGTTCGAGAAAATCCGCCTCAGTCATTGCCGAGGGCGGAATAACCGGCAAACCGGCGCGCTGGAACAGACGGATACCGCGATCCCGCTCTTGCGCGCTGATCCAGCCCAAGCGTTGCGACATCTCCAATGCCATCACCGTGCCAGCCGCGACGGCCTCGCCATGCAGCCACACACCATAGCCCATGTGCGTTTCGATCGCATGGCCGAACGTGTGCCCCAAGTTGAGCGTGGCGCGTACGCCGGATTCACGTTCATCGGCATTCACTACCAGCGCCTTGGCGGCGCAGGAGCGCGAAATCGCTTCGGTCAGCGCCACTTGGTCGAGGGCGCGCAGCGCGTCCACATGCGCTTCGAGCCAGGTCAAAAACGGCTCGTCACAGATCAGCCCGTACTTGATCACCTCGGCCAGACCCGCCGACAGCTCGCGCGGCGGCAGGGTATTGAGGGTAGCGGTATCGATCAGTACGGCTTGCGGCTGGTAAAACGCGCCGACCATGTTCTTGCCCAACGGGTGGTTGATGCCGGTTTTGCCGCCCACCGACGAATCGACCTGGGACAACAAAGTGGTCGGCACCTGGATAAAGTCCACGCCACGCTGGTAACAGGCGGCGGCAAAACCGGCCATGTCGCCGATCACACCGCCGCCCAAGGCGACCACGGTGGTACGACGGTCATGGCGCGCAGTCAGCAGGCCATCAAATATCAGTTGCAGGGTTTCCCAGTTCTTGTGAGCTTCGCCGTCAGGCAAGATCACCGAAATCACCGAGTACGCCGCCAGGCTGCGGCTCAGACGCTCAAGGTACAGCGGCGCGACCGTTTCGTTGGAGATGATCGCCACTTGCCGACCGGCAATATGCGGCGCAAGCAACTCGGGCAGGTCCAACAGACCTTCGCCAATATGGATTGGGTAGCTGCGCTCGCCTAGATCGACCTTAAGTGTCTGCATGTGTCCCCGCGTGAAGATATATGTACGATCGGCAACGCTCAGTTGACGCCGCCTGATGGCTCTGCGCCACACCTCGAACCGTGATAACGCGCCGCCGAGAATAGCGCATTTCGGGCTTGGCTTTAACGGGGTGGTAACTGCTGCAAGCGCTCAAGAATGTCGAGAACCACCATTCGTGGCGGCCGCTCATCGGTTTCAACCACCAGATCGGCGATTTCCCGATACAGCGGATCGCGCAGCGTCAGCAGATCCTTGAGGGTTTTGGCCGGGTCGGCGGTGCGCAGCAACGGGCGATTGCGATCACGGGCGGTACGGCCCACTTGCTGTTCAACCGACGCATGCAGGTAAACCACGCGCCCACCAGCATGCAGCGCCCGGCGGTTTTCATCGCGCATGACAGCGCCGCCGCCGGTGGCCAACACTACGCCGTCGAAGCCGCACAGCTCGGCAATCATCGCCTGCTCGCGGTCGCGAAAGCCCAGCTCGCCTTCCTTATCGAAAATCCATGGGATATTGGCGCCCGTGCGCAATTCAATTTCCTTGTCGGAATCTTTGAATGGCAGGCGCAGCTCTTTGGCCAGCAAACGGCCGATGGTGCTTTTTCCAGCCCCCATCGGTCCTACAAGAATCAAATTTCGCACAGAATCAACGACTCACAGCAATCGCCTGGTTATTCATAATACGCGGAGTCAGGAATACCAGCAGCTCGGATTTTCTTTGTGCCAGCACATCTCGCCGGAAAAGGCGGCCAAGATACGGCACATCGCCCAAAAATGGCACTTTATCTACCACTTTGCTTTGGGTATCTGAAAAAACCCCGCCGATGACGATGGTCTCGCCATCCTTGACCAGCACCTTGGCGTTGACTTCGTTTTTCTTGATGGGCGGAACGTCGTTGAGCTTGTTCAAATAGTCCGGCTCGTCCTTGGTGACTTTGACCTCCATGAACACCCAGCCGTCAGGGGTAATTTGTGGGGTTACCTCAAGTGACAGCGAGGCCTCCTTGAATGACACCGAAGTGGCACCCCTGGAGGTGGATTCCTGATAGGGAATCTCGGTGCCTTTGAGGATACGTGCGGTCTCCTTGTCGGAAGTGACCACCTTGGGCTGTGAGACGATTTCACCGTTGCCGGTTTTCTCCATGGCGGTGAGTTCCAGGTCGAGCAACAGGTTGTCGGTGATAAAACCGATGCCCATGCCTGCGGTACCCGTGAGTGAACCCAAGTCAACAAACGACGAACCGGGCGGGCTCGCCAGTGCTTCAGCGCCCTCGGCCGAAGGCTTGCCAAGCCCGCCGGCGCCCCAGTTACCACGGTTGAGCCGGCCACCCCAGCGCACGCCGAGGCTTTTGTCGTAGTCGACATTGGCCTCGACGATGCGTGCCTCGATCATCACCTGACGTACCGGAATATCCAGCTGCGCCACGATGCGCCGCAGCTCTTCAAGCCGCTCGCCGGTCTGGTAGGCGATGATGTTATTGGTGCGCTCATCCACCACCACCGAGCCGCGCTCGTCGGGCACGCCTTCGATGCTGGTCACCGACTGGAATAACTTGGCCAGGTCCGCTGCCTTGGCGTAATTGACCTGCAACAGCTCCCGGCGCAGTGGCGCCAACTCAGCCAATTGCTTGCGCGACTCAAGCACCAGCAGTTCGCGGGCGGCCAACTCTTCGGCGGGCGCTACCAGCAAAACACCCGCCGTCACGCGCTTGTCCAAGCCTTTGGTTTGCAACACCAGGTCCAGCGCCTGATCCCAGGGCACGTCCTTGAGCCGCAGGGTAATCGAGCCTTGCACCTCATCGCTGGCAACCAGGTTGAGCCCGGCGACATCGGCGATCTGCTGCAATACCGCACGCAACTCGATGTTCTGGAAGTTAAGGTTCAGCGTTTCACCGCGGTGAGCGCCCAAACCTGCGCTGCCGGGGGGCGGCAGTTGGATCAGGTCCACGCGATGAGGCACAGCAAAAGCCATCGGTGCCGTGAACGCTATCCATAGCGCCACACCGAAGGACGGCAAAGTCCTTTTCATTGTTTGATTCCGTTATGAGTTGACGTTTAAAACGAGGGTTCGCGAACGCTGCAGCCATGCGCCCTGTTCATCCGGGAACAGCTCGGCCAGTTCGATGTGGCCGGCATGAATGGCCGTGACCTGGCCGTGGTTCGGCCCCAGGTAGTCGCCGACCGCAAGCCGATGCACGCTGGACGCGGCGCGCAGCAAGACGAAGGTGTGCACACCCCGGGACAAGGTGCCGACCATTTTGAACTGGTCGACGGCCAGACCTTCAAGCGCTCCACGCGCCCGAGCGAGGTCTGGCGCAGGCGCCGGGCGGCCAGGCGCATGATCGACCTGCAAGGTGCGCGGCTGGAAAGGATCACGCAGCGAAGCGGCGCTGTAGGCAAATCGCGGCAGCGGTTCAACCGTCACACCCGAGGGGCTGCGCGGCGATGCACTCCGATAGGTCTTGGCCAGCAGCGCCAGTTGCACCCGGGCGCCATCAGAACGAAGCACAACATCGTGCACGCTGACGATGCGCGACAACCCGCCCAGAGCACTCACGAACGTCGCCAAGTCGTGGTAGGCGCCCACAACACCAACCTGCACAGGCTCCTCGATAAACAACGGCTGAGGTTGCTCGTCCAGCACGGTGACGCCCTCCACCGCCAAACCGTTGGCAACCGCCAGCCGGGCAATGTCTTCGAGCAAGCCTGGGGTGTCTGACTCGCCGGGCATTTGCCGTAAAAGCCCGGCAACCGCCTCCTGCATCACGTGGGCGTGACGCGTGCGGCCCTCAACGCTGGCGGCCAAGCCAGCCTTTTGCGCAAGCGCCTGTCGCAGTTCAACAGCCTGCGCCTCGGACGTATTAAGCCGATCACGCGCAGGGCTCAGGTACACGCCGTTGCCCACTAAAAACACGAGCCCTGCCAGCGCGCAGCCGAATAGAAGCTTGCCCGGCAAGGGCCATTTCGCAGCGTTATGAGAGAGCGTGAAAAAGTCGAGCCTGGGCAGGCTCATGGCAGCGCCTCGGTGGAATCGCCTTGGCGCACCACCAGTTGAAATTGGTTAGCGCCGCGCTCGCCTTCCGCTCGCACATGCCGCAACCGAGTGGCGTGAGCACCTTCAGAAGCCTCCAGGCGGCGCATCAATTGCGCGATGTCCTGGCTGGACTCGGCACTGCCGCTGATGCTGACGGTATCGCCCTTGGCGACCACCTCATGCAGGTGCACCCCGTCGGGCACCGCACGGGCCAGTTTGTCCAAAAGCTCGGCGCTGGCGGAGCGGGCTTCGTGCACATCCTGCACGACCTTCATGCGCTCGGTCATTTGCAGGCTCTGCTCCTGCAAGTCGTCGATGGTCTTGATAAGCGAATCCTGAACGGTGACTGCTTTGCTCAGGTGATTGTTACGCGTTACCTGCCGGTCGATAGCCTGATCGATAACTTGATCTGCCAGCCACACCGCCGCCAGCGCGACACCTGCGAACACCAGCAAAAACACCAGGAAGTATTTGCGCCGCCGCTCGGCCAGCGCCTGACGCCAAGGCAAAAGATTGATCCGTGTCATCCTGCGAAACTCCTCAGGGCCAACCCACAAGCAATTCCCATCCCGTGGGCATCCACCGCCCATTGTGCGCCATCGACACGATGGCACGGCGTGAAGCTGGCGAAATCCTGACTGCAAGCGCGCTCCAATGCAAACCCTTCAACATCCACCACGCGCGCCACCAGCCCGGCCAGGGCTAAAACCGCCTCGCGGGCCTCGACTTGCTCACGCAGGCAGGCGGCCAACACTACTTCGACCCTCAGAGGGTCTTGGGCGCACGGGCCGCGAACCTGAAAGTCGATGGCGACATCATCCAATGGATAAGGAATGTATTGATCGGCCTCCATCTGGATGTTCCAGACCATCTCCTCGTCGCTGAGCCCGGCTTGCATTTCGATCACCCTGGTGATGACCGATGGCCCCGCCACCGCAACCGCCGCCCGGCGCGTTGAGGTGCGTAGCCGCGATAACGCCTGGCGCAGCGCCTGCCCTATGGCTGCAAGGTCCAACAAGGTGCCGTCGACTACCGCGTGGCCGGCAATGCCTGGGCGGCGTAACCCTGAATGGTGTAGCCGTCGGCTGACCGGCCCAGCTCAACCAGCTTGATGCCTGCGTCATTGATGTCGATGCCCAATACGGCGTCGACTTTTCGCCTGAAAAATCCTTTTCGCATAAAACTCCCTAAAATTTTGCCTGTCATACCGCCTGATTGCGCGTTGGCGTGGTGCATTCGGTCGACTTGTTTGAGTAGCACGAATGACGCCCCAAGCCGAAAATGCTTTAATGCCCAGCGTTTTTCCCCGCTTTTTATCTGCTGCTCGGGTCGATCCATCGTTTGCCATGCATGCCCCGACGCGTAACTCTTTCTTTTCTCTGGAAATCCAAAAGCCTTGATTCGTCTGCTGAAGTTTTTCGGGTACTCCATTGTCGCGGTCGTCTGCGGGCTACTGCTCGTACTCAGCGGTGCATACCTCTACCTTAGTCCGGGTTTGCCCTCCGTAGAGGCACTCAGAAGTATCCAGTTGCAGATTCCTTTGCGGGTCTACAGCAGCGATGAAAAACTGATCGCGGAGTTCGGCGAGATGCGCCGCACACCGATCCGTTTCGCCGACATTCCGCCCAACTTCATCAGCGCCTTGCTGTCGGCTGAAGACGATAATTTTGCCAATCATTATGGTGTCGACCCTAGCAGCCTGGTGCGTGCGGCCACTCAGTTGGTAAAAAGCGGACACATTCAGTCCGGCGGCAGCACCATCACCATGCAGGTGGCGAAAAACTTCTTCCTCACCAGCGAGCGCAGTTTTTCGCGAAAAGCCACCGAGATTCTGCTGGCGCTGCAAATTGAACGTCAGTTGACCAAGGACGAAATCCTTGAGCTGTACGTCAACAAAATCTACCTGGGCAATCGTGCCTACGGGATCGAGGCGGCGTCGCAGGTTTACTATGGCAAGTCGATTCGTGACGCCAGCCTGGCGCAGATGGCGATGATTGCCGGCCTGCCCAAGGCACCGTCGCGTTTTAACCCGCTGGCCAACCCGGCACGCAGCAAAGAGCGTCGCGACTGGATCCTGGGCCGCATGTACAAGCTCGGCAAAATCGATCAGGCCGCTTATGAAAGTGCCGTGGCCGAGCCGTTGAACGCCAGCTACCACGTACCGACGCCGGAAGTGAACGCACCGTACATCGCTGAAATGGCGCGGGCCGAAATGGTCGGCCGCTATGGCAGCGAGGCCTACACCGAAGGCTTTCGCGTGACCACGACCGTGCCGAGCGACCTGCAGGAAATCGCCAATACCTCGGTGCATTCAGGCTTGGTCACCTATGACCAGCGCCATGGCTATCGCGGCCCTGAGTCACGCCTGCCGGGCAAAACCCTGAGCGCCTGGACCACCGAACTGAGCAAACAGCGCCCGATCAGCGGCCTGGAACCCGCCATCGTCACCCAAGTGATGAAAGATGGCGTGCAGGTGCTGACGCGCACCGGCGAAGCGCATGTGGAGTGGGACAGCATGAAGTGGGCGCGCCCCTTCTTGAACACCAACAGCATGGGCCCGATGCCCAAGCAGCCGTCGGACGTGGCGCAGGTGGGTGATTTGATCCGCGTGCAGCGCCAGAAAGACGACAGCCTGAAGTTCAGCCAAGTGCCCGTGGCACAGGGCGCGCTCGTGTCGCTGGACCCACAGAACGGGGCTATCCGCGCGCTGGTCGGCGGCTTCGCCTTTGAGCAAAGCAATTACAACCGCGCGACCCAGGCCAAGCGTCAGCCGGGTTCGAGCTTCAAGCCATTTATCTACAGCGCCGCGCTGGACAACGGCTACACCGCTGCCAGCCTGGTCAACGATGCGCCTATCGTGTTCGTCGACGAGTACCTGGACAAAGTCTGGCGCCCGAAGAACGACACCAACACCTTCCTCGGCCCGATCCGCGTGCGCGAGGCGCTGTACAAGTCGCGTAACTTGGTGTCGATCCGCCTGCTGCAGGCGATGGGTGTCGGCAAAACCATCGACTACATCACGCGCTTTGGCTTCGCCAAGTCGGACCTGCCACCGAATCTGTCGCTGGCCCTCGGCACCGCAACCCTCACGCCGATGGAAATCGCTACGGGCTGGAGCACGTTTGCCAATGGCGGCTACAAGATCACGCCGTACCTGATCGACAAGATCGAGAGCCGCAATGGCGACACCCTGTTCACCGCCAACCCGCCACGCGTGCCGGGTGACGTGGTCAACGGCGTGGCCGCCACCGACGGCCTCGCGGCGCCGAGCAACGGCGGCATCACCATCGAGCCGACGCCAGGCGCAGCGCCCGCCACCAACGCCACTGCCCCGGCCGAGCCACAAGCACCGGCCGTGGCTGAGCGCATCGTCGACGGCCGCACGACCTACATCCTCAACAGCATCCTTGAAGACGTGATCAAGAAGGGCACCGGCCGACGCGCACTGGCCCTTGGCCGAGCAGACATCGCGGGCAAAACCGGTACCACCAACGAGTCCAAAGACGCTTGGTTCTCCGGCTACAACGCCGACTACGTAACGACTGTGTGGACGGGCTACGATCAGCCGGAAAGCCTCGGCCGTCGCGAGTTTGGCGGCACCGTCGCGCTGCCGATCTGGATGAGCTACATGGGCGCGGCCTTGAAAGACAAGCCGCTGCACACTCAGCCCGAGCCGGAAGGCATCCTCAGCCTGCGGATTGATCCGGTCAGTGGCCGCGCAGCATCGCCAAGCACCCCGAACGCGTACTTCGAGCTGTTCAAGAGCGAAGACACGCCGCCATCCGTCAACGAGCTGGGCAATAGTGTTGCACCGGGCAGCCCACTGCCGGCGGATGAAGGCGCGCCGATCGACTTGTTCTAACCGCAACCTCAATGTGGGAGGGAGCTTGCTCCCGATTGCGCCGTATCAGTCGCCGGATTCATTGACTGACAGCCTGTAATCGGGAGCAAGCCCCCTCCCACAGTTGGCTCGGCACAAGGCTCGCGTTTAATGCCACACAGCAAAAAGCCCCGACTCGTCAGAGCCGGGGCTTTTTGTTGGTGCGCTACAACGGCTTAGCCGTTGAACACATCATCCACGCTTTGCAGCGGGTAGTGCTTCGGATACGGCAGGGTGGCCACACCGGTCTCGATGGCGGCTTTGGCCACGGCATCCGAGATCAGGGTGATCAGGCGCTTGTCCATTGGTTTCGGGATGATGTACTCACGACCGAATTCCAGCTTGGCGCCACCGTAGGCGTCGCACACGTCTTGAGGAACCGGCAGTTTGGCCAGTTCACGCAGGGCGTTGGCGGCAGCTACTTTCATTTCTTCGTTGATGCGTTTGGCGCGAACGTCCAGTGCACCACGGAAGATGAACGGGAAGCCCAGTACGTTGTTGACCTGGTTCGGGTAGTCCGAACGGCCAGTCGCCATGATCACGTCGTTACGGGTGGCGTGAGCCAGCTCCGGCGAGATTTCCGGGTCTGGGTTGGAGCAGGCGAACACGATCGGGTTGGCCGCCATGGATTTCAGGCCATCAGCGCTCAGCAGGTTCGGGCCGGAAAGGCCGACGAACACGTCTGCACCGTTGAGGGCATCCGCCAGGGTGCGCTTGGACGACGGGTGGGCAAACATCGCCTTGTACTGGTTCAGGTCGGTACGCTCGGACTGGATAACGCCCTTGCTGTCGACCATGTAGATGTTTTCCAGCTTGGCGCCCATGCTCACGATCAGCTTCATGCAGGAGATGGCCGCAGCGCCGGCGCCCAGGCAGACGATCTTCGCGTCAGCCAGGGTTTTGCCGGCGATTTCCAGGGCGTTGATCATGCCGGCCGCAGTCACGATTGCGGTGCCGTGCTGGTCATCGTGGAATACCGGGATGTCGCACTGCTCGATCAAGGCCTTTTCGATTTCAAAGCACTCAGGCGCCTTGATGTCTTCCAGGTTGATGCCACCGAAGGTGATGGAAATACGTTTGACGGTGTCGATGAAAGCCTGCGGGCTTTCGGAGTCGACTTCGATGTCGAAAACATCGATACCGGCAAAGCGCTTGAACAGCACGCCTTTACCTTCCATGACAGGCTTGGAAGCCAATGGGCCGAGGTTACCCAGGCCGAGAATCGCGGTGCCATCGGAAATCACTGCAACCAGGTTGCCTTTGCCGGTGTACTTGTACGCCAGTTCAGGATCGCGGGCGATTTCACGTACGGGCTCGGCAACGCCAGGGCTGTAGGCCAGCGACAGGTCGCGGGCGGTGGCAGTGGCTTTGGTGAGCTCTACACTCAGCTTTCCTGGACGAGGATGAGCATGATATTCGAGAGCGGCAGTTTTCAAATCAGACATATCGGCATTCCGCTTTTACTGTTGGTCGACGGACCGCCGAGGATACGCGTGTCGTAAAGTCCCCACAAGACTGGTCAGTCACAGGTGTCAAGGCCGCTGCGCTAAGACTTTCGGCCAAGAGCCACGCGGCACAAGGGCTCAACTGTTCACAATTCGATTAAAAAATGTCTACAATTTTTTCTTTCAGCATTGATGTGAGCGATGCACTACCGGATGAAGTCGGCCACATTTCAGGCACAAAAAAGGCGCCCGCGATGGGCGCCTTTTTTAACAGCTTGCAAAAGCCCGCAGGGCTTTTGAGCCTTACTCTGCTGGAGTAGCTGCAGCAGGCTTCTTGCCGAAAGCACCAAAGCGATCTGCGAAGCGCTGTACACGGCCGCCGGTGTCCAGAGTTTTCTGCTTACCGGTGTAGAACGGGTGGCACTCGTTGCATACGTCAGTACCCAGTGGCTTGCACAGGTTCGAACGTGTTTCGAACTTGTTGCCGCAGCTGCAGGTTACTTCGATGGTTTCGTACGCTGGATGGATATCGGCTTTCATGGTGACTTCCTCGGGCTAGCGTGCCGCCACTCGACACTATTGTCGAATACCGCACGTAATTAGGCCGCGGATTCTACCAGACCTTTTAAAACGCGCAAGCGCAGGTTACGGCTGACCAGCCGTGTAAAAGCACCTTTCATCAGAAAACCGGCCGCGCAGATGCCGGGGCGGGCTCCCAAGCAGAATGCAGTCAACTGTGGGAGCGGGCTTGCTCGCGATAGCATCAACTCGGTATGCCTGATGCACCGAGGTGCCTGCATCGCAAGCCAGCCCGCTCCCACGGGTGTGCGCGTTTGATCAAACTACAACGCTTGTTCTACTTACGCAGCAGGCTTGAGTACAACCTTGGTCCAGCCGTCGTCACGGGCGTCGAAGTGCTTGTACGCATCAGGCCCCTCGGAGAGTTTAAGGCGGTGCGAAATGATCTGCGCGGGGTTGGCGCGCCCGTGATGGATAAGCTCAGCCAAGCGGCGGTTGTAGACTTTTACGTTCGCTTGCCCGGTTCGAATCTGCTGCCC
>NZ_VUAZ01000126.1 GCF_009296165.1 Pseudomonas kitaguniensis | reverse complement strand
CCACATTTGACTGCATTCCCGGGTTGGAACTCAGCTAAATGTGGGAGGGGGCTTGCTCCCGATGCAGGCACCCGGATATTTCAGACAGAGTCAGCTCAACCGTGCAGCAACCGCTGCAGGCCAACTTTCAACGGAGTAGGTTCGGGCAGCGTGAAGCTCGCCAACAGCCGTTGGTTGTTCGCCCGCGAATGCCGAATGTCGCCCAAGCGTGCCGGCCCGTAAGTGATGGTCGGCAATGTGCCAACCACTTCTTCCAACGCCTGCAGTACTTGTTTGAGTGTGGTGGTGCGGTTCCAGCCCACGTTGATCGCACCCTGCGGCGCATCTTCGGCTTCGATGGCCTGCACCAGCACGTCCACCAGGTCTTCGACGTACATGAAATCGCGGGTTTGCTCGCCATCGCCAAACACGGCAATCGGCACACCCTGTTGCACGCGCTCGCTGAAGATACTGATCACACCGGAGTACGGCGATGACGGGTCCTGGCGCGGCCCGAAAATGTTGAAGAAGCGGAAAATCACCGGCTCCAGGCCATGCTGGCGGCGGTAAAAGTCGAAGTAAAGCTCGCCGGCCAGCTTGTCCGAGGCGTAAGGCGTCAACGGCGCTTTGGTGGTCTCCTCATCAATCGAGGCGCCTTCGCCATTGTTGCCGTACACCGCTGCACTGGAAGCAAACACCACGCGTTTGACGCCTGCCTTGCGCATGGCTTCGCAGACATTCAAGGTGCCGACAAAATTGCTCTGATGAGTGCTGACGGGGTCATCCACCGACGCTTGTACCGAAGCCACTGCGGCCAAATGCACCACGGCCGTGGCGCCAACGGCGGTTTGCGCCACCAGCTCGGCATTCGCTACATCACCTTCGACGAGCTGCACGCGCGGGTTGCCCATCGGCAAATTGCTGCGCTTGCCGGTGGACAGGTTATCCAGCACCCGCACGCCGTAGCCCTTGGCGAGCAAGGCATCGACCAGGTGCGAGCCGATAAAACCGGCGCCGCCGGTGATCAGAACCCACTTATCAGCTTCACTCATTGTTGCGAATCTTCTCGACGATGGCGGTGGTTGAGCTGTTCTCAACCAAGCCCAGCACTTTGACCTTGCCGCCGTAAGCACTGACGATGTCTGCCCCCACGACCTGGTCGACAGAGTAGTCACCGCCTTTGACCAGCACGTCCGGCTTGACCTGGGCCAGCAGGCTTTCCGGGGTGCCTTCCGAGAAGCTGATCACCCAGTCCACCGCGCCCAAACCGGCCAGTACGGCCATGCGCCGGTCAACACTGTTGATCGGACGGCCAGGGCCTTTCAAGCGACTGACCGAGGCATCGTCATTGACCGCAACGATCAGGCGATCGCCTTGGGCGCGCGCCTGTTCCAGGTAAGTCACGTGACCGGCATGCAGGATGTCGAAGCAGCCGTTGGTGAACACGATGCTTTCGTTGTGGGCACGGGCATCGTCAATCGCCAGCAGCAGTTGCTCGCTGGTCAATACGCCACGCTCTGAGCCTTCGGAACGCTGGATAGCCCGGCGCAATTCAGGCGCGCTGATCGCAGCAGTACCCAATTTGCCTACCACAATGCCCGCCGCCAGGTTGGCCAGGGCACGGCGTGGGGCAATTCTTCACCGCCGCGATGGACGCGGCCAGGGTGGAGATAACGGTGTCACGGCGCCGGTGACGTCGAACACTTCACGCGCACGCGCCGGCAGGTGCATCGCCGGTTGGCCTGGGCGCAGCAAGGTCATGCCGTGTTCACCACGGGTTACCAGCAACGCACCCAGGTCGAGGTCGGCCATCAGCGTGGCGCCCTTGGTCACCAGTTCGTGTTCATCGGCGCAACCGCCGACGATGGCTTCGAACTCGCTGAGGTTTGGCGTGATCAGGCTGGCACCGCGATAAATCGAGAAGTCCTTGCCCTTGGGATCGGCCAGTACCGGAATGTTGCGGGCCTTGGCGGCCTGGATCAGCGCCTGATGGTTTTTCAGAGCGCCTTTGCCGTAATCGGACAACACCAGCACTTTGACACCGTCGAGCAACGTGTCGACCTGGCTGCTGAGCACCAAGGCGTCGGTGGCGAAGGGTTCTTCGAAATCGATACGCAGCAATTGCTGGTGACGGCTCATTACCCGCAGCTTGACGATGGTCGGCTGATGGGCGATGCGCTGGAACAGCGCGCGCACGCCAGCGCCGCGCAGGCTGTTGGCCAGGCTGTCGGCGGCCTCGTCGTCGCCGGTCACACCCACCAGCGAGGCCGGGGCGCCGAGCGCGGCAATGTTGAGGGCAACGTTGGCAGCGCCGCCCGGACGGTCTTCGATTTGTTCGACCTTGACGACTGGTACCGGCGCCTCAGGGGAAATCCGTGAGGTACCACCATGCCAGTAACGGTCGAGCATGACATCGCCGACCACCAAGACAGGGGCTTGATCGAATCGCGGCATGGACAACTTCATGGAGCAACCCACTACAAAATGAACAGGGCCGCGATATTAGCACAGGGTTACGCGAGGCTTCTCGGATCAAGAGCAGGCGGCCTGAAAGCCGACCTGAGTGGTTGGATCAAAAGCGCTTTCTGTGGGAGCGCTTGCTCGCGATGCAGACGACTCGGGCCACCAGGTACACCGAGTTGATGCCATCGCGAGTAAGCCCGCTCCCACACAGGTCGTTGAATCAGGTGATCTCGGCAGCTACCGGCGCATCCAGGCCCATGGCGTGCAGTCGCGCGTAGTAACCGTTTTGTGCGAGCAACTCGGCATGGCTGCCGCGCTCGACAATTCGACCGTCGTCCATCACCAGAATCAAGTCGGCCTTTTCAATGGTCGACAGGCGATGCGCGATCACCAGCGTGGTGCGCCCCTGCATGACTTTGTCCAGAGCGGCCTGAATGTGCCGCTCGGACTCGGTATCGAGGGCCGAAGTGGCTTCGTCGAGAATCAGCAGCGGCGCGTTTTTGAGCAAGGCGCGGGCGATTGCCAGGCGCTGGCGTTGGCCGCCGGACAACAGCACGCCGTTTTCACCGACCGGGGTATCGAAGCCTTTTGGCAACTGGTCAATGAAGTCCTTGGCGTAGGCATCCGCCGCCGCCGCTTCAACGTCTGCCCGCGGCGCACCGGCGAGGTCGCCGTACGCGATGTTGTTGGTCACGGTGTCGCTGAACAGGGTGACGTGCTGGGTCACCTGGGCAATGTGTTTGCGCAGGTTGAGCAGTTTGTAGTCCTCGACCTCAACACCGTCCAGCAGGATTTCACCGCTGGCATGGTGATAGAAACGCGGGATCAAGCTGGCCAGGGTCGACTTGCCGCTGCCGGAACGGCCCACCAGGGCGATCATCTGCCCAGGCTCGGCGGTAAAGCTGATGTCCTTGAGCACATGGCGTTCGGTGCCGGGGTAGGTGAAGTTGAGGTTACGCACTTCCAGCCGACCGCTGACCTTGTCGCGCTCGACCGTGCCGTGGTCAACCTCTTGCTCTTCGTCCAGTTGTTCGAAAATGCTTTCTGCGCCGGCCACACCTTTCTGGATGGTCGAGCTGACTTCCGACAACTGACGAATCGGCTTGGGCAAAAGGCCCGCCAGGGTGATGTAAGCCACCATGTCACCGGCCGACGCGTCGCCACGCAGGTACAGCACCAGAAACATCAGCACCGCCATGGCGGTGT
This sequence comes from Pseudomonas kitaguniensis, assembly GCF_009296165.1. Lineage (GTDB taxonomy): Bacteria > Pseudomonadota > Gammaproteobacteria > Pseudomonadales > Pseudomonadaceae > Aquipseudomonas > Aquipseudomonas kitaguniensis. Next base: position 28,598 of record NZ_VUAZ01000126.1, on the reverse strand, counting down.
AGATCACCAGTTGCAGCAGCGGCGTGTAAATTGCCCCGGTGCGGGTCATGCGCAGTTGCTTGTCGGTGTTGCTCTGGCTGGCCTTGAGGAAGCGCTTTTCCTCGTAGACTTCGCCACCGAAGCTGCGCACCACGCGGTAGCCCTGGATGGTTTCGGAGGCAACGTGCGTCACATCGCCCATGGCCACCTGGATTTTCTTGCTCTGCTTGCGAAATTTCTTGCTGGCCGTACGAACCATCACTGCAATCAACGGCAGGATGGCGATCATCACCAGCGTCAGGCGCCAGTTCATGAACAGCAGGGAGGCGAACAGGAAGATCACCGTCATGCCTTCGCGGATCACCACCTTGATGGCATCGGTCGCCGCCCCCGTGACCATGGTCACGTTGAAGGTGATGCGGGAAATCAGGTGCCCCGAATTGTGATTGTCGAAGTAGCGGTTGGGCAACGTCAGCAGGTTGTTGAACAACTGCACGCGCAGGTCGTGGACCAGGCCCAGCGAGACCTTGGCCAACAGGTAGTTGCCCAGGAACGAACCCAGGCCCTGCCAGGCTGCAATCAGAATGATCAACAAAGGCACGGCCTGCAGCAATTGCAGGTCACGCAGGTACGGTACGCTGGGGAACAACACCGCTTGCGGGTTGGAAAGGCCGTCGACGAAGTACTTGAGGATGTACCCCAGCATCGGCTGGGTCGACGCGAAAATCAGAAATCCGACGATACTCAATGCGAACAAGCCGGCGTAGGGCTTAACGTAACTGAGCAGGCGGAAGTATATTTTCAAGCTCGAAGGGCTTGCGCTCGGACTAGAGTCGGTCATATCACGCGGCGTTTTGAAAAAGGAGGCTGACTTTAGCACAGCTTCTCTGTTGTACTTGCACCCGGCATGACCCGCAGCCGGGCCGGATTCATCCGGCGACATTATATAGCCACTACCTTAAGATGGCCGGCTTTCTCTTTTCTGGAATGGCTTTACTGTATGCACTCCACGCGCCTCACCTATGGCTCAAATCGTGTTTTCGACTTCCTGGTCCTGTGGGTTTTACCCATTGGCTTGTTGTTGTTGCTGAGTTCGCTGTTCTTCGTGACCAATCGCAATGTGCTGCACAAGTTCTACTACGTGCTGTTCAGCGCGCCTACCTTGTTGCTGCTATGCCTGCGCCCGGCCGAAATCAAAGCGATTTTGCGCGAGCCGCTGGCGATAGCGTTTTTGGTGTTCTCCGCTTGGGCGCTGACCAGCCTGTTCTGGAGCCCTCAGCCTGAGACCGACTCCGACCTGTTTAAACGCCCGCTGCATACGTTCATGCTGTTTGCAGGTTTTGGCCTGCTGCTGCACTACCGCAACGAACTGTTCAAGCCGATATTCTTCAGCGCCGCGGTGATTGCCCTGGTGGTCTGTGCCTGCAACCTGGTGGTATTCGCCCCGCATTTCGCAGAAGGCGAACGCATGATTGGCGGGCGCGGAGCGCTCGATAACCCGTTGCTCAGCTCACATGTGTTTGGCTTTTTCTGCGTCTATTGGCTGTACGTCTGCATGACCACCAACCGTTTGCAGGTGCTCTGGTTCAGCGTGCCGGCGCTGGCAATCATGGCGGCCGCGATCCTCGCGACAGGCTCCAGAACGCCACTGGTGGCATTGGTCCTTGCGGTGCTTTGGTTGAGTTTTACAAGCCGCAACCGCCGCGCCGCGCTGCTGATCGCGGGCCTGTTGGTGGGCGTGGCGGCGCTGTTGCTGCTGTGCCCGGAACTCATCACCAGCCGTGGCAGCTCCTTTCGCTTCCAGTTGTGGGATATGTCGCTGCAACGTATCGCCGAGCATCCGTGGATCGGCCACAGTTACGATTCCGAGCTGTACCTGACACCGGCACAAGGTATCGTGCTGCGCGAAACTCACAGCTTCGCCCTGGGCGTGCTGTATTACGTCGGCATCATTGGTTTCATACCGTGGATCTTCATGCTTGGCTGGGGCTTGTACAAAAGCTTCAAGGAGCGCGCGCAGCCGCTGTTCATCCTGGCCTCGTCGCTGCTGGCGTACGGCATCGGCGCCGGCCTGACCGAAGGCGGCGGCATCCTCTCGCGGCCCAAGGAGCATTGGTTTCTGCTGTGGATTCCGCTGGCCATGATCGCCGCCTGAGCATCGCCCAGCGGCGCCGCAGCTTGCTGCGCAGGCCGGTCGAAACCCTCAAGCCCGACACCTTCGAACAGCTGTGCAGCAACGCCCAGGTCATCGAGGCCGATGGTCTGGGACCCAAAGTATTGCGCCTCGAAGACGGCAGTTTCCTCAAGCTGTTCCGCGCCCGGCGCTGGTACACCTCGGGCAGCTTCAACCCGTATTCCGAGCGGTTTGCCAGCAACAGCGAGCAACTGCGTGAACACGATACCCCGTCACCGTCTATCCTCGACCTCTACCGTTTGCACGACGGTAGCAGCGCCGTACGCTACCAGCCGCTGCCTGGGCTGACGTTGCGCCAAGCCCTGCAAAGCCTCGACAGCAGCCTGCGGGAATCGCTGGTTGAGCGTTTCGGGCGGTTTATGGCGCAGTTGCACGAGCGCGGTGTTTACTTCCGTTCGCTGCACTTGGGTAACGTATTGCTGATGGATGACGGCGAATTCGGCCTGATCGACGTCGCCGATATGCGCATTTATCCGTCGCGCTGCGCAATGCGCTGCGCCAACGCAACCTGCGGCACATGCAACGCTACCCGCAAGACCGCAATTGGCTATTCGAGTCGCATTTTGAACAATTGGCTAAAGGCTATGCCTCTGTGGCATCGCCAAACGCCACGGTAAAAATCCGCGAGCAGGTCCAAGCATTCACTCGCCCAGCCACACTCGGCGAAAGCCCAACTATAAAAAGGTGATGGCTTGACCCCCTGGATTTCCACCCCCCTACTGGCCATTGCGGTGTACGCACTGGCCATTTGCACTGCATCCATCCTCCTGCACCTGTTCCCGCGTATTCGCGAGAGCCTGGTTGCCACCGGCAGCCAGCGTTTCGCAAGCATCGACGGGCTGAGGGGTTATCTGGCACTCGGCGTATTCATTCATCACGCGGTGATCATCTGGATCGCGCTGAATACCGGCATCACGGAAGTCCCCAAAAACAAGTTCTACGCACAGACCGGCCTGGCGAGCATTGCGCTGTTTTTCATGATCACCGGGTTTCTGTTCTGGGGGCGCCTGCTCAAGCAACGCCAGGACCACGACTGGCTGGCCTTCGCTGTTTCACGCCTGTTTCGCATCTATCCGCTGTATTTGCTGCTGTTGGCGGTGGTGGTACTCGGCGTGTTCGGCCTGCAGAATTGGTCGCTGATGGAGACACCGACTCAGTTGCTAAAGCATATCGCGATGTGGCTGACCTTTGAGCGGCCAGACATCAACGGCTACCCGCAAACCGGCAGCATGATTGCGAACGTCACGTGGACCCTGGCCTATGAGATGTTTTTCTACCTGAGCCTGCCTTTTTTTGGCGCGCTGTTCATCTACCGAGGCGGCTGGCATAAAACGGCGCTGGCGGTACTGGCGATTGTCCTGGTGTATCAACTGGTGGGCTGGGAGCATTCCCTGCGCACGCACATTCTGTTGACCTTTGTCGGCGGCATTGCGGCAGCCTATTGGGTACGCAACCCCGCGCTGGTAGCGTGGGGCCAGACGCGACTGGCAGCCGTCATCGCACTGGTGGCCCTGGCGCTGGTGATGGGCGCCTTCCGCAAAAGCTTCTCCATCGCGCCGCAGCTCTTGCTGACAGTGTTTTTTGTGGTGGTAGCGTCGGGCAACACCTTGTTCGGTGCGCTGCGGCTGGCAAGCGTGCGCTGGTTGGGCGAAGTCAGCTACAGCACGTATCTGCTGCACGGGCTTTTGCTGTGGCTGGCGACGACACAGGTGCGCGCACTGCTGGCGATTGATTTGCGCGGCGCCGTGCCCTATCTGTCGATGCTGGCGGTGATTACGGTGCTGCTGGTGATCATCAGCACCTTGAGCTTCCTCTACATCGAGAAACCCGGCATCGAGGCCGGCAAGCAGGCGCTGCGGCGCCTGCGTCGAGCCAAACTCGAAAGCCTATGAGCTGCGCAGCGGCGCCAGGTACAGCCGCGCCAGCCCACGCAAGGTCTTGCGCCCCCAGAACTTCAACGGGATTTGCTTGAGAATCTCCCGTGCCAGCACCCGATCACGGTTTGCCGTCTTCAAAAACATCGAATTCAGGAACCTGTAACGTACTTGATCATAGGCCGGGTGATCGCTGAACAACGCGTAGCTCTTGAGGATGTTCTGAATCATGTAGCGATGATTCTTGTAGGTGTTGCTGCCGTGCTGGCGATAACGCGCCATCACCACACCCAAGGCGTCGATGGTGTAGCCGGCGGCGGTGATCTTTAACTGGATCAGCAAGTCTTCCAGCGGAATCAGCGGGTCAAACCCACCGACCTCCTCCAGCGCTTCGCGACGAATCAACATCGTCGGCGCGGGCGGAAAAGGTTTTCGATCCATGAACATGTCATCGAAATCGAGGCTGCGAAACGGCACATCGAGGTGCTGTTTTTTCGCGGGGTAAGGCTTGCCCTCGCCATCAATCAATTCGATGTTGCCGGCACAAATACCCACCCGAGGTTTGTCCGCCATGTAGGCAACCTGGGTCGCAATGCGCTCAGGCAGCATGATGTCGTCAGAACCGAAAGGCGCGATCAGGCTGCCCTTGGCGCGCGCACGGCACCGTTCAGCGTGGCCGTAAGCCCTTGGTTTTGCTGCACCTGAAAATCAAAACCGTGCTCGGCCTGCAAGCTGAGGATGCGCTCGACACTGTCGTCTTTCGAGCCGTCATCGACTACCAACAGTTCGATATTGGGGTAGGTCTGGCCGAGCACGCTGAGAATGCTCTGCTCGATGTACGGGCCGTGGTTATAGGACGCGATGATCACCGAGACCAAGGGTTGTTGCTGACTCATGCTCTACCTGCTTTGTGTAAACCGGTTTCGATCAGGTCCAGGTACTTTTGCTGAAACTCAGCCAAGCCGTGGTTTTGCTCCAGGTAGCTGAATACTTGCTCGCCCTTGGCCTTTAATTGCTCGTCGCTCATCGCCAGGTAGGTGTCCAGCGCGGCAGCCAGTTGCTCGACATTGCCTGGCTCATGCGACAGTCCGCCCGCGCCTTGCACCAAGGGCAGCATCGCCGGCCCGTTGGAGGCGATCACCGGCAAACGCCCGCTCATGCCTTCCAGCAACGCCAGGCCCAAGCCTTCGACCAGCGACGGCATGGTCCAGATGTCAAACGCGCGCACGTACTTCAAGCCATCCTCACGAAAACCCAACAGATGCGCGCGACCGTTCAGGCCGAGGCGCTCTATGTCGGCGCGCAAATCCGCTTCAATCCGGCCGGCGCCAATGATGCCGACCTGAGCGTTCGGGTATTTGTCTTTAAGCGTGGCAAACGCCTGCAACAGATGGGTATGGCCCTTGATCGGCACCAGTCGGCCCAAGGCACCAATCATGCGTGCGTCCAGCGGCAAGCCCAAGGCGCTGCGCGCTGCATCGCGCGGCAGCTGCAAGGCTTCAGCCTGGGGAATATCGATGGCGTTGGTGACGTAGGTGGTGTTCTCGCAGGTGAAGCCGCAATTCAGCTCAACCAGGTAATCGCGAACTGCCGCCGACACCCCCACAAAACGCCAAGCCGGGCTGACCAGGCGTTGGGTCTGGCGCCGACGGTAGCCGCGCGCATACTCGCCAAAACCATGGGAAATACCGATGCACAACGGGATCTTCAGCCAACGGTTGAGCGACAGCATCATGTTCACCGACTTGAAGCGGTTACAGATGACCACGTCGAACTGCTGCTCGCGGCAATACGTGTAGATCTTCCACATGGCGCCCAGGCGAATGCCCTTGAGGGCTTTCTCTGGAAACTCAAAGTATTTCGAGTGATCCGCCACGCTCACGGGCTGGCCTGGCTGCGGACGGCCACTGAGAAACCCCGACGTCACCTCGAAACGTTCAACCGGCAGCGACTTGACGATTTGCTCACCCAGGTCGGCAAAGTCGTTAGCCTTCACGTTGTAATCCGGTTGTAACTGCAACACCTTAAAACGAGGTTTCATAACTCTCCATCCGGCGATCAGGCTGCGGGCAGGCAGCCCGGCGAAAACGGTGCGGCAGGCGGCTCGCAGCCTGCACTCAAATACTTCAGTCGCGCTTCAAGACCCACAACAGCTCATGCCGGCGCACGGCCTTGCGAAAGAACTCATTCTCCCCGTAAGGCGATGGACCACGGCCTGCCAGCAATCGTTGCAAGACCCGGCGTACACGCCGTTTGAACGGCGGGCGCGGCTGCAGGTCATGCATCATACCCAGCGCCATGGCCTTGTCCCGCTGCTGGTTGAGGGTCAGCGGCAGGCTGCACGGCACAAGCTCGGGCGCGGCATCGAAGCGCGGCGGCAAAGCCACGCCCGCGCCTGAATCGCCCATCGGCCAGCGGTCATTATCATGCAAGTGGTTGGCATAGCCGAGCAATGTGCCCGGTTGCCATTCCAGGCCCTGCAACGCTTGAATAATCGCTGCGTGGGCACAGATGTGGTCCGGGTGCGGGTCGAGCAACGGCGTAGGCAATACGATCACTTGCGGCCGAGCCTTGAGCAACAGCGCCCGCAGGTCGGCAATCAGGTTGTTCCAGGTCGGCGCACCGTCCACATCACCGGGCAAGGCCAGTGCATTGAACCGGCGAAACAGCCGCGTATCGTCCAGTTGCGCTTCGCGGGAAGCCTGCGGCTGGTCCGGCGCAGCCTGCATGGCCGGCAACTGCATGCAGAAGTAACCCAACTGCACACACTGCGCCTCGGGCACCCCGGCCCAACGCGGCACAGCGATGCTGTCCCACGCGCGCAAACGCCCCTTGAGCAGCGCCGCATCGGCCTTGGGCAAGCCCATCTGCTGATAGTGTTCGGCTTCGATCTCGCCTGCGGTGAGGGTGACGATCCAGCTTTCATCGGCCTGGCTGTACAGGCTGAACGCTGCCAACTCGGCATCGTCGGCATGCGGCGCGATCACCATGACGCGCTGGCGGCGGTAATCCGGCTGGCGGAACAGCCACAACCTCGGCTGCCCCTTGATCCGGCAAAAGCGCCCGCGCACATGCAGGTTGCCGCTGGCCAGCGCTTCGCCGGCGCCCGACAGGTTGAGGTAGCGCCGCCCGCCGACGCCCCGCTCGAAGGCTTGGCAATCGGCGGTATCAAGCCCCGACAACTCAATCGCCGGGTCAAAAAAACGCCCCAGCCACGAGCTTTTCAGTTCAAGCGCCAGAATCAAGGTTTCATCGCCCGCCAACGACAACGGTGCGTCCAGCACCAATCGCCCAGCGTCCAGGCGCACGCCCGGCTGCTCGTTGGCCTCGGCAAACGTGTACTGATAGTCGTCACCGGGCGAATAGAACAAGTGGTCGGCAAACCACGCCTCATGTGCCGCCCACAGCACCACGGCCAGCAGCAGCGGCAACCACCACGCCACCAGCACACCGGCAGCGATCAGCAGCAAAAGGCCGACCAGCAGGGCGATACGTTTGTTGCGACGATGCTGTTTGAGCAGTAGTTGCTTGCGACTCATACGCTGAACACCGGCACCGGGTTACACCAGCGCTCCTTGTATTCACGGTCGGCACGCCCGAACGAGAAGCGCAGCGGCTTGTCGATGGCCCGCGCTTGCTCCCAGGCACTTTGCGTATTGAGGAAGCTCAACACGCTGCCGGGGCTGAAGGCACGGGTTTGCGGGTCGACACCGCCATTCACGTATTCAACGCTGACCCACTGCGGGGCCTGCACCCGATACACCAACTGCACAGCGATGGCGGCGTCATTCAGAAACAGCACCGAGCCGAACAGGAACTCGTTGAGCAGTTCGAGCACTTCGGCCAGGCGCTCGGCCCCGGTCGCCGCAAACCCCCAGCGGCGCTGGAACAGGTCGCAATAAATCGCCGCCAGCTCCGTGCTGGAAAACTCGCTGACCGCCCGCACCACGCCGCCCGCCTCTTCCAGCAGGCGCAATTCGCGGCGCTGGTTGTAGCGAAACTTCTTCGACAGGTCTTCAGGCGTGCGCGCCATGGCCAACTGCTCGGCCTGCGGCTTGAGGGTGCTGACGCGCCCTTGATTCAGCGCCGAGAGGTAACGCGCACGGTGGCGCAGTGGCAACTGCGCATCGGCGGCGATCGGCAAAATGATCTCGGCGTTACCCAGATCGAACAAGCCTTTTTTGCCGGTGCGCTTGAGCACATCCTTGGACAAGGCCAGGTCGCGCCCCCACGTGGCAATGGCGCCCTTGAGTTCGCCGTCCTGCTCCCAGCCCAAGTAACGCACCGGAATCTGCGCCAGGTTCGCCAAGCGCTCGACCACCTGCGGGTGCGTTGCCACGCTGCCGCCAAAACGCTGCCAGGCCTGGGCGTAAACGCTGGCCTCGACCGGCACCCAACCACGCTCACGCCAACCCTGAAAGCGGTTCAGCATTTAGACCACAGCGTCATAAGGGTCCACGCCGTCTTTGACGACCAGGATGTCTTCCATAATCAGGTACTCAAGGTCAGAGCCGAAGAACATGTTCAGCGCATCGGTTGGCGAGCAAATCATCGCTTCGCCACGACGGTTGAGCGAGGTGTTCAGCGACACACCGTTGCCGGTGAGTACTTCCAGCTCTTTCATCATGTCGTAGTAGCGCGGGTTGTACTCGCGCTTGAGCACCTGGGCGCGGGAGGTGCCATCTTCATGCACCACTTCCGGCACGCGGGTCTTCCACTCTTCCGACACTTCAAAGGTGAAGGTCATGAACGGCGCCGGGTGATCGACCTTGATCATCAACGGCGCAACGGTGTCGAGCATCGACGGGCAGAAAGGCCTCCAGCGCTCGCGGAACTTGATCTGGTGGTTGATGCGGTCAGCCACGCCGGTGGCGCTCGGGCAACCGATGATCGAACGACCGCCCAAGGCACGCGGGCCAAACTCCATGCGGCCCTGGAACCAGGCCACCGGGTTGCCGTCGACCATGATTTTGGCGATGCGCTTGGGCATGTTTTCGATCTGGCGCCATTTAGGCTTGCTCGCGTGCTTGGCACACGCGGCGATCACGTCTTCGTTGCTGTACGACGGGCCGAGATAGACGTGTTCCATCTTCTCTACCGGTACGCCACGGGCATGCGATACGTACGCCGCCGCGCCGACTGCGGTGCCGGCATCGCCGGAGGCCGGCTGCACGAACAGCTCTTTCACGTCGTCACGCGCGATGATTTTCTGGTTCAGCTTGACGTTCAGCGCGCAGCCGCCGGCGAAGGCCAGCTTGCCGGTTTCCTTGAGGATGTCGCCCAAATAGTGGTCGATCATCTGCAGGGCCAGCTTCTCGAACAGCGCTTGCATGCTGGCCGCGTAGTGGATGTACGGCTCGTCGGCGATGTCGCCTTCGCGCTTGGGACCCAGCCACTCGATCAGTTTCGGCGAGAAGTAGAAACCCTTGCCCTTCTCTTTGTAGCGGCGCAGGCCGATAACGTTGGCGTAGTCGGTGTTGATCACCAGCTCGCCGTTTTCAAACGAGGCCAGGCGCGAGAAATCGTATTTGCTGGCATCGCCATACGGCGCCATGCCCATAACCTTGAACTCGCCGTCGAGCATCTCGAAACCGAGGAACTCGGTGATCGCGCCGTAGAGGCCGCCGAGGGAGTCCGGATCAAAGAATTCCTTGATCTTGTGGATCTTGCCGTTCTCGCCGTAGCCGAAGAACGTGGTCGCGTACTCGCCTTTGCCGTCGATGCCGAGGATCGCGGTTTTTTCCTGGAAGCCCGAGCAGTGATAGGCACTGGAGGCGTGGGCCAGGTGGTGTTCAACCGGTTCGATCTTGATTTTTTTCGGATCGAAGCCCAGTTGTTCCAGGCACCAGACGATCTTGTTGCGATAGCGCTTGTAGCGACGGTTGCCCATCAGGATCGCGTCGAGCGCGCGGTCCGGGGCGTACCAATAACGCTTGGCATAGTGCCAGCGCGCCTCGCCGAACAGGCTGATCGGGGCGAAAGGGATCGCCACCACGTCAACGTCGGAAGGCTTGATACCGGCCTGTTCCAGGCAGAATTTCGCCGATTCGTAGGGCATGCGGTTCTTTGCATGTTTGTCGCGTACGAAGCGCTCTTCTTCGGCGGCCGCGATCAGCTTGCCGTCGATATACAGGGCTGCGGAAGGATCATGGCTAAGGGCGCCGGACAGGCCAAGAATCGTCAATGCCACAGGGGTCTAGCCTCTTTTAGTCTGCATGCAGGCGCGCTGCGCCTGAAAAAAGTGTGCCCCTCGCCTGGGCGAGAAACAGCTAAAGGGCGGGATTATAGCTTAAAAGCGGTGCAAAGCTGTTAGCGGCAAGCGCCAAGCGGGGCTAGCGGTAGATCTCGATGCTGCCGTCCTTGTTCTGGCGGTAGATCGTGTAAGGCAGCACCAGCGTGTCCATCACGCCAGAGGCGATGGCCTCGATGGCGAGGATAGGGAACGCATTGCCTGTAAAGCCGGAGAAGCTTTGCTCGTTCAGGCTTTTCTCGGGCTTGGGCTCACCGTTGAGTGTGCAAAAGCCGTAGATCACCCCGCTGTAGATACGCGGCACATTTTCGCAGTGGCTGCGCGATTCCTTGAGGTTCTGGCTGGCAACGGCGTCGGGGCGAAAAACCGTATTGATGGTCCCGCAGCCGCTCACGGCCAGGGATGCAAGCAGCAGTGCAACAGTCATTTTCAGTGTCATGAACAGCCCTTCCGAGTGAGCGGCCACGCTAGCACCGCCGCCGCTGAGAATTCAGCACTGCAACGCCTATGCACCCCGTAGGAAGAATCCGAAATGATAAAAATCCGTTGAGACACTAAACTCGCAGCCTTTGCGCGTTTATGCCCTATGCGCCACGGATTACGGCTGATCATGAAAACCCTCGCCCGCATCACCCTTTTGTTGCCCGGCCTGCTCGCCTTGAGCGATACCGCGTTGGCTGACGACGCGCCGCTGATCCTCGACCCCAGCGTAGTGACTGGCTCACGCAGCGCCAGCCCGACATTTGATCTGCCGTATTCGGTGGACGGCATCAGCCATGAGCAGATCAGCGACGGCCAGCTCGGCATCAATGCGTCAGAAGTCTTGTCTCGCGTGCCTGGCCTGGTGGTGCAAAACCGCCAGAACTACGCGCAGGACCTGCAGATTTCCTCGCGCGGCTTCGGCGCCCGCTCGGCGTTTGGCGTGCGCGGCATCAAGCTGATTGCCGACGGCATACCGGCCAGCACCCCGGATGGCCAGGGCCAGGCCGCCACGTTCAACCTCGACACCGCCGAACGCATTGAGGTGCTGCGCGGTCCGGCCGCCACCTTGTATGGCAGCAACGCCGGTGGGGTGATCCAGATGTTTTCCCGCGACGGCGAAGGCCCGCCGCGCATCGGCGCCGAAACCCTGGTGGGCAGCGACGGTTTGAGCAAAAACCACCTGAGCGCCGAGGGCGCGGCGAATGGCGCAGGGTTTGTGCTCGACGCCTCGCGCATGGACACCGACGGCTACCGCGACCACAGCAGCGCGCGCCGTGACCAGACCTTCGCCAAGCTCAACGTTGAGCCGGACGACGACAGCAAGCTCGCGCTGATCTACAGCAGCCTGGAGCAGAACGGCACGCAGGACCCGCTGGGGCAAACATGGGCGGCCTACAAGGCCGACCCGCGTTCGGTGGCCCCCGCCGCCTTGCAGTACAACACACGCAAAAGCATCGATCATCAGCAATTGGGCATGAATTACGAGCGCTATTTTGGCGATGCGACCTTGCAGGTGAATGCCTACACCGGGCGGCGCAGTGTGATTCAGTATTTGTCGATACCGGACAAATTCGGCAGTGGCGCCCCTAACCCAGCAAACGCTCGCGGCGGCGTAGTTGCCTTCGACCGCAAATTCTACGGTGGCTCCCTCCACTGGCTGCAACCGATCACCCGTGCGCCCGGCGAGCTGACCGTGATCACCGGCCTCGACTACGACCGCAGCCAGGATGATCGCCAAGGTTATTCCAACACCCTGAACGGTGTGCACGGCGTCAAAGGCGCCTTGGGCCGCGATGAACTCGACACCGCCACCAGCCTCGACCCGTTTGTGCAAGCCAACTGGCTGTTGGGCGACTGGACCCTTCAAGCCGGCGTGCGCCACAGCACCATGAAGATGGAGGTGGACGACCACTTCACTAGTGACGGCAACGACAGCGGCAACCAGACTTACCAAAAGAACACGCCGTCGGTCAGCGTCATGTACGCCTTCACGCCGGACCTGCACGGTTACGTCAGCGCGGGCAGCGGCTTCGAAACCCCGACTCAAGCCGAGTCGGCGTATTCCAGCACGGCCAACGGTTTCAACTTCGCGCTCAAGCCGTCGGTCAGCAAGCAGTATGAAGTGGGTTTAAAAGCGCTGATTGCCGAGGGCACGCGCCTCAATGCTGCGTTGTTCCAGATCACCACCGAAGACGAACTGGTGGTGCAGCAAGCCAGCGGGGGTCGCACCACCTACCAGAACGCCGGCCGTACGTTGCGCCGTGGCTTCGAACTCGGCATCGACAGCCAGCTCAGTCAACAGTGGAGCACCAACATCGCTTACACCCGCCTGCAAGCCACTTACGACAGTGACTTCGTCAGCGGCGGCAGCACCACCGTCGACAAAGGCAACTACCTGCCCGGCGTGCCGCAAACCACACTGTTCGCCGAGCTGAACTGGAAGCCCCGCGACTGGGTCAGCACCGCGCTGGAAGGCATGTACCGCAGCAAGGTGTATGTCGAGGACACCAACCAGCAACACGCCGCACCGGGCTACAGCGTGTTCAACTGGCGCGCGCGTTTCGAGCAGAAGGTCGAACACTGGACCTTCCACCAGACCCTGCGCCTGGATAACTTGCTTGACCGCCAATACGTCGGCTCGGTGATCGTCGGCGATGGCAATGGCCGCTATTACGAAGCCGCGCCAGGCCGCTCGTGGTACGCGGGAGCCGGTGCGGAGTATCAGTTCTGATCCGGTAAAGCGCGGCGGCCTTAAGCCGAACCGAGTGGCTGAAGCAGATCAAAAGCGCTTTTTGTGGGAGCGGGCTTGCTCGCGATGGCGGTGTATCAGCTGAAAAATACTTATCTGACACGCCGCCATCGCGAGCAAGCCCGCTCCCACCGTTGACCGAGTTCAGGCGCCGGGTCAAAGCACCCGAGGCAAGCGCTGATCAATCAACCGGTACAACCCGCTGGTTTCCGGCCAATTACGCATAAACCGTGCACGATCCTTGGCAAATGCCGGCGCAAAACTGCCGACAGAGGCGTGCTGACACATCGCATCCAGGTCGATCAGCGCCCAGCGGTCCCCAGCCCAAAACACGTTATGGCCCTTAAGGTCGCCATGGCTGATGCGCTCGCGAATCAGCTCGGCAAACAAGCGATCCAGCGCCGCCAATTCATCTTCCGGCGCATCACCGTTCTCAACATACGGCGCAAAGCGCTCGATAATATCCGGCCCCGGCAAAAACTCGGTCACCAGATAAGCCCGACCCCGCAGCCAGAAAAAGCGTTTTTCCAACACCGCAAGCGGCTTGGGCGTCGCAATCCCCAGAAACGCCAGGCGATTGCCTTCACGCCACGAATGCCAGGCACGACTCGGCCGCCAGAAACGCTTGAACCAATGCGCAACGCCCTTGATGTTGTATCGCTTGATCACCAACGCCCGACCAGCCACCTCGACCTTGCCGACACTCGCCGCGCCACCGGTTTTATACAGATGGCCTTGATCCAGCAACGCATCAGCCTGACCCAGCACGGGCAGCATCGCGGGTTCTTCCTCACGGCGAATCGCGCGCAATGCAAAGGCGCCGCGTACCACGCTGAACAGCGTGCACTCACGGCCGACCTTGTTCAAAAAGTCCTTCAAGCGCCAAGCGCTGACCTTGCGCACTTGCTGTTCCAGCGCTTGCAGCGGCAACGCGTGTTCGCCGTTGCTCAGCAGGTAATACACCAGCAGTTCTTCGGTAAACGGCTCGAGGTTCTTCGGTAGCTGAGCAAAAAACACCCCGAGGTTTTCCAGTACACGGTTGCGCGACAGCGGCTTGCCCGCCACTTCAACACGAATGCCGGCACCGTCAATCAGGTACAGCGTGCCGTCCTGGCGCAGCAGGTTGTCGAGGTGCAGGTCTTCCTGCCACAGCCCCTTGGCGTGCATCCGGGCAATCGCCGCCAACGCCTCGGCGAGTACGGCGGCTTGTTCGTCGGCCAGCGGCGGCAACCCTTCGACCGCGTTCCAGGCATCGGCCAGGCTTTCGGCGCCTTCAATAAACTCAAACAGTAGCCAGCCGCCCTCGCCTTCCTGCAAGCCATCGGCAAGCAGCAACGGCGTGGTCAGGCCGTGTTCCGCCAGCAGGCGCACGCCGTTGCGTTCGCGTTGAAAATGCCGTGCCGCTTTGCTGCCCACCAACAACTTGGCCAGCACCGGGCGACCGCGCCATACGGCGGCGCCCACGTAGCGCTCGCCCGGCAACACGCGCAGCAGGCTGAGCAGTTGCAACTGCCCTGGGCCTGCGGCGTCCGCCAGCTCGACGGTCAGCGGCAAGCTGGGCGCGCGGCCGGCGGTTTTCAGCTCGGACAAACGCATCAACGGCTCTCCTTGTGGCTGCGACGCGCGGTCAGGCGTTTGAGCCAGGCGTCGACCAGCGCGCTGTCCTCGGGTTGTTGCAGGTAGGCTGCCAGCAACTGGCGCACGTGCGCGTGTGTCCATTGCGGCGCACGGCGCAACAGTGGCTCCAGGTCCTTGACCCGATCACGCCAGCCGAACAACAGCGGGCGGGTTTTTTCCAGGTCAATCAACTGCGCGGCATAACCGTCACCGGCGGCCTGCAGAAAAATATGCTTGGGGTAAAAACAGCCATGCACTTGACCCACGCTGTGCAACTGACGAGCCAGCTCGCCGCAGGCCTTAAGGATCGCGCGGTGCTGGGCGTCGCTCAGTTGCGACCAGCGCTCCAGCAGCGAATCCAGGTCGTTCCAACCGTCCAGCGCGCGGGTCAGCAACATCGCGCGGCGCTCGCCCTTAACCTTGCGCTCGCCGAAAAACGCGGCCTGCAATGCCGGAATACCGAGCTTTTGGTAGCGGCTGATGTTGCGAAACTCGCGGGCAAAACTCGGCTCGCCAAGGGGCGAGTGCAGCGTACGCGTCAGGTAGTTGCTCTGGCGCTTGAGGTAGTAACCCTGGCCTTCAAGCACCAGGCGAAACACGCTGCTCCAGCCACCATCGCTGGTATTGGGCTCATCCACCGCGTCCAGTTGCCTGGCCCACAAGGCGTCGAAGGTTGCGAGGCCATGGCGCTCCAACAGAGCGCGGTCTTCGGCCGCCAGGAAATCACTCATTCGCGCCCCTCAAAAAACTTCACCACGTGGCGAATTCGCTGTTTATCCGACGCCGTCAGGTGCGAGCGTTGGCGGTATTGCAGGTAAAAGCGCAAGCGCTGGGTGGCCGTCAACTGATACTTGGCCACCTTGTCCAGGCAGGCCAGGTCCTTGGTGATCCGGTATTTGAGCCAGAAGCCGCGCCAGAAAGCACCGTTGGGGCAATCGATCAAATACAGCGTGCGCTGGTCGTCGACCAACAGGTTGCGCCACTTCAAGTCGTTATGCGTGAAGTGGTTCTCGTGCATGGTGCGCGTGTATTCAGCGAGCTGGCGGCTGATCACATTGACCCACTGCGGGTCGTCCAATCGCGCATCGTCACGCTCGGCCAGCGCCGACAGGTCTTCGGTTTTGGGCAGCTCGCGGGTGATCATCGCGCCACGGTCGTAGGCCAGCCCTTTGCGCTCCAGGCCCCAGGCCACCACGTCGGCGGTGGGAATGCCCCATTTGGCGAAACGCTTGAGGTTCTGCCACTCGGACTTGACCCGTGGCTTGCCCAAGTAGCGGCGCAGGCCTTTGCCGGCACCGACGTAGCGTTTGACGTAGTAATTGACGCCCGCGCGCTCCACCCGAATCACTTCTGACAAGGGGTCGCGGGTCAGGCGCTCGCCTTGCAGCGCAAACACCGCATCAAGGCTGCCAAAGTCATCTGCCAGCGCGGCATACGCAGGTTCCAGGTTCCAACCCGCCATCAGATCGCATCCCCTAGCCGCTGTTTGCGCGCGTACAGCTTGTCGGCTTTACGCTGCATCAGGCTCAGCGACGCCGATTGCTCAGCGAGAATCTGGCGCAGTGGCTGGCGGAAATAACCTTTGAGAAAGCGCAACTTGTCACGCTGGGTCAGGCCGATGTCCAGCGCCGAGTAGTACAGCGCAGACAAGTCTTTGTCGCGCCAGCGCAGCGGCAGATGGGCACGCAATTGGGCGCGATGCAGGTCAATCACCGACAACTTGATGTCGCGCGCGTCGATCGGCTTGGCAGTGTCGAGCAGGAAGTGGCAAAGGTAGCAGTCGCGGTGGTTCACACCGCCACGGTGCATATCGCCGACCATGCGCGCCAGCTCAGCCGTCAGCGCCAGGCGCAAGGCCGGTGCAGGCGGCTGCGCGGCCCAATTGACGCTGAGGTCTTCGAGGCTGATGGTCGGCGCCAGTTCCTCGGTGATGATGAACGAATGCTGGTCGGCCGGGTTGTTGCCTTTTTCGCCAAAGGCCACGCCGGTCATGGTCGGCACGCCGAGTTCCTGCAAGCGGTGAATGGCGTCCCATTCCAGGCCGGCACCGAGCACCGGCAACTTGGCGGTGATCAGGTTCTTGAGGATTTCCGCCCAACCGATGCCGCGGTGGATTTTGACGAAATACGCGCGGCCGTCGACTTCGGTGCGCAACGTGCGCCGCGCCGCCAGCTCGCGAAATACCTGGCCTTGCAGTTTTTCGACTTCGGCGAAGGGATCACGCCCGGCCCATAAGGTCTTGAACGGTTCGGCAAGAATCAACTTCATCGTTTTGGCTCCGCCAGAATCACATCCGCAGCGTGCTGCGGCATGCTGTAGAGGTCGGCCGTCTCGGCGAAGGCCAACCCATTGCGGCCCCAGGCCGCGCGCTGTGCAGTGTCGGTGAGCATGTTTGTCAGGTACTGATTGAGCTGTGTTTGTTCAAACGGCTCATCCAGCACCAGGCCGCTGTCCGCTTCGGCGATGTAATGCGCGTAACCGCAAACGGCCGAAACCAGCACCGGCAAACCGGCCACCAGGGCTTCGAGCAACACGGTGCCGGTGTTTTCGTTGTACGCCGGGTGAATCAACAGGTCGGCGCCCAGCAGGAAACGCGGAATATCGCTACGGCCCTTGAGGAACTGCACGTTATCGCCCAGCCCCAGTGTGGCGCTTTGCAATTGGAAGACTTTGGGGTCGTCCTGGCCAATCACAAACAGGCGCGTGCGTTTTTTAAGTTCTGCCGGTAACGCGGCCACGGCCTTGAGGCTGCGATCGACGCCCTTGGTCTTGAAGCCGGAGCCGATCTGCACCAGCAGCAGGTCGTCGTCAGCCAGCTTGAATTCCTTGCGGAACCCTTGCCGAATCGCGGCGGCATCCGGCGGCGCGCGGCGGTCGTGGGCAATGCCCGGTGGCAGCAGGTGGAAGCGCTCCAGCGGAGTGTCGTAATGCTTGATAAACAGCGGTTGCTGCACTTCGGAGATCATCAAGACTTCGGTCTTGGCATCTTTGGCGAACACCGCACGCTCGTACTCGGCAAAGTGCTTGTAGCGGCCAAAGCTTTTGTAAAGCGAATGGCGCAGGTTCTGCGCCTTGTCTTCAAAACAGCCATCGGCGGCGTAGTAAACGTCCAGGCCAGGCATTTTGTTAAAGCCGATCAGGCGATCCACCGGGCGCTTGGCCAAGTCAGCGGCCATCCACGCACTGAGTTTCTCGTTGCGTCGGTGATTGAAGAACGCCTTGACCGGCGCCACCAGTACTTCGAAACCGGGCGGAATATCGCCTTCCCAAATCAGCGTGTAGACACGAATCGTGTGGCCGCGTTGCTGGCACTCCAGCGCGATGCGCATGAAGTCGCGCTGCAGGCCACCGAAGGGGAAGTATTTGTACAGAACAAAAGCCAGTTGCATCAGTGCAGCTCCTCAGCCAGTAACAACGTGCTCAGCCGGCTTGCCACACGCTCAGGGTTCAGGCGCGTGAAGCACAGGGGCGACTCGCGTTTGATGTCGAACCGACGCACATCGTCGGCTGTGGGTTGATAGGTACAGTGTTTTTGCAGGCACGGCGCGCAGGGGAAGTCGCTGGCCAAGTGAATCTGACCCTTGCCGTAGGCGCCGGTAAGGCCGGGGTTGGTGGGGCCGAACAGCGAAATGGTCGGCACATCCAGCGCGGCGGCCAAGTGCCCGAGTCCAGTGTCGACCGCCACGCAGGCACGCGCGCCGGCCAGCACACGCGCCACGCCAGCCAGGTTCAGCTTGGGCAGCACTTCGGCGTGCGGCAGGCCGTGCGCCAAACGCTGCGCGCGGGCTTTTTCGTCGGCGTTGCCCCAAGGCAGCTTCACCTCCACGCCCAGGCGACCCATGCGTTCAGCCAGCTCGCGCCAGTAGGCTTCGGGCCAGTGCTTGGTGCCCCACGTGGTGCCATGCAGCAGCAGCACAAACGGTTTTTCAGGCGGCAGGCCCAGCAGTTTGTCGACGCTCAGGCCGTAATCGCCGAGGCCTTTGGGCAAGTCATAGCCCAGCGCAACCGCGAATAGCTGACGCAAACGCTCGACCGCATGCTGCCCACGCGCAACCGCCAGGCGCCGCGAGTAGAAGCGCGCGGCAATCGGCTCGCGGGCCGAATTTTTATCAAACCCCGCCACCGGCGCACGCACATAGCGTGTCAGCCAGGCGCTTTTCAGCAGGCCTTGCGCGTCGATCACCAAGTCGTATTTGGTCGACTGGATAAGCTGCTTGAAGCGTCGCCATTCGCCGCTTTTGAAGGTCTGCCAGAGGTTTTTGCGCCAGCGGCGAATCGCCACCGGAATCACCTTGTCTACCGCCGGGTGCCAGGTGGGAATTTCGGCAAAGCCTTCTTCCACCACCCAATCAAAGCGAATACCGGGGATCGCGCGCGCAGCGTCGGTGAGCGCAGGCAGGGCGTGAATCACATCGCCCAGGGATGAGGTTTTGACGACCAGTACGCGCAAACTAACGGACCTCGACCACGGAGCCCTGCAACCGCTGCAAGGCGTCGCTGACCGGTTGCGGCAGCAACTGGCGCAGGCAATTGTAGTGGCCGAAACGGCACGTGCGGTCAAAACACGGGCTGCAATCGAGGCCCAGGCGCACCACTTCAACCTTGTCGGCCAAGGGTGGCGTAAAGCCTGGCGAGGTCGAGCCGTACACCGCCACCAGCGGGCGATTCAACGCCGCCGCCACGTGCATCAGGCCGGAGTCGTTGGACACCACCGAGTCGGCGCAGGACAGCAAGTCGATGGCCTCGGCCAGCGAGGTGTCGCCACTGAGGTTAACCGCCTCTTCGCGCAGCCCGGGAATCAGGCGCTGGCGGATGTCTTCACCCACCGAGTGATCGTTTTTCGAGCCGAACAACCAGACCTGCCAGCCTTCGCGGATCTTCATCTCGGCGACTTTGGCGTAATGCTCCGACGGCCAGCGCTTGGACTCGCCAAACTCCGCACCGGGGCACAGCGCCAACACCGGCCGGTCGAGCACCAGGCCGAACTTGGCCAGCGCCGCGTCACGCGTTACCGGGTCGATTTGCAGGCTCGGTCGTGGGTACGGCGTCGGCAACTCGGCGCCCGGCTCGTAGGCCAGCGCCATGAAACGCTCGATCATCAGCGGGTAACGCGCCTTGTCGAGCGTGCGCACGTCGTTGAGCAACACGTAGCGAAACTCGCCGCGCCAGCCGGTGCGTTTGGGGATACCGGCAAAAAACGGCACCAACGCCGACTTGAGCGAGTTGGGCAGCAGAATAGCCTGATCGTATTCGCCAGCCAGGGATTTGCCGATGCGACGACGGGTCGCCAGCTCAAGCGCGCCGTGGCCGAGCGGAAAGCTCAAGGCCTTGCGCACTTGCGGCATGCGCTCAAGGATCGGCCGGCTCCACTCGGGGGCGAGCACGTCGATTTGGCAGTCGGGATGACGCTGTTTCAGGCACTGGAACAGTGTCTGCGCCATCACCATGTCACCGACCCAACTGGGCCCAACAATCAAAATATTCATGTAGTTTCCACAAACGATGCGGGGAGGCTTACGCCTCCCCGCCTCGATAATTACTGCGGATCGCGCTTTTTGTTGGAGCTGGCTTGCCTGCGATAGCATCGCCTCGGTATACCTGATACACCGAAGCGTCTGCATCGCGGGCAAGCCCGCTCCCACATAAAGCCGGTTTCCACATTAGATTGGCATCGCTCAATTCATCGGGTTTCAGCTTAAACCCAGTTCATTCCAGATTCGCATCACTTGACGCCGTTCGTCGGCGAACTGGTCCCCTGCAACCGTGCCGGCCTCGTTTTGCAAGGCCTGGCGGTGCGCGGCGGAACGGTACGCTTTATACACTTCGCGCAGCAGATGAGCATCGGCGGCGGGCATCAGCCCGACCTGCTCCAAACCTTCCAAAATGCGGATATTGTCGGTGTAGCGCAGCAACGATGGATGTTGCGCAGACCATGCCAAAGCCGCGTATTGCACCATAAATTCAATATCGACGATACCTCCGGCGTCCTGCTTGAGGTCGAACACGGCCGTGGCTGCGAAGGCATTCGCCGAGGTACCCGCCGCGGTGCTCTTGGTGCCGAGGTTGTCGCGCATCTTGGCGCGCATCTCGCTGACCTCCTGGCGCAGCTTCGCCAAGTCACGCGTGCGCCCAAGCACTTTGGCGCGCACCTTCTCGAACGCATGGCCCACATCCTGGCTGCCCACCAGCACCCGCGCACGGATCAGGGCCTGATGTTCCCAGGTCCAGGCTTCATTTTCTTGATAGCGGGCAAATGCACCCAGCGAACTCACCAACAGGCCCGAGGCACCGGAAGGTCGCAGGCGCATGTCCACTTCATATAACTGGCCGGAGTTGGTCTGGGTGGTCAGCAGGTGAATGATGCGCTGGCCCAGGCGCGTGAAGAACTGCGCGCCGTCGATCGGCTTGGCGCCGTCGGTTTCGGCCTGCGGGTCACCGTCATGGATAAACACCAGGTCCAGGTCGGAACCATGCCCCAGTTCGATGCCGCCGACCTTGCCATACCCGACAATCACAAAACCCGGGTTGCACACAGTACCGTCCAGCCGTTGCGGCGAGCCGTGGCGGGCCACCGTCTGGCGCCAGGCCAGGGCCAGCACTTGTTCGAGGATGGCCTCGGCGAGCCAGGTCAGGTAGTCGCTGACCTTCATCAGCGGCAGGCTGCCGGCGATTTCCGACGCAGCGACGCGCAGGCGGTGGGCCAGTTTGAAGTGGCGCAGCGCTTCCATTTGCTGCTCAAGGTCATCCTCGGGGATGCGCGTCAGGCGTTCGCGCAGCTCGGCGGCAAGTTCCGGCGCCAACGGCGGCTTGAACAGGCGGCCTTCGTTGAGCAGTTCATCAAGCAACAGCGGGAAACGCGTGATCTGTTCAGCGATCCATGGGCTGGCGGCGCACAAGGTCAGCAAGCGGCGCAGGGCATCGGGGTTTTCGGCAAGCAGCACCAAGTAGGCGGAACGGCGGGCCACGGCTTCGACCAGTGGCAGTACGCGCTCCAACACCAAATCCGGGTTGGCATGCTCGACGGCCTGGGCCAGCAGGCGCGGAATAAACGCATCCAGCCGCTCGCGACCCAAGCGCTGCATGGCGCGCAATTGCGGGCTACCGCGCAGGCCGGCCAGAGCTTTGAGCGCTTTGGCGGCATCGCTGAAGCCCCCTTCGGCCAATTGGCGGCAGGCAGCGTCTTCGTCTTGCGACTCTTCCCACAGCGGCAACCATTCACCGCCGACAACCATTTCGCTTTCTTCGCCCTCTTCTTCATCAGGGTCTGCAATTACCTGACGGAAGTGCCAGTCCACCCGGCCGCGCCAGTACATCAGCCGCTCGTGGAAGGCGGCCCAGTCGGCGAAACCCAGCATAAACGCGATACGCGCCTGGTCTTCGGGGCCATCCGGGAGCATTTGCGTCTGCCGGTCGGCAATCGCCTGGATCGCGTGTTCGGTGTAACGCAAAAATTCATAGCCATTGCGCAACTCGGCGATCACCGCCGGCGGCAAGTACCCTTGGCCTTCGAGCATGCCCAGCACCTTGAGCAGAGGCCGCTGTTGCAGGCTGAGGTCGCGCCCGCCGTGAATCAGCTGGAACGCCTGGGCGATAAATTCCACTTCACGAATGCCGCCCGAGCCCAGCTTGATGTTCTCGGCCATGCCTTTGCGCCGCACTTCTTGCTGAATCAACTGCTTCATGGTGCGCAGCGCTTCGATGGCGGAAAAGTCCAGGTAACGGCGATAAACAAACGGGCGCAGCATGTCGAGCAGTTGCGCGCCCGCCACTTGGTCGCCCGCCACAACCCGCGCCTTGATCATCGCGTAGCGTTCCCAGTCACGGCCCTGGTCCTGGTAATACTGCTCCAGCGCGTTAAAGCTCAGCACCAGCGCACCGGCCGAACCATACGGGCGCAGGCGCATGTCAACGCGGAACACGAACCGTCGACGGTCATCGGGTCGAGCGCTTGATCAATTTTTGACCAAGGCGGATGAAAAATTCCTGGTTGTCCAGCGCGCGCTTCACGCCCACCGTGTCGCCGCCCTCGGGGTAGGCGAAGATCAGGTCAATATCCGACGACAGGTTCAGCTCCACCGCGCCGAGCTTGCCCATGCCGAGGATGACCATGTGCTGCGCTTCACCGCTGCGCCGACCGGTGGGCGTGCCGAATTGCACGCAATGGCGTTGGTACAGCCATTGATAAGCCTGGTCGATGCTGGCATCGGCCATGTCGGAGAGGTCGCGGCAGGTTTGCACCAGGTCGGCCTGGCGCGTCAGGTCGCGCCAGATAATGCGCACCTGTTGGCGCGTACGCTGGCGACGCAGCACGCGGCCCAACTCATCTTCTGTTTCAGCTTGTTGCACGGCGCGCGATCTGCCCACACAGCTCGCCGGGCGCAAAGCCTCGGTCCAGCTCGCCCCAGGCCACCAGTTCAAGCAACATCACAGGATCACGCAGGCTCTGTTCAATCACAAAATCACTGGCGGCGCACACACGCGCAAAATCCGCCCAGCGTTGCGGCGTCCACGCAGAAAGGCCATGATCGTCGTCCAGCGCGGCCACCGTTTCACGTAATGACTGCTCGGCTCGCGTGGCGAAAGGCACTAAAATGGCCGGTAATTCGGCCAGTGTTGGAAGGCTCATGGTCTATCCTTGATCGGCGCGTAAATGGCTTGTGGCGGTGAGCGCAAGACCCTCGCGCGGTGATGGACTGTCGAACAAAGGTTATAAATAGCTGAAATTAAATTAATCTTGGCAGGCAACATCAAACTTTCACCTTTTCTTGTTCGCAAAAGATCAACAATAACGATTATGCTCACCAGCCAGACCGAGCCATACGCTCAGTCTTGTGTAGTTTTACTACTCGTATATACATTCGAAAGGCTGAAATGGCCGACGATTTGTAGTAAAACTACAGGACGCCGAAGCAACCTTCGGCCATCCAAGAATTTATGTCGTCTGCCCACAAGGCCAGTCGCAAACTCAGGCAGCCGATTCTGGTAGCCTTTCCGCCCTGGAGCAAGCCATGCAAGACCTCGATCCCGTCGAAACCCAGGAATGGCTGGACGCCCTGGAATCGGTTCTCGACAAAGAAGGCGAAGACCGTGCTCACTACCTGATGACCCGTATGGGCGAACTCGCGACCCGCAGCGGCTCGCAACTGCCTTACGCCATCACTACGCCATACCGCAACACCATCCCCGTTACCCACGAAGCACGCATGCCTGGCGACCTGTTCATGGAACGCCGCATTCGCTCGCTGGTACGTTGGAACGCCATGGCGATGGTAATGCGCACGAACTTGAAAGATTCGGACCTGGGCGGTCACATCTCCAGCTTCGCTTCCAGCGCAACCCTGTATGACATCGGCTTCAACTACTTCTTCCAGGCCCCGACCGAAGAACACGGCGGCGACCTGATCTACTTCCAGGGCCACACCTCGCCAGGCGTTTACGCCCGTGCGTTCATGGAAGGCCGCATCAGCGAAGACCAGATGAACAACTTCCGTCAGGAAGTCGACGGTGGCGGCCTGTCGTCCTACCCGCACCCTTGGCTGATGCCGGACTTCTGGCAGTTCCCGACTGTGTCGATGGGCCTTGGCCCGATCCAGGCGATCTACCAGGCACGTTTCATGAAGTACCTGGAAGCGCGTGGCTTCATCCCGGAAGGCAAGCAGAAGGTCTGGTGCTTCCTGGGTGACGGCGAGTGTGACGAGCCGGAATCGCTGGGCGCCATCTCCCTGGCTGGCCGCGAGAAGCTCGACAACCTGATCTTCGTCATCAACTGCAACCTGCAGCGCCTCGACGGCCCGGTTCGCGGCAACGGCAAGATCATCCAGGAACTCGAAGGCGTGTTCCGTGGCGCCCACTGGAACGTGACCAAAGTTATCTGGGGGCGTTTCTGGGACCCACTGTTGGCCAAAGACGTCGACGGTATCCTGCAACGTCGCATGGACGAAGTCATCGACGGCGAGTACCAGAACTACAAGGCCAAAGACGGCGCGTTCGTGCGTGAACACTTCTTCAACACGCCGGAACTCAAGGCGATGGTTGCAGACTTGTCCGACGACGAGATCTGGAAACTCAACCGTGGCGGCCACGACCCGTACAAGGTGTATGCGGCGTACCACCAAGCGGTCAACCACAAAGAACAACCGACCGTCATCCTGGCCAAAACCATCAAAGGTTATGGCACCGGTGCCGGCGAAGCGAAAAACACTGCGCACAACACCAAGAAAGTCGATGTCGACAGCCTGAAGTTGTTCCGTGATCGCTTCGACATCCCGGTCAAGGATGAAGAGCTGGAGAACCTGCCGTTCTTCAAGCCAGAGCCAAACAGCGCCGAAGCGCGTTACCTGAGCGAACGCCGCACCGCGCTGGGCGGTTTCGTGCCACAGCGCCGCGCTAAAAGCTTCAACATCCCGACGCCGCCACTCGATACCCTCAAGGCTATCCTGGACGGCTCGGGCGACCGTGAAATTTCCACCACCATGGCCTTCGTGCGCATCCTCGCGCAATTGGTCAAGGACAAGGAAATCGGCTCGCGTATCGTCCCGATCATCCCGGACGAAGCGCGTACCTTCGGTATGGAAGGCATGTTCCGTCAGTTGGGCATCTACTCCTCCGTCGGCCAGCTCTACGAGCCAGTCGATAAAGACCAGGTGATGTTCTACAAGGAAGACAAGAAGGGCCAGATCCTCGAAGAAGGCATCAACGAAGCGGGCGCCATGAGCTCCTTCATCGCTGCCGGTACTTCGTACTCCAGCCACAACCAGCCGATGCTGCCGTTCTACATCTTCTACTCGATGTTCGGTTTCCAGCGTATCGGTGACCTGGCGTGGGCAGCGGGCGACAGCCGTACCCGTGGCTTCCTGATCGGCGGCACCGCCGGCCGTACCACGCTGAACGGCGAAGGCCTGCAACACGAAGACGGTCACAGCCACATCCTGGCTGCGACCATCCCGAACTGCCGCACCTTTGATCCAACCTACGGCTACGAGCTGGCGGTGATCATTCAGGACGGCATGAAGAAGATGACCGAAGAGCAACAGGACATTTTCTATTACATCACCGTGATGAACGAGTCTTACCAGCAGCCAGCCATGCCGGCCGGTGTTGAAGAAGGCATCATCAAGGGCATGTACCTGCTCGAAGAAGACACCAAGGAAGCGGCGCACCACGTACAACTGATGGGCTCCGGCACCATCCTGCGTGAAGTGCGTGAAGCGGCGAAGATCCTGCGTGACGAGTTCAACGTCGGCGCTGACGTGTGGAGCGTTACCAGCTTCAACGAACTGCGTCGCGATGGCCTGGCCGTAGAGCGCAACAACCGCCTGCACCCTGGCCAGAAGCCTGCACTGAGCTACGTCGAAGAATGCCTGAACGGCCGTAAAGGTCCGGTTATCGCGTCCACCGACTACATGAAGCTGTTTGCTGAACAAATTCGCCAGTGGGTCCCGTCCAAGGAATTCAAAGTCCTGGGCACCGACGGTTTCGGCCGCAGTGACAGCCGCAAGAAGCTGCGTCACTTCTTCGAAGTCGACCGTCACTTCGTGGTGTTGGCAGCCCTGGAAGCCTTGGCTGACCGTGGTGAGATCGAACCCAAGGTGGTGGCTGACGCCATCGTCAAGTTCGGGATCAACCCGGAAAAACGCAACCCACTGGACTGCTGAGGAGATTTTTTGTGAGCGAACTCATTCGCGTACCTGACATCGGCAGCGGTGAAGGTGAAGTAATCGAGCTGTTTGTGAAGGTCGGCGACACCGTCGAAGCCGACCAGAGCATCCTGACCCTGGAATCAGACAAGGCGAGCATGGAAATCCCTGCTCCCAAGGCCGGCGTGGTCAAGAGCCTCAAGGTCAAGCTGGGCGACCGCCTGAAAGAAGGCGACGAACTGCTTGAGCTGGAAATCGAAGGCGCCGCTGATGCGGCCCCTGCGGCAGCGCCTGCTGGCGCTGCAGCGCCAGCAGAAAAACCTGCTGAAAAGCCTGCTGAAAAGCCTGCCGAGGCCCCAGCGGCCGAGGCGGCTGCTCCGGCTGCCGCCGCCGCCAGCGTTCAGGACATTCATGTTCCGGACATCGGCTCGTCGGGCAAGGCCAAGATCATTGAGCTGCTGGTCAAAGTCGGCGACACCGTCGAAGCCGACCAGTCGCTGATCACCCTGGAGTCCGACAAGGCCTCCATGGAAATCCCGTCGCCGGCTGCCGGCGTTGTGGAAAGCATCGCGGTCAAGCTGGAAGACGAAGTCGGCACTGGCGACTTCATCCTCAAGCTCAAAGTACAAGGCGCTGCGCCTGCTGCGGCACCCGCTGCGGCCGCTGCTGCGCCGGCGGCCAAAGCTGAAGCTGCACCGGCACCGGCACCGGCACCTGCCGCCGCTGCAGCACCGGCTGCAAAAGCTGAGGCTGCACCGGCCCCGGCGGCTGCCGCACCTGCGCCAAGCGGCGCCAAGGTTCACGCTGGCCCTGCCGTACGCCAACTGGCGCGTGAGTTCGGGGTTGAGCTGAACGCTGTGTCGGCCACCGGCCCTCACGGTCGTGTGCTGAAGGAAGACGTGCAGGTTTACGTCAAATCCATGATGCAGAAGGCCAAGGAAGCTCCGGCTGCCGGCGCTGCCACCGGTGGTTCGGGCATTCCGCCGATCCCGGTGGTGGACTTCAGCCGCTTCGGCGAAACCGAAGAAGTGCCGATGACCCGCCTGATGCAAATCGGCGCGTCGAGCCTGCACCGCAGCTGGCTGAACATCCCGCACGTGACTCAGTTCGACCAGGCCGACATTACCGACCTGGAAGCTTTCCGCGTTGCGCAGAAAGCCGTGGCCGAGAAGGCTGGCGTGAAACTGACCGTGTTGCCACTGCTGCTCAAGGCCTGTGCGCACCTGCTCAAGGAGCTGCCGGACTTCAACAGCTCGCTGGCGCCAAGCGGCAAAGCGATCATCCGCAAGAAGTACGTGAACGTAGGTTTCGCAGTCGATACGCCGGATGGCCTGCTGGTGCCGGTGATCAAGAACGTCGACCAAAAAAGCCTGCTGCAACTGGCTGCCGAAGCGGCTGCGCTGGCTGCCAAGGCCCGCGACAAGAAGCTCACCGCCGACGACATGCAAGGCGCGTGCTTCACCATCTCCAGCCTCGGGCACATTGGCGGCACTGGCTTTACGCCAATCGTCAACGCGCCGGAAGTGGCGATCCTGGGTGTTTCCAAGGCCACTATCCAGCCTGTGTGGGACGGTAAAGCGTTCCAGCCGAAGCTGATGCTGCCGCTGTCGTTGTCTTACGATCACCGTGTGATCAACGGCGCCGCTGCGGCTCGCTTTACGCAGCGTCTGAGCCAACTGTTGAACGATATACGCACTATCCTGCTGTAATCAGCCAGCGGCCTCCCCCGCAATGGGGAGGCTTGGCTGCACCGATTTTCGAGCGCCACGCTCGTACCTCAACCCCGTCAATTGGCGGGGCTTTTTTTTGCCCCGAATTAATCTCACAAGCCGAACTCGGCTCCTATCAAACTACGAATAACCTATTGTTTTTGTTATTGAAATTTATCCAGGTTTGGGGCTTTGGTTTTGAGTGCATATCCGTTTTGAGGTTAGGGCCTATATCGGTTCCGCTCTTACAGCGAGTCACTTTTGAAAGGCCCGAAAGCCGGCCCAATTCCCAAGCCGAACTCGGTCAAACTGTGGGAGGGGGCTTGCTCCCGATGGCGGTGGGTCAGTCAATTCATGTATCAACTGTAAAACTGCTATCGGGAGCAAGCCCCCTCCCACAAAAAGCAAAAAAAGCAGACACTCTGCCGATGTATGCAAAACTGCTTTTGTTCTGCATTCAACCTAATCAGCTCGGCTTTCGGGCCGCCGTGCTCTTGCTTTGATCTTGTGATCTTGATCTGAGAAGCACCCCGTTAAACCACGATGGCGCACGCAGGCTTGAATCCGTGGGTAACCCGGCAGGAAACCGATATAAGCCATCACCCAAA
>NZ_VUAZ01000125.1 GCF_009296165.1 Pseudomonas kitaguniensis | reverse complement strand
GGTGCCATTAATTTGATAGCACCGCGAAAGAGATAACCACAGCAAGGGTCGTGCCGTTTAAACCGCGCAAACGACAAAGGGCTCCCGAAGGAGCCCTTTGCTTTTTACATCAACAGCTTGTTAGCCAAACGGGTGACGCAGAACGATGGTCTCGTTGCGGTCCGGGCCAGTCGAAATAATGTCGATCGGTGCACCAATCAGCGCCTCAACACGCTTGATGTAAGCGCGGGCGTTGGCCGGCAGCTCTTCCAGGGTTTTCGCGCCCACGGTCGACTCGGTCCAGCCCGGTACTTCTTCGTACACCGGCTGCAGACCCAGATAGCTGTCTGCATCAGTCGGCGCTACGTCGTTACCCTCTGCGTCTTTGTAGCCGACACAGATATTGATGGCTTCCAGGCCGTCGAGTACATCCAGCTTGGTCAGGCAGATGCCCGAGATGCTGTTCACATCGATAGCGCGACGCAGGATAACCGCATCGAACCAGCCGCAACGACGTGCACGGCCGGTGGTGGCGCCGAACTCGTGACCTTGTTTGGCAAGGTGCGCACCGACGTCGTCGAACAGCTCAGTCGGGAACGGACCCGAACCCACACGCGTGGTGTAAGCCTTGGTGATGCCCAGGATGTAATCCAGGAACATCGGGCCAACACCGGAGCCGGTAGCCACGCCGCCAGCGGTGGTGTTAGAGCTGGTCACGTACGGGTAGGTGCCGTGGTCGATGTCGAGCAACGAACCCTGGGCGCCTTCGAACATGATGTCTTTGCCGGCGCGACGCAGGTCGTGCAGCTCGGCAGTCACGTCCAGCATCAGCGGCTTGAGCAGCTCGGCGTATTCTTTGCACTCGGCCAGGGTCTTGTCGTAGTCGATGGCCGGCTCTTTGTAGTAACCCACCAGCATGAAGTTGTGGTAATCCACCAGTTCACGCAGTTTGTCGGCAAAGCGCGGCATGTTGAGCAGGTCGCCAACACGCAGGCCACGGCGTGCAACCTTGTCTTCATAGGCCGGGCCGATGCCGCGACCGGTCGTACCGATCTTCAGCTCGCCACGCGCTTTTTCACGGGCCTGGTCCAGCGCCACGTGATAGGACAGGATCAGCGGGCAAGACGGGCTGATACGCAGGCGCTCGCGCACCGGTACGCCTTTCTCTTCCAGCTTGGTGATCTCACGCAGCAGGGCGTCCGGTGCAACCACCACGCCGTTGCCGATCAGGCACTGCACGCCTTCGCGCAGTACGCCCGACGGGATCAGGTGCAAAACGGTTTTTTCGCCATCGATGACCAGCGTGTGGCCAGCGTTGTGGCCACCTTGGTAGCGCACTACGGCGGCAGCATGTTCGGTCAGCAGATCAACGATCTTGCCTTTGCCCTCATCACCCCATTGGGTGCCCAGGACTACGACATTCTTACCCATAACACTTGTCCTCATTCGCGCAAACTTGGTGCCGGCGATGGCCGGCAGGAAAACTCAAGAAGCCAGTGGCGATACTTGCCAAAGCCCGTTCTGCAGAATCAATTGCCGGTCGCAGTCCGCTTCACGGGCGGCGCCCAATGGCTGTCCAGGCAAGGCCTGAACAACACGCTGACCCTCACTGCGCAACTGGCAAACCTGCTGCCAGAGTGCTGCGTCCGTACTGTCGGGCATCCAGATGCCACCAGACGGCAG
This sequence comes from Pseudomonas kitaguniensis, assembly GCF_009296165.1. GTDB lineage: Bacteria > Pseudomonadota > Gammaproteobacteria > Pseudomonadales > Pseudomonadaceae > Aquipseudomonas > Aquipseudomonas kitaguniensis. The sequence goes on along the minus strand of NZ_VUAZ01000125.1, from coordinate 19,963 downwards.
CTCGACCTCAGCACGCCCCAGGGTCACCAGGGTTTTCAAATCGGTAGAAAAGCCAGTCGCCGGCCGCGCACGACCAAAGTCGGCGCCGATGTCGTCGTAACGACCGCCCTGCGCAATGGCCTGGCCAACACCCGGCACAAACACGGCGAACACCACACCGGTGTGGTAGTGATAGCCGCGCAGCTCGCCCAGGTCAAAATACAGCGGCAACTGCGGGAAGCGCGCCGACAACCGCTCGGCAATCGCCAGCACGTCGTCCAGCGCCGCCAACACGGGCGCCGGTGCGTTGGCCAGGCGCTCACGCGCAGCCACCAGCACTTCACGACCGCCACACAGGTCAACCAGTGCGCGCAGCATGCCGGCGAGGTCAGCCGGCACCCCCTCGGTGAGCGCGATCACTTCATCGATAGCCTTGCGTTGCAGGGCATCGAACAAGTGTTGTTCCACTTCACCGGACAACCCGGCGGCACGCGCCAGGCCACGGTAAATACCGACGTGGCCGAGGTCCATGTGTACATCCGGCACGTCGGCCAGTTGCAGCATGGCCAGCATCAGGCTGATCACTTCAACGTCGCTGCTCGGGCTGGCATCACCGTACAGCTCGGCGCCCAACTGGATCGGGCTACGGGAAGACGACAAGGCACGCGGCTGAGCATGCAGCACACTACCGGCGTAGCACAGGCGGCTCGGGCCTTCGCGGCGCAGGGTGTGCGCATCGATGCGCGCCACTTGCGGCGTGATGTCGGCACGAAAACCCATTTGCCGGCCCGATTGCGGGTCGATGACCTTGAAGGTGCGCAGATCCAGGTCCTGGCCTGCGCCGGTCAGCAGCGATTCCAGGTACTCGATATGCGGGGTCACGACAAACTCGTAACCCCAGCTCTGGAACAGATCCAACACCTGCCGACGCGCTACTTCAATGCGCGCCGCTTCCGGTGGCAGTACTTCTTCGATGCCATCTGGCAGCAGCCAGCGGTCTACCGTTGCCATTACGCCATTCCCCTATGATCCGGGCAGCCAACCCTCGGCCGAGCCCTGAGTGAAGCAGAAAATACCCGGCCCCCGCATAAACAACGCGCAAGAACGACGTGACGAATGGCCTGCTTGCGGCCTCGTCGGGCACTTTCCTCGAAAAAACTGTGGCGTCTGCTCAGCCCACAACAATCAAACATGCAGACGCAAAAAAGCCGGGAATTTCCCGGCTGCCGCATCATACACCCGTTTTCTGAAAGGATCACCCCGCCAGACGTTTTAGCCGCCAGGCGGGAGTGAGCCTACAGAATCACTGGGCTTTTACTTGGACTTTTCCAGGTAGCGGAAGAAATCGCTGCTCGGGTCCAGCACCATGACGTCGGTTTTGTTCGCAAAGCTTTCACGGTAAGCACGCAGGCTGCGGTAGAACGCGTAGAACTCCTGGTCCTGGCCATAAGCCTTGGAGTAGATCGACGCGGCCTGAGCATCACCATCACCGCGGGCCTCTTCAGACTCGCGATAAGCTTCGGCCAGCAGTACACGGCGCTGACGATCGGCATCCGCACGGATGCCTTCAGCCAGTTCGTTACCTTTGGCGCGATGCTCACGGGCTTCACGCTCACGCTCGGTGCTCATACGTTCGAACACGCTGCGGTTAACTTCCTTGGGCAGGTCGATGGCCTTGACCCGGACATCGACAACTTCGATACCCAGTTCTTTTTCGGCCATGCCGTTCAACGAACGCGTGATGTCAGCCATCAACGCATCACGTTCACCCGAGACCACCTCGTGCAGGGTGCGCTTACCAAACTGGTCACGCAGGCCCGATTCCAGACGGCGCGACAAACGCTCGTCGGCAATTTGCTTGAGGCCGGATGTCGCAGTGTAGAAACGCTCGGCATCCTTGACGCGCCACTTGGCGTAGGCATCAACCATTACGGCTTTCTTTTCCAGGGTCAGGAAGCGCTGTGTCGGTGCATCCAGGGTCATCAGGCGGCCGTCAAACTTGCGCACCTGGTTCACGTAGGGGACTTTCACATGCAAGCCAGGCTGGACATCCGCCTGCACCACACGACCGAATTGCAGCAACACCGCGCGCTCGGTTTGAGACACGATGTAGAAGCAGTTCCAGGCAGCGATGACCACGACAACCCCTACAATCAGGGCGGTCAGCGATTTATTGTTCATCAACGACTCTCCCTGGTACGTGTTTGCTGTTGCAGCAAGTCAGCGGCCGCACGGGCGCTGGCTTCATTGGCAGCAGCGGTCGAACCGTTGGACGGTGCGCTGGTGCTGCTACGACCGCCTTCGATCATCTTGTCCAGCGGCAGGTACAGCAGGTTGTTCTGCCCACCTTTGCTGCCGGTCACGAGCACCTTGCTGGTGTTGCTGAAAACTTCCTGCATGGTGTCGAGGTACAGACGCTCACGCGTGACTTCCGGGGCCTTGCGGTATTCGGCAACCAGTTTGGTGAAGCGGTCCGCTTCACCCTTGGCGCGCGAAACCACTTCGTCGCGGTAACCGTTGGCATCTTCAAGAATGCGCTGGGCCTGACCACGGGCTTCCGGCACCACGCCGTTGGCGTAGGTTTCAGCCTGGTTGCGCGAGCGCTGCTCGTCTTCACGGGCGCGAATCACGTCATCAAAGGCTTCCTGCACTTCGCGCGGTGCCGCTGCGCTCTGTACGTTCACCTGGGTGACGGTGATACCGGTGCGATAGGTGTCGAGGAACCGTTGCAGGCGCTCCTTGATCTCGCTGGCCATCAATTCACGGCCTTCGGTCAGCACCTGGTCCATGGCGGTGGAACCCACCACATGGCGCAGGGCGCTTTCGGTTGCGTGTTGCAGGCTGATTTCCGGCTGGTCAACGTTCAGCACGAAGTCCTGCAGGTTGGTGATCTTGTACTGCACGGTCAGCGGCACTTCGACGATGTTCTCGTCTTCGGTCAGCATCTGGCCCTGCTTGGTGTAGGCACGCTCACGCGTGACGTTCTCCATGTACTTTTTGTCGATCGGCGGGAAATAGATGTTCAGGCCCGGGCCGACGGTCTCGTAGTACTTGCCGAAGCGCAGCACCACGGCTTGCTCCTGCTCGTCGACCACGTAGACGGCGCTGTACAGCCACACGGCCGCGAGCACGACAAGGCCCAAGCCCAGCAGGCCATAGCCGCCGCCCTTGCTGGTGCGACCACCGTCGTCACCACCGCGTTTTTTACCGCCACCGAACAACCCATTCAGGCTTTCCTGCAGCTTTCGGAAGGCCTCGTCGAGATCTGGTGGCCCCTTGCGGTCGCCATTATTGCGGCGTTTACCACCCCAAGGATCCTGATTATTCGAGTTGCCACCCGGCTCATTCCAAGCCATAGCGCTCTCCATCTGATAAAGCAAAGACGCACCCACGGCGCGCGACCAATGCTACAGAATGCCTGCTACTGCGGCACAACCGCTTTCGGAGGCTTTTATTGCAAAGTGTGTTGTTCGATAAACTCCGTCGGCACCTCGCCTTCACGGCTAACCAGCCGATTCAGCTCTGCGCGCGGCAATCGAACGGCCAGCAAGCTGACACCTTCTTCGTCGTGTTCTTCTTTCTGTACCGCGCCCAGCTCGAAAAACTGTGCACGCAGTCGAGCAAAACGCTGAGGCAAGCGCAAGGTGCCGACAAACAAATCGCCCCCGAGCAACTCGGCAATCGCTTGCTGGAGCAAATCCAGGCCAGCACCATCGCGCGCCGACACCCAAACCCGCTGGGGCTTGCCATCTTCGTCGCGCTGAATTTGCGGCTCAACGCCCTCAAGCAAATCGAGTTTGTTATAGACCTCAAGGATCGGCAAGTCCTGGGCGCCAATCTCGCCCAGCACCACCATTACCTGTTCGATCTGCAACATGCGATCCGGCTCAGCCGCATCGATCACGTGCAGCAGCAGGTCGGAGTTGCTCGACTCTTCGAGCGTAGACCTGAATGCCTCGACCAGCTTGTGCGGCAAGTGACGAATGAACCCCACGGTGTCGGCCAACACGATCGGCCCCAAGTCATCCAGTTCGAGACGGCGCAAGGTCGGGTCGAGGGTGGCGAAGAGTTGGTCGGCCGCGTAAACGTCGGATTGGGTCACGTTGTTGAACAGTGTCGATTTGCCGGCGTTGGTATAGCCCACCAGGGAAACCGTAGGAATATCGGCACGCATACGCCCGCGTCGCGATTGCTCGCGCTGGCTGCGTACTTTTTCGAGGCGGCCCTTGATCTGTCGCAGGCGAACCCGCAGCAAGCGCCGGTCGGTTTCCAACTGGGTTTCACCCGGGCCACGCATGCCGATACCACCACCTTGACGCTCAAGGTGAGTCCAGCCACGCACCAGCCGCGTGCTCATGTGGTCAAGCTGGGCCAGTTCAACCTGGAGCTTGCCTTCATGGGTACGGGCGCGTTGGGCGAAAATATCGAGAATCAGACCCGTGCGGTCGATCACGCGGCACTCGAACACTCGTTCGAGGTTACGTTCCTGACTGGGCGTGAGGATGTGATTGAAGATCACCAGATCGGCCTTTTCGGCATGCACCAGGTCGCGCAGTTCCTCGACCTTGCCGCTGCCAATCAGGAATTTGGCGGTTGGCCGATGACGCGGTACGTTAAAAAACGCAACGGTCTCGGCGCCGGCCGAATTTGCCAACTCCTGAAACTCCTGCGGATCTTCGCGCGCCTCAGGGTCCTGTCCATCCAAGTGAACGAGGATTACTCGCTCACCACCACCGTGGCGCTCAAAGAACAAAGGAGACTCCTATCAGGCGTTACTTGGCTCAGCGTCAGCTTGCTCGCCATCCGCTGCGCTAGGCAGACGAATTGGACGAACAGGAACGACTGTCGAGATAGCGTGCTTGTAAACCATCTGGCTGACGGTGTTTTTCAGCAGAATCACGAATTGGTCGAACGACTCGATCGTGCCTTGCAGCTTGATACCGTTGACCAGATAGATGGAAACCCCAACTTCTCTTTACGTAAAGTATTCAAGTAAGGGTCTTGTAGCGAATGCCCTTTTGACATGTGCCGCACTCCTTTAAGGATCAATAATAAAATTCGGAAAATAGATAGCTTATGGCCGCCACACCCCCAAGGATAGACGGCAATTGCAAGGACTCAGCTCAATATGGAGACCGTGCCCAAGTATTTCAAGGCGCGTGACAGATTGTCGCTGTCCAGGCTGTCCAACCAGTGCAAATCGCTCCAGCTGCGCAACCAGGTGAACTGGCGTTTCGCCAATTGGCGCGTGGCAATGATGCCGCGCTCCTGCATGTCGGTTGACGTCAGCTTGCCATCCAGATGATCCCAGACTTGGCGGTAGCCTACAGCACGTATCGAAGGCAACCCTGAATGCAGGTCACCTCTGGAACGCAGTGCTACGACCTCGTCCACGAACCCCTGTTCCAACATAATTGTGAATCTTTGTGCAATTCGTTCATGCAGCACCTGGCGATTTGCCGGAGCGATGGCCAGATTCGCCACAGTATAGGGTAATTGTGACTGACCAGAAGCGCCTGCTTCAGCACTTTGCGCAGTTTGTTTCAGCCGATGTTCAGTCATGGTCTGCCCGCTGACCCGCCAGACTTCCAGCGCACGCGTAAGGCGCTGGGGGTCATTGGGGTGAATGCGCGCAGCGGAAACCGGGTCTACCACCGCCAACTGGTCGTGCAGGGCTTGCCAGCCAAGGCGTGCAGCCTCGTCCTCAAGCTCGGCACGCACGCAAGCATCGGCGGGTGGCATATCGGCCAGCCCCTCCTGCAAAGCCTTGTAATAGAGCATTGTGCCGCCGACCAGCAGCGGAATATTACCGCGCGCGGTGATCTCGGCCATCGCGGCCAACGCGTCGCTACGAAAATCGGCAGCCGAGTAGCTTTGCGACGGGTCGATGATGTCGATCAACCTGTGCGGGTACTCGGCCAGCAGCGCTTTTGACGGCTTGGCCGTGCCAATGTCCATGTCCCGGTAAACCAGGGCAGAGTCGACGCTGATCAGCTCACACGGCAGCACCTTGCTCAGCTCGATGGCGAGGTCGGTCTTGCCGGCAGCCGTGGGGCCCATCAGGAAAATTGCGGGGGGCAAGGCGCTCATCAACGGCCGCGCAAGAACAGTTTGTCCAGATCGTCCAGGCCCATTTGGGTCCACGTCGGCCGGCCATGGTTGCATTGCCCGCTGCGCTCGGTGTTTTCCATGTCGCGCAGCAGGCCGTTCATTTCCGGCAAGGCCAGGCGGCGGTTGGCGCGAATGGCGCCGTGGCAGGCCATGGTGCCGAGCAGTTCGTTGATGTGTGCCTGAATGCGGTCACTGGTGCCGTACTCCATCAGGTCTGCCAGCACGTCGGCGACCAGCCGGTTGGCTTCGGCCTGCTTGAGCAGCGCGGGAATCTGGCGGATCGCCAGGGTTTCCGGGCCGAGTCGTTGTAATTCAAAGCCGAGCTTCTGGAACACGCTGTGGTGTTCTTCGGCGCAATCGGCCTCACGCTGGCTAACGGCCAGGGACTCCGGCACCAGCAGCGGCTGGCCGCTGAGGCCTTCGCTGGCCATGGCGATCTTCAGGCGCTCGTACATGATCCGTTCGTGGGCGGCGTGCATGTCCACCAACACCAGGCCATGGGCGTTTTCCGCGAGGATATAGATACCCTTGAGCTGCGCCAGCGCATAACCCAGCGGCGGTATATCCCCGCCGCCTTCAGGCAAAGCAACCGCGCCAGCGCCTGACTCGGCGCCCGGCAACGGTGCAAAAAATTCGCGATAGGCCGCTTGGGCCTCAGCCACCGGCACCGCCGACTGCGGGCGCGGTGTGTATTGGTACTGATAGCCCGCACCGGAACCCGAGCCAGGCGCCGTGTACGCAGGCTGAGGCTGCTGCGATTGCAGCAAGTTGGCCGCCAGGCTCATTTCGCCTTGAGGCCCGAACTCGCCGGCCTCCGGCCCCGTCGGGCGCACCACTGCGGTCACGATAGGCGCAGACAACTGGTCATCCGGGCGCACATCGCCCAAAGCGCGGTGCAGGGTGCCATAGAGGAAGTCGTGCACCATGCGCCCGTCACGGAAACGCACTTCGTGCTTGGTCGGGTGCACGTTGACGTCGACCACCGACGGGTCAACCTCAAAGAACAGCACAAACGTCGGGTGCCGCCCGTTGAACAGCACATCCCGATACGCTTGGCGCACCGCGTGGGCGACCAGCTTGTCGCGTACCGCGCGGCCATTCACAAAGAAATATTGCAGGTCCGCCTGGCTACGCGAGAAGGTCGGCAAGCCCACCCAACCCCACAGGTGCAGGCCATTGCGCTCGATTTCAATCGGCAGCGCCTGCTCCAGAAACCCCGCGCCGCAGATCGCCGACACACGCCGCGCGCGGGCCGCATCGTCATGGGCCTCGTGCAGGCTGAGGATGGTTTTACCGTTGTGGCGCAAGTGGAACGCCACGTCAAAACGCGCCAGGGCCAGACGTTTGATGACTTCTTGCAGGTGATCGAATTCGGTTTTTTCGGCCTTGAGGAATTTGCGCCGCGCCGGGGTGTTGAAGAACAGGTCGCGCACCTCAACCGAGGTGCCCACCGGGTGCGCCGCCGGCTGGACGCGTGGCGCCATATCGCGGCCTTCGGTTTCAACCTGCCAGGCCTGCTCGGCGTCACGCGTACGTGAGGTCAATGTCAGGCGGGCCACGGAGCTGATCGAGGCCAGCGCCTCACCGCGAAAGCCCAGGCTCATGACCCGTTCCAGGTCTTCGAGGTCGCGAATTTTGCTGGTAGCGTGACGCGCGAGGGCCAGCGGAAGGTCATCGGAAGAGATGCCACTGCCGTCATCGCGTACCCGCAGCAGCTTGACGCCGCCCTGCTCCACGTCGACATCGATGCGCTTGGCGCCGGAGTCGATACTGTTTTCCAGCAGTTCCTTGATCACCGATGCAGGGCGCTCAACCACCTCACCCGCAGCAATCTGGTTCGCCAGGCGCGGGCTGAGCAGTTCGATGCGCGAGCCGCTGTTGAGGACTGATTCACTCATTACTGCGCCGCCAGTTCTGTGCCGGGGATGGTCAGCACCTGACCCACTTTCAACTCGTCGGTTTTCAGGTTATTGGCATTGCGCAAGGTGGCCGGCGACACCTGGAAACGCACGGCCAGCATGGCCAAGGTATCGCCTGGCTGCACGCGATGATCACGCGGCCCCTGAACAATTTTCCCGGAGTCGCGCAGCCAGGCGATATAGCTGCCCGGCGGCGGGTTTTGCTGGAAGAACTGCCGAATACCCGCGCTGATCGAGCGCGCCAGGGCCTGTTGATGGCTGGCGCTGGCAAGCTTCGAGGCTTCGTTGGAATTGGAGATAAACCCGGTTTCCACCAGGATCGACGGGATGTCCGGCGACTTCAGCACCATGAACCCGGCCTGCTCCACACGTTGTTTGTGCAAGGACGTGACCCGACCGATGTTGCTCAGCACCTTCTGGCCGACGTTCAGGCTGGAAGTCAACGAAGCGGTCATCGACAGATCGAGCAGTACGCCTGCGAGCATTTTGTCTTTGTCATCAAGGGACACGTTGCCGGTGCCGCCGATCAAGTCGGAACGGTTTTCACTGTCGGCCAGCCAACGTGCCGTCTCCGAGGTGGCGCCACGGTCTGACAGGGCGAACACCGAGGCGCCAAACGCGGCGGCCGAAGGTGCTGCGTCGGCGTGGATCGACACAAACAGGTCGGCGCCCTTCTTGCGCGCGATTTCGGTACGGCCGCGCAGCGGAATGAAGTAGTCGCCGGTACGCGTCAGCTCGGCGCGATAGCCCTTCATGCCATTGACCTGACGCTGAAGTTCACGGGCGATGGCCAATACCACGTCTTTTTCATGCTGGCCGCGCGAACCGGATGCGCCAGGGTCTTCACCACCGTGGCCAGCGTCGATCACCACAATAACGTCGCGCTTGCCCGCAGGCGCAGGCGGCGGCGGTGGCAATTTGACTTGCGGCTGCGACGGGTTGACCGGCACCGCCGGTACGGTCGCAACGGCTGGCGTTGGCGCAGGCGGCGGCGCGGCATCGGCGGCGTTGTCGAACAAGTCGACCACCAGCCGGTTACCGTATTGGGCGTTCGGCGCCAACACAAAACTTTTCGGGGTTACGGCCTTTTTCAGGTCGATAACCACGCGCAGGTCGGTCGGCGTACGCTGGGCCGAGCGCATCGAGGTAATCGGCGTATTCGCGGTGGACACTTTCAGCGGCGCGCCCAAGGTCGCGCCGTTGATGTCGATCACCAGGCGATCCGGCGCCGTGAGGGTAAAGACGCTGTGCTGGACCGGGCCAGACAGGTCAAACACCAGTCGCGTGTTATCCGGCGCTCGCCACAGGCGAACACTTTTCACCTGTGAAGCAGCCAGAGCATTGAAAGTCATTGCCGCAAGCAATACCCCTACGACAGCAACCATCGCGCGAAAGCGCATACCTAACCCCACCAATTATTTAAATTCCAATGCCAAAGCGGCGCACCACGACTGCCCGCGCGCGCTTTGGGGCAACAACTTCAGCTGACGTCCGTGAGCATGCGGCGTAATGGTAATGGTCAGGTCCGGCTTTGGCAAAAAGCCTGTGCCTTTATCTGGCCATTCGATCAGGCACAACACATCTTCGTCGAAGTAATCACGAATGCCCATGTACTCCAACTCTTCCGGGTCTACCAGGCGATAAAGGTCAAAGTGGAAGGCGCGCACCGCACCTATCTCGTAGGGTTCGACCAGAGTGAACGTCGGGCTTTTTACCGCGCCCGTGTGGCCCAACCCGCGAATAATGCCGCGCGACAGCGTGGTTTTGCCCGCGCCCAAGTCACCTTCAAGAAAGATCAGGCCCGCGCCGCCCGTCACTTGGGCGATACGATGACCGAACGCGACCATGGCGTCTTCATCGGGCAAAAAAAGGCTTACTTCAGACACGGCGACTGTTCCTCGAGCAATTGACGAATGGCAGGTATCAGGTCGCTGGCGGCCAGGCCGCGACCGAAGGTGCCCTGGCGATCCCCCGCCGTCGCGTGCAACCACACCGCCAGGCAGCTGGCGTCATAAGCCGGCATGCCCTGCGCCAACAGCGCGCCGACCAAACCGGCCAACACATCACCCAGCCCAGCAGTGGCCATCGCCGGATGGCCTTGGTCACACCGCGAAACAGACCCGAGTGGGCTGGCAATCAAACTGCCAGCACCCTTGAGAATAGCCACTGCGTTGAATTTGTGGCTCAACGCGCGCGCGGCTTTCAAGCGATCGGCCTGAACCTCGGCCGTAGTGATGCCAAGCAAGCGCGCCGCCTCGCCAGGGTGCGGCGTGATCACCGAGTTGGCTGGCAGGGTGAAACTGCCCGTCGCCAACTGGTTCAAGGCGTCTGCGTCCCACACTTGCGGCAGTTTGGCATTCGCGGCGACGGACAACAGGCTTTTGCCCCACGCAGCAGCCCCGAGGCCGGGGCCGATCACGATGACCGAGATTTTTTCGAGCAGGCCCATCACCTGGTTGGCTGAGCTGATACCCACACTCATGACTTCCGGCAAGCGCGTCAGCGCGGCCGGCACATGCTCCGGGCGGGTCGCCAGCGAGACCATGCCCGCGCCACTGCGCAGGGCGCTTTCTGCACTGAGCAGCGCAGCGCCGCCCACGCCACGGTCGCCGCCAATGACCAGCAAGTGGCCGAACTGGCCTTTATGGGCGTCTGGGGAACGTGCAGCCAGTTGCGGCAAATGGCCGTGCAACAGCGGCTGAACGTCGGATATTGCGTGTTTTGTCTGCGGCATGCGTCTTCAAGCTCCGATGTCTGGCAGAATTATACCTATCTAACCTGCGGTTTCCCTTGTCTCATGCCTGCCATTACCCACGATCTGCCCGCCCTCGCCCAATCGATCAAAGACTGGGGCCGCGAGCTGGGCTTTCAACAAGTCGGCATCAGCGGCCTGGACCTGGCTGAGCATGAACAACACCTGCAACGCTGGCTCGACGCGGGCTACCACGGCGAGATGGAATACATGGGCGCGCATGGCAGCAAACGCTCGCACCCCGATGAACTGGTGCCCGGCACGTTGCGCGTGGTCTCGCTGCGCATGGATTATCTGCCAGGCGACACCCAAATGGCGCAACTGCTGGCAAAGCCAGAAAAAGCCTACGTGTCGCGCTACGCCTTGGGCCGCGATTACCACAAGCTGATCCGCAAGCGCGTGCAACAACTGGCCGAGCGCATTCAGGCGCAGATCGGGCCGTTTGGCTTTCGCGCGTTTGTCGACAGCGCGCCGGTGCTGGAAAAAGCCATCGCCGAACAAGCAGGCCTTGGCTGGATCGGTAAAAACACCCTGGTGCTCAATCGCAAAGCCGGCAGTTATTTTTTCCTCAGCGAGCTGTTTGTTGATTTACCGCTGCCGGTAGACCCACCTCACACCACCGAACATTGCGGCCGCTGCACCGCGTGCCTGGACATCTGCCCCACCAATGCCTTCGTCGGCCCTTACGTGCTGGACGCCCGACGCTGCATTTCCTACCTGACCATCGAACTCAAGACTGCAATACCTGAGGACTTGCGCCCGCTGATCGGCAACCGCGTGTTCGGCTGCGATGACTGTCAGATCGTTTGCCCGTGGAATCGTTTCGCGCGCGCAACCACAGAGAGTGATTTCAAGCCACGGCATAACCTGGACAACGCCGAACTGGCCGAATTATTTATGTGGGACGAAGAAAAGTTTCTCGGCAATACCGAAGGCTCGCCGCTGCGCCGCGCCGGGTATGAACGCTGGCTGCGCAATTTGGCAGTGGGCCTGGGCAATGCGCCGTCAAGCATTCCGGTACTGGAAGCCCTGAAAGCGCGCCGCGAATACCCATCGGAGCTGGTGCGCGAACACGTGGAGTGGGCGCTGCGCCAACACGCTGCGCGCTAGTGCACGTCGTCGTTGTAAACGAACTTGGGCATTTCCCAGTGAAACCGGATCGCCAGCAGGCGCAGTAGAAAACCGCTGAACAGCGTCAGCAGAATCGATTGCTCGCTCGGCAGCTCCAGGTAAAGGCAGAGCATGTAGAACCACGCGGCGAGGAACGAGACGCTGGCGTACAGCTCGCGGCGGAAGATCAGCGGAATGTCGTTACAGAATATATCGCGCAAAATGCCGCCAAATACGCCAGTGATCACCCCGCTGACCACCGCCACCAGCATGCTGTGGCCCATTTCCAGGGCAGTCATGCAGCCGATCAGGGTGAAGGCGACCAAACCCACAGCATCCAACGCCAGAAACAGCGAACGCAGATGGCGCATCAGCGGCGCGATAAAAATCGTCACGAGTGCGGCGATAGAGGTCAGCACCAGGTATTCCGGATGTTTCACCCACGTCAGCGGGTAGTGCCCGAGCAGTACATCGCGCACCGAGCCGCCACCCAACGCCGTCACGCAGGCGATCAACACCACACCAAACCAATCCATGCCGCGCCGCCCGGCAGACAGCGCACCGGTCATGGCTTCGGCGGTGATGGCGATGAGGTAGAGCATCAGCAGCATGATGGCGATCCTTGCGATTAGGCCGGCAGTCTAATCATTTGCTGATGGCACCAAAAGGGCGCGTTTGGCGAAAGACCGCGTCGCCCGCATCGCGAGCAAGCCCGCTCCCACACTTTAGATGTGTGAACACGTTGGGCGTGCTCGCGATGGCGCCGGGCCAGGCGCCACAGATTCAAGCCTTGATGAAGTGCTTGCGGTAATGCTGCAGCTCGGCGATGGATTCGCGAATATCGTCCAGCGCCAGGTGCGTGCTGCCTTTATGGAAGCTGTCTTTGACTTCCGGCGCCCAGCGCGCGGCCAGCTCTTTAAGCGTCGACACGTCGAGGTTGCGGTAGTGGAAGTAACTTTCCAGCGCTTTCATGTGGGTATAGAGGAAGCGGCGGTCCTGGCAGATGCTGTTGCCGCAGATCGGCGACTTGCCCTTGGGCACCCACTGTTCCAGAAAGGCGATGGTTTGGGCTTCGGCTTCAGCCATGCTCACGCGGCTGTCGCGCACGCGCTGGGTCAGGCCGGAGTTGCCGTGGGTGCGGGTGTTCCACTCGTCCATGGTGGCGAGCACGGCGTCACTGTGGTGAATGGCGATCACCGGGCCTTCAGCCAAGGTGTTGAGGTTGCTGTCGGTGACAATCGTGGCCATCTCGATGATGACATCGGTGTCGGGGTTCAGACCGGTCATTTCCAGATCGATCCAAATCAGGTTCTGTGGGTTTTGCATGGCTTGATTCTCTTGGCACCTTGGCTTAGCTGCGCAGTTTAGCAGGCAGGGGCGTGCTAGACTCGCGACCGTTTTACCTAACCTTTGCATTATCGACACGGAACACCAATGGCCAAACGCCAGCTCAATCGTCGCCAAAACTGGCGCATCGAAAAGATTCAAGGTGAACGCGCCGCGCGCGCCGCCAAACGTGAATCCTCCGCCGTAGAAGCGCTCGAGGGCGGCGACCTCGGCCCTGAACAAACCGGCCTGGTAATCGCGCACTTTGGTGTGCAGGTCGAAGTCGAGGCGCTGGAAGGCGAACTGGCAGGCTCGGTCTCGCGTTGCCACTTGCGCGCCAACCTGCCTGCGCTGGTCACCGGCGACAAAGTGGTGTGGCGTGCCGGCAACCAGGGTATCGGCGTGATCGTCGCCCAGTTGCCGCGCACCACCGAACTGCGCCGCCCCGACAGCCGTGGCCAGCTCAAGCCGGTGGCGGCCAACGTCGACATGATCGTGATCGTGTTCGCGCCGCTACCCGAGCCGCATGCCAACCTGATCGACCGCTACCTGGTCGCAGCCGAGCACGCCGGCATTCGCCCGCTGTTGCTGCTGAACAAATATGACCTGATCGACGAACAGAACGCCCCGGCGCTGAATGCGTTGCTGGCGGTGTATCGCACGTTGGGTTACCCGGTGCTGGAAGTGTCGGCGCATCACGGCAATGGCATGGAACAACTGCAACAGCAGTTGGACGGTCGCATCAGCGTGTTTGTCGGCCAGTCGGGCGTGGGCAAGTCATCGCTGGTCAACAGCCTGCTGCCGGAAGTCGACACCCGTGTGGGCCCGCTGTCGGAGCTGTCCGGCCAGGGCACCCACACCACCACCACCGCGCGGTTGTTCCACTTCCCAGGCGGCGGTGAACTGATCGACTCCCCGGGCATTCGTGAATTCGGCCTCGGCCATGTCAGCCGCAGCGATGTGGAAGCGGGCTTTATCGAGTTCAACGACCTGATCGGCACTTGCCGCTTCCGCGACTGCAAACACGACCGCGAGCCGGGTTGTGCGCTGCTCAAGGCGCTGGAAGATGGCCGTGTGCAGCAACAGCGCATGAACAGCTATCGCTCGATTATTGCGAGCTTGCCTGAGAGCAGTTACTAGAGCGATCGGGTCGGTAGGTTAGGGCTGTGTGGCTGTGCCATTTTTTGGGGCCGCTTCGCAGCCAAACGCGAGCAAGCCCGCTCGCCACAGAGCCCGCTCGCCGCAGGTGCGGTGCTTGCCCCTACGCTGAATAAAAAGGCCGCGATGATCGCGGCCTTTTTGCAGGTGGCTTACGGCTTCGGCGCGGGCGCCGTGGGGTCTTTCACGCCGCCATCATCAAACAGGTTCAGCTTCTGCCGCAGCTCGTGGGCTGGCAGCGGCTCTTGGCCAGGCGGGATGGCGTTCGGGTCGACTGGCACTTCGCCTGGCGAACCACTGCCTTGAGGCGCAGGCGGGGCCGAGCTTTGATCGCCTTCGATCGCACGTTGGGCCTTTTTGGTCAGCACCACAATATCAATGCGACGGTTGATCGGGTTGAACGGCTCTTTGGGATCAAACAGCTGCGAAGAAGCAAAACCGACCACGCGCGCTACTTGCGGGTCTGGATAGCTACCCGCTACCAGCGCACGCCGGGCGGCGTTGGCGCGGTTGGCCGAAAGCTCCCAGTTACCGAAGTCGCCCTGGCCGGCATACGGCTTGGCGTCGGTGTGGCCGCTGATGCTGATTTTATTGGGCACCGCTTTGATGGTGTCGGCCATGGCCAGCAGGATGTCTTCAAAGTACGGCTTCAGGCGCGCGCTGCCGGAGTCGAACATCGGCCGGTTAGCGGCGTCGGTGATCTGAATGCGCAAGCCTTCCGGGGTGATTTCGAAGGAAATCTGGTCCTTGAACTTCAGCAACTGCGGATTTTCTTCAACCTTGGTCTGCAATTCCTTCAGCAGCAACTCCAGGCGTTCCTGCTCGACTTGCTCGGCCATGGCCTCGACGGTGTCGCGCTCGACCGGGATTTTCTCCTGAGGCGAGTCGGTCTTGACCTCCGGGTTGATGGTGCGCTCAGGCGCCAACTGCGGCGAGCCGCCCAAGTCGATCACAAAGGGCGTGCCGCTTTCCGAGAAGCCAATCGGGTCTTTGAAGTAACCGGCGATGGCGATCTTTTGTTCAGGCGTGGCGGTAGACATCAGCCACAGCACCAGGAAGAACGCCATCATTGCCGTGGCAAAGTCGGCGAAGGCGATTTTCCAGGCACCGCCATGGTGCCCCGCAGCGAAGCGCTTGACGCGCTTGATGATTATCGGCTGGTTGTTTTCCATGGTTTAGCGACCGCGAACCGCTTGTTCCAGTTCGGCAAAGCTTGGGCGATGCTTGGGGTACAAAACCTTGCGACCAAATTCTACCGCCAGCGACGGCGGCACGCCGGACGCAGAGGCGACCAGGCTGGCTTTGATCGACTCATACAGGTTGATTTCTTCCTTGGCGTCGTGCGCCAGGGACGTGGCCAATGGGCCGAAGAAGCCATAGGCCGCGAGAATACCGAAGAACGTACCCACCAGGGCCGCGCCCACGTGCATGCCGATTGCGGCCTGATCGCCCTCCCCCAAAGAGGCCATGGTGACCACGATACCGAGTACCGCCGCAACAATACCGAAACCCGGCATGCCGTCGGCAACACCGGTCACCGCATGCGAGGGATGCTCCAACTCTTCCTTCAAGCTGAACAACTCCATGTCGAACAGGCCTTCCAGCTCGTGCGGGGCCATGTTGCCGGACGACATGATGCGCAGGTAGTCACAGATGTAGGCGGTCATGCGCTCATCTTTGAGCACTGCCGGGTACTTGGTGAAAATCGGGCTGGCAGCGGCGTCTTCGATGTCGCCTTCAATGGCCATCATGCCTTCGCGGCGGCTTTTGTTGAGGATCTCGTAGACCAGGCTCAACACCTCCAGATAGAAGGTGTGGGAGAAGCGCGAGCCGAACATGCTCAGCGACTTCTTGATCACGTGCATGGTCATGTAGCCGGGGTTGGCCTGCAAGAATGCGCCAAACGCGCACCGCCGATAATCAGCACCTCGAAAGGCTGGATCAGCGCTGCAATTTTACCGTGGGACAGAACATAGCCACCAAGCACACTTGCGATGACGACGATGATGCCGATAATTTTAGCCATAGGGGATGAGTACTTGCGCCGTCGGGTTCATGGACATATTTGGAAGAACTGAAAACTCTTGTTCTACTTATCGGCAAAACTGCGCCAGACTATAGCCCGTTAAGGCGAAAAGCCAGTTCGGCCCATAACGGGCGTGTTGACCGCAAGTGATGATCGCGCCCCAATCATGGCTATTGAAACGACAGTCCCAACTGCAAAACCCACCACACTCGCCGCTTGGATCAAGCGCCTGGACGACGTGCTGTTGCCCGTTCCCCAAGCCAGCCACGAGCGCGTGTGCAAAGCCATTCGCGATAGCCGCAGCTCGTTACGCGACATCGCCGAGCTGATGCAAAACAGCCCGGCGCTGGTGCTCAGCGTGATGCGCGAGGCCAACAGCCACACCCACGGCAGCTTGGCAGACCCTGCGGAAAACCTCGAAGTGGCGCTCAACCGGCTTGGCCTCAAACGCGCCGAGGAATTATTGGCGCGCCTGCCGTCGGTGCCGGAAAAAGACATCCCCGTGGCCTTGCGCCAGCTGCTGCTAATAAGCCAGCACGCCTCCCAGCAAGCCAGCGGTTTGTTCGCCAGCCGCCTGGCGCGTTTGTGGCAAGACATTCATTGGGGCAGCCTGCTGTTTTTGTCACCGCTGTGGCCGATGGCTGTCGCCTACCCCAAGCTCCTGGAAGAATGGGAACTGCGGGTCATCCATAAAGGCGAGTCAGCGCGCAAGGTCGAGCTGGAGTTGTTCGGCGTGCGCCTGCTGGACCTGTGCATCGGCCTGACCGAAAGCTGGCACCTGCCGATTTGGGTCTCCCAAGGCTACAACCTGCTGCTGAGCGAGCAGCGCTTGCTGGTCAAGGCGCTGCACATTGCCCGTGCAGATGACGCGCTGCGCCACCAACAGTTGCTCGACGCCGAACCCAACCTGCGCCGCTGGCTGAACCAGCCGGCGAATACCGTGCTGCTGGCCAACGGCTTGGCAATGTCGGCGCAAGAATCCTGGACCTGCCCGCACACCGAGCGCTGGCAATACCTCACCGCGCTGTACCTGCAACAGCCGTTGAGTGAAGTGCAGCAACAGGTTCACCAGCAAGCGGTGACCAGCGCGCGCACCACGCTGATGCCTGACCTTTGGCACCCGGCGTTGTCGCTGATCTGGCCGTGGCATGTGCAGAAGGTGCATCGCGGCCTGTTGCCGGCAGCCCCGCCGACTGCCGAAGCTCTCGCCGTGTGGCGCAAACGCTGCACCGAGTTGCTGGTGGAGCCGAGCCGCTTTGCCAACGCGATGCATCTGACGACGTGCGCCAAAGAAGCCTTGGTCGCCAGTGGCATGCAGCGGGTGTTGCTGTTCATGGCGGACCGCGCCTTGAGCACCTTGCGTGTGCATCAAGCGGATGGCTTGCCCAAGGCCGCCGCCAACTTGAGCCTGGACGTGGTCAACAGCACGCTGTTGCAGCGTTTACTCGAAAAGCCCGCGCAAGTGCGCCTGAACCCCGACAACCATGCACAGTTCTCGGCGCTGTTGCCGCCAACCCTGCGCCGCCTGTTCACCGGCGAACACCTGCTGCTGCGCTCGTTGAGCTGTAACGGCCGCGTGGTGATGCTGATGGTGGCCGACCAGGGCGGTGGGCCGTTCTCGGAAACCACTGTGCAAGCCTTCGGCAAAACCGCCCAATGCATCGAAAAAGCCCTGCACTGCTTTACCAACCGCAGCGCCTGATGCTTGCGTTACAATCGCCGCTCTTAATCGCCAACCTTTGTGCCCAGGAGACCTCACATGCCTGACTTCTCTGGCTTGCCGCTGGTGATCGAACCCAGCGACCTGCTCGGCCGCCTTGATGCCGAACACCTGATTCTGGTGGACCTCACGAGTACTGCCCGCTACGCCGAAGGGCACATCCCCGGCGCGCATTTCGTTGACCCCAAGCGCACCCAATTGGGCCAGCCGCCAGCACCCGGCCTGCTGCCCAACAAGGCTGATCTTGAAAAACTCTTCGGCGAGCTGGGCCACACGCCCGACGCCACCTACGTGGTGTACGACGACGAGGGCGGCGGCTGGGCCGGGCGTTTTATCTGGTTGCTCGACGTGATCGGCCACCAGAAATACCACTACCTCGACGGCGGCCTGCTGGCGTGGAGCGACGAAAAACACCCGCTGTCCAGCGCAGTACCGGCTGGCGCCTCTGGCCCGGTCATCCTCACGCTGCACGACGGCCCCACAGCCACCCGCGAATACCTGCAAAGCCGACTGGGCGCTGCCGACCTGGGCATTTGGGACGCACGCGGCCCGCTGGAATATTCCGGTGAAAAGGTGCTCGCGGCCAAGGGCGGCCACATCCCCGGCGCGGTCAACTTCGAATGGACCGCCAGCATGGACAAGGCGCGCAGCCTGCGCATCCGCCGCGACATGCCGCAGATCCTCGAAGGCCTCGGGCTGACCAAAGACAAAGAAATCATCACTCACTGCCAGACTCACCACCGCTCTGGCTTCACCTACCTGGTGGCCAAGGCGCTCGGTTATCCGCGAGTCAAAGGTTATGCCGGTTCCTGGGGCGAATGGGGCAACCACCCCGACACCCCCGTTGAGATTTAAGGACACTTAATGAAAAAGCAGTTGTTTATCCTCAGCCAATACTTGCTGCCGCACCACTTGCTGTCGCGCCTGGCCGGCTGCATTGCCGAGTGCCGCGTAAGCTGGTTCAAAAACGCCTTCACCCAGTGGTTCGCCAAGCGCTACCAAGTGGACATGTCCCAGGCCCTGGTGGAAGACGTGACCGCTTACGAGCACTTCAACGCCTTCTTCACCCGCGCCTTGAAAGACGGCGCGCGCCCCCTGGACCAAACCCCGGGCGCGGTACTTAGCCCAGCCGATGGCGCGGTCAGCCAGCTTGGCCCGATCGAGCATGGCCGTGTGTTCCAGGCCAAAGGCCACAGCTTCAGCGTGCTGGAACTGCTGGGCGGCGATGCGGCGGTGGCTGCGCCGTTCATGGGCGGCGATTTCGCCACCATCTACTTGTCGCCCAAAGACTATCACCGTGTGCACATGCCACTGGCCGGGACCCTGCGTGAGATGGTTTACGTACCGGGCCGAATTTTTTCGGTGAACCAGACCACCGCCGAAAACGTGCCGGAGCTGTTTGCACGTAACGAGCGCGTTGTCTGCCTGTTCGACACCGAACGCGGCCCGATGGCGGTGGTGTTGGTGGGTGCGATGATCGTCGCGTCGATTGAAACCGTATGGGCTGGTTTGGTGACGCCGCCGAAGCGCGAGCTGAAAACCTTCCGCTATGACGAAGCTGCACGTGCGCCGATTCACCTGGAAAAAGGCGCGGAATTGGGTCGCTTCAAGCTGGGTTCGACCGCGATTGTGCTGTTCGGGCCAGGCCAGGTTACGTGGTCGCAAGCGCTGGTGGCAGGTACGCCGGTGCAGATGGGCCAGGGTATCGCTGCACCTAAAGCCTGACGCAAATCAACTGCGGGAGTGGGCTGGGGTTTTTGATTGTATATCCGGTATTTGGTTTGTGGCTTATATCGGTTTCGCGCTTACAGCGAGTCACTTTTGAAAGGCCCGGAAGCCGGCCCAATCCCCCAAGCAGAATG
>NZ_VUAZ01000124.1 GCF_009296165.1 Pseudomonas kitaguniensis | reverse complement strand
CTCCCGATAGCGGTGTGGGAGCCACTGCATTGGTTGACTGACACACATTGCTCTCATCTTCACAGGGCAGGTCCATTCAGCCATTCCTGGTTCAGGGTGTCGGTATCGCCCAAGTACTCCAGCAACCAGGCCATGGCCGGGGACAGTTTGTTCTGTGCCCACGCCACGCACGACGGGCTGGCCGGGAACGGCCGGCTCAATTGCAGCGCCACCAACTCGCCGCGTTCTATCCACGGCAACACCTGATGCGCAGGCGCCATGCCGACGCACAGGCCGTCGCGCAGGCAATCAATCGCCGACGCCCAGTTGGGCACCACCAGCCGGCGCTGGTTGTCCAGGGTCCAAGTGTCGCGTTTGGGCAGGTTGCGTGAGGTGTCGGTCATGCACAGCGAGGCGAACGGGCGCAGTTGGTCGTCATTCAGCAAGCCCTCCATCGCCGCCAGCGGATGTTTCGCACTGACCACACACAGCCAATTCAGCAAGCCCATGTCACGAAACGTGAAGTGGCTGGCGACCGGCACCGCGCTGGTGGCGCCGATGACGATGTCGGTGCGTTCATCCGCCAGGGCGTCCCACACGCCGTTGTACACCTCGTATTCCAGCAGCAGTTCCACCTCGGGAAACTGCCGATAAAAATCCAGCACCAACTGCCGACAGCGCTGCGGTTTGACGATGGAGTCCACGGCCACTTTCAACTGGCCGCTCCAACCATTTGCCACCTGTTGGCATAAGCGCCGTGCGCCGAGCATTTTTTTCATCACGCCGCGGGCCTCGTCTATAAACAGCCGGCCGGCAGGTGTCAGTTCGACGTCGCGATGCCTGCGCACAAACAGCGGCACGGCCAGCCATTCCTCAAGCTGACGCACCGTATAGCTGATGGCCGACGGCACGCGGTGCAGTTCCTGGGCGGCCGCGCTGAAGCTGCCATGGCGCGCCACCGCATCAACCACATCCAGTGAGTATTCGGACCACATTGCGTGTGCCTTCAAAATATTTGATAAGAGTGTCCAATTATTATCGCTTCACAGCAAAAATGTCAGCTTCATAATGGGCGCTAGTCAGCAAATAGTTTGATGGCAAAATTCACAAGGCTTCAATGAAAAATTCTTTTGGTTTTACCTGGTATTTGGCTGGGCTGAGCATGCTCGGTTATCTGGCCATGGACATGTACTTGCCCGCGTTCGGCGCCATGGGCGAGCAGTTGCAGATCAGTGCGAGCGCCGTGGGCGCCAGCTTGAGTGTTTTCCTGGCAGGTTTTGCCGTGGGGCAGTTGGTGTGGGGGCCGTTATCCGACCGCCTGGGGCGCAAGCCGATCCTGCTGATGGGCCTGAGCCTGTTTGTGCTGGGCTGCTTGGGCATGTTCTGGGTCGAGACCGCGCCGCAACTGCTGGCATTGCGTTTTATCCAGGCGATTGGCGTGTGTTCCGCCGCCGTCAGTTGGCAAGCGTTGGTGATTGACCGCTACCCAGCCGACAAGGCCCATCGTGTGTTCGCCAGCATCATGCCGTTGATGTCGCTGTCACCGGCGCTGGCCCCGTTACTGGGTGCGATGGTGTTGAATCACTTTGGCTGGCAAGCCATCTTCGGCGTGTTGCTGGGTGTGTCGCTGCTGTTGCTGCTCCCCACATTGTTCCTGCGCAAGATGCCCAAACCTCAGGCCCAGCCGGGCGAAGCCACGCGCCTCGGTTACGCGCAATTGCTGACGTCTCGCGTGTTCAGCGGCAACGTGATGATCTTCGCCGCATGCTCCGCGAGTTTCTTCGCCTGGCTGACCGCTTCGCCGTTCATCCTGGGCGACATGGGTTACAGCCCGAACGACATCGGCCTGAGCTACGTGCTGCCGACCCTGGCCTTCTTGGTCGGCGGCTATAGCTGCCGCAGCGCGTTGCAGCATTATCAGGGAAAAACCTTGCTGCCGTGGTTACTGGTCGCCTATTGCATCAGCATGCTCGCGCTGTATTTGGTCGCCACGTTGAGCGTGCCGACCCTGACCACCTTGCTGATTCCGTTCTGTTTGATGGCCCTGGTCAACGGCGCCAGCTACCCCATCGTGGTGGCGAATGCGCTGATGCCGTTCGCGGAAAATTCCGGCAAGGCGGCGGCGTTGCAAAACACTCTGCAACTGGGCTTGTGCTTTCTCAGCAGCGCGTTGGTGTCGTCGATGATCGAGCAGCCGCTGCAGGTTACCGTGATTGTCATGCTTGCGACCGCGCCCCTGGCCGTGCTGGGTTACTGGCTGGCCCGGCCGCGGGCTGCGCGTTCCAAATGGGCACGCGTCTGAACTGAATAACTGCACCTTGTTCGATTGATTGTATACAACTCTATGGACATTAAGTCTCAACATTGAATACAGTGAGGGCACAACAAAAACAGAGAACCCCTCACCATGATTATCCCGAAGGCGTCACCGCAGCGGCCGGAAGATGAGAATCTGGGCATCGCCGCCAACCTGGCTTACGGTCTGCAACATGTGCTCACCATGTACGGCGGCATCGTTGCCGTGCCGTTGATCGTCGGCCAGGCGGCCGGGTTGGCGCCGGCGGATATTGGCCTGTTGATTGCGGCGTCACTGTTTGCCGGTGGCCTGGCGACGTTGCTGCAAACCCTTGGCCTGCCGTTTTTTGGCTGCCAGTTGCCGCTGGTGCAGGGCGTGTCGTTTGCGGGCGTGGCGACCATGGTGGCGATTGTCGGCAACGATGGCGCCGGTGGGCTGCCGGCGATTTTCGGCGCGGTGATGGCCGCGTCTTTTATCGGGCTGTTGATCACGCCGGTGTTCTCGCGGATTACCCAATTTTTCCCGCCGTTGGTGACCGGTATCGTGATCACCACCATCGGCTTGACCCTGATGCCCGTGGCAGCGCGTTGGGCGATGGGCGGCAACAGCCGCGCCGCGGACTTTGGCAGCATGGCCAATATCGGCCTGGCCGCACTGACCCTGGTGCTGGTATTGCTGCTGAGCAAGATCGGCAGCGCGAGCATTTCGCGTTTGTCGATCTTGCTGGCCATGGTGATCGGCACCGTGATCGCGGTGTTGCTTGGCATGGCGGATTTCTCCGGTGTGGCTCAAGGGCCGATGTTGGGTTTCCCGGCACCCTTTCATTTCGGCGTGCCCACCTTCCATGCGGCGGCGATCATTTCCATGTGCATCGTGGTGATGGTGACGCTGGTCGAAACCTCGGCGGACATTCTGGCGGTGGGCGAGATCATCCACACCAAAGTCGACTCCAAACGCTTGGGCAACGGCCTGCGCGCCGACATGCTGTCGAGCCTGTTCGCGCCGATTTTCGGGTCGTTCACCCAGAGCGCGTTCGCCCAAAACGTTGGATTGGTGGCGGTGACGGGTGTAAAGAGCCGGTTTGTGGTGGCGACCGGCGGGGTGTTCCTGGTGGTTCTTGGCCTGCTGCCTTTCATGGGGCGGGTGATTGCGGCTGTGCCCACATCGGTGCTGGGTGGTGCCGGTATTGTGCTGTTCGGCACGGTGGCGGCCAGCGGCATTCGCACGTTGTCGAAGGTCGATTACCGCAACAACATGAACCTGATCATCGTTGCGACGAGCATTGGTTTCGGCATGATTCCTATTGCTGCACCGAATTTTTACGATCACTTTCCAGGGTGGTTCGCGACCATTTTCCACTCGGGTATCAGTTCATCGGCGATTATGGCGATTATGCTGAACCTGGCGTTTAACCACTTTACCGTGGGCAATTCGGATCAGCAGTCGGTGTTTGTGGCGGGGACTGAGCGCAGCTTGTGCTTCCACGATGTGGCGGCGTTGCGGGACGGGGATTACTTCAGCGGGGGGAAGTTGTTTGACGCTGAAGGTAATGAGATTCCTCTGATCGCAGACGTGCCGCGCAAAACTGCAAGGCCTGAAACCACTGAGGTTTGAACGGTGGGTTGCCCACGAACCCGGACCAACATACGCAGCAGATTTGCTTTCTGTGGGAGCGGGCTTGCTCGCGATACAGGCGCCTGGTTAATTCAGGCATACCCAGTTGATGCCATCGCGGGCAAGCCCGCTCCCACAGTTGACCGAGTTCGGCTGGTGAGATTGGGCCGTGAGAGACGCCCCGTTAGCCTGCCTTGAGTTGCTCACGCGGCAACGAACACGCCTCATCCAGAAACTTCACCACCGTGCCCATGCACGCTTGGCGTTCTTCCACGTGCGGCATGTGGCTGGAGTCCTCAAACAACGCCCAGCGCACCTCTGCGATTTCATCCAGGAACGGCTTGACCACCAACGGCGTGGCCTCGTCGTGGCGGCCAGAGATCACCAGGGTCGGCACATTGATCGCCGACAGCCGGCCAATCACGTTCCAGTCTTTCAAACTGCCAATGACGTGAAACTCCGTCGGGCCGCTCATCGCGTGGTACACCGTCGGGTCTGCATCCACTTGGGCAAACGTGCGCGCTACGCTTTCGGGCCACGGGTTGACCCGACACACGTGCTGGTCATAAAAAACCCGCGAGGCGGCAAGGTATTCCGGGTCTTGATAGGTGCCCGCGGCCTCATGCTTAAGAAGGGTTTCATGCACGCCTTCGGGTAGCAATTTGCGCAAGCGGTTGGCTTCGCTGACCCATGTGCGCATGCACGTCGGCGAGTTCGCCGGGATAAACGCGCGCAGGCCCTTGGGTTGGAGAATCGCGTGCTCGCTGCCGAGCATGCCGCCCCAGGATTGGCCAAGGATCGCGTAGTTATCGCTGATTTGCAGATGGTCGAGCAGGTTGTTCAACTCGTCGAGGAACAGCGCGATAGTCCAAAAAGACGCGGGCTTACCCGGCAAGTGCGTGGAGCGGCCATTACCCAACTGG
Source organism: Pseudomonas kitaguniensis (assembly GCF_009296165.1). GTDB lineage: Bacteria > Pseudomonadota > Gammaproteobacteria > Pseudomonadales > Pseudomonadaceae > Aquipseudomonas > Aquipseudomonas kitaguniensis. Next base: position 58,808 of record NZ_VUAZ01000124.1, on the reverse strand, counting down.
TCGTAGTGAATAACCGCGTGGCCGCTGGCTGCGACATCCTTGAAGGCGTCAACATAATCATGCGTGCAGCCGGGGCCGCCGTGGATGATCACCAACGGTGTACGGCCGCTGCTCAGGTCGCCGGTAACGCGGTACCAGGTCTGGTACGCGCCGAACACCGCATAGCCTTCGGTGACTTTCTCGAAGAATTCCATTTCGTACCCTGCTCTGAAAAAAGGATCATGAGTACGATAGTCGGCATGCGAAGTTTAAGTAACTAGCAAAACAGCTAGGTTTTTCCGACAGCTCACTCTTCAAGCAAGCGGTAGTGGGTGGCGCGAACTACCGCTTGAACGCGGTTTTTGGCGCCCAGTTTGTGCATCGCCGACGCCAGGTGCAGGGTGACCACTGCCAGTGAGCGGCTCAACTGCGTGGCGATTTCGGCGGCGGTTAAACCTTCGGCGGCCCATTTCAGGCACTCGCGCTCGCGCTTGGTCAGACGAATATGCGGGTAAGTGCGCAGTTCTTTGCTGAATAACGGGTACAGCGCTTCCTGCAGGGCGTGCGTAATCAGGCTGAAATCGACCAGGGTATGCCGGGCGTCCTTCAATACGGTACTCGCCTTGCCGGTGCGCAGGCCGGTCAGCGAAGCGAAGCCGCCGCGCGGCAGGTGAATCGGCACGCTGACGCCGCAGGTCAGGTGGCGCTCATGCAGGTAGGAAGACACCGGCGCATGGCACGGATCAATGATGTCTTGCAGCGCGGTCTGGGCGTTGGCGTCGTAGGACCACACGAATGGCGACACCGTGCTCAGCGCGAGGTGTTGCACCGGGTCGATCTGGTAAAAACCTTCGCTGCACCATAAGGCGTGCCAATCGGGCGGCGTGTTGCGCAGTTCGAGCACCGAGGGCGTGATCAGTGAGCCGTCCTGGTCGATGGGCACCGGGGTGTAGTCGTACACCAGCGCATCAAAACCAAGCTGCTGGGCCAGAATAAACGTATGGTCCATCTGCTCATCCAGGCTCCTGCCCGGTGTCAGAGGGTTATTCAAGGCAGTTAGTTTGGCCAGCATCCGTTCTGCTCCCGAATTCATTTGAATCTCGACGTGCGGCACGTAGAATGCCACGCCCCGGCGAAGGACTGCCAGGCTAAACCTATAAGAAATACTAGGTTATGGACGCACGGCATCCTCGGTAATGTTGGCCTGATAAACGGCCGCTGCCTGCCAGGCCGATACAACACAAGGAATGTATGCATGTGGCGTGAAATTGACCCCGACCAGCAGTACAACGTGCAAGTCGACGGCCATAACCTCGTGGTCTACAGCTTCGGCGAAGGCGATGAGGTGCTCTTGTGTCTCAATGGCGGCCCAGGCCTGCCGTGTGACTACTTGCGCGACGCCCATGGCTGGCTCAAAGCGCATAACCTGCGAGTGGTTGCATTTGACCAGCTTGGCACCGGCGCATCAGCCAGACCGACCGACGTTTCGCTGTGGGAAATCAGTCGTTATGTCGAAGAAGTCGAGCGCGTACGCCAAGCCCTGAACCTCGGCCGCGTGCACCTGCTGGGGCATTCCTGGGGCGGTTGGCTGGGCATCGAATACGCCATCCATTACCCCGACGCGCTGAAAAGCCTGATCCTCGAAAACACCGTTGGCGACATTCCGCACCTGTCTCAAGAACTCCAACGCTTGCGCGGCGCCCTCGGCAGTGAAACCGTGGCCATGATGCAGCGCCACGAAGCCATGGGCACCCTCGATCACCCGCAGTATCAAGCCGCGATTACCTTGCTCAACTACCGCCACGTTTGCCGCTTGGACGAATGGCCCGAGCCGGTCAAACGCTCGCTCGGCGACTGGAACATGGGGCCTTACGAAACCATGCAAGGCCCGAACGAGTTCCTTTATATCGGTAATCTCAAGGATTGGAACCGTCTCGCCGAGATGGCCGCGTTCACCATGCCGATACTGATCACCACCGGCCAGCACGATGAACTCACGCCCGCTTGCGCCCTGCGCATGAAACTTGCCGCCAAACACGCCGAGTTACACGTGTTCCCGAACAGCAGCCACATGCCGTTTTATGAGGAGCCCCAGGCGTACTTCCCCGTGCTGCTGGACTTTCTCGCTCGCCACCGGGGCTGACGGATGAACCTGGCGCGTTACCGATTTGTACTTTCCCGGCCGCTGCAATTGCTGCCGGTGCTGTTTGGCATCAGCCTGATTACCTTTGTGCTGGTGCGTTCCATCCCCGGCGACCCGGCGCGTGCGCTGTTGGGCTCGCGCAGCACGCCAGACGCGTTGCTGAAAATTCGCGCCCAATACGGCCTTGATCAGCCGTTGTGGCTGCAATATTTTTACTTCCTCAAAAACCTGCTTAAAGGCGACCTCGGCCAATCGTTGCTGTACAAGGTTGACGCGCTGAAGCTGATCGTCACGCGCATCGAGCCGACCCTGGTGCTGGTGCTCGGCAGTGTGCTGCTGGCGCTGTTGATCGCGGTGCCGCTGGCAACGCTGGCGGCGCGCAATAAAGGCCGCTGGGCGGATACGCTGATTCGGTTGTTCACCACGGTCGGGCTGGGCATGCCGGCGTTCTGGCTGGGCCTGATGTTGATTTTGTTGCTGAGTGTGCAATGGGGCCTGTTCCCGGTGTCCGGCTACGGGCGCACCCTCGTCGATAAGGCTCACCACATGGTGCTGCCGTGTTTGACCATCGCCCTCGCGCTGTCGGCGGTGCTGGTGCGCAACCTGCGCGCGAGCATGTTGATGGAGTTGCAGGCCGATCACGTCACCGCCGCCCGTGCGCGCGGGTTATCGGAGGCTGCCGTGTTCCGTCGCCATGTGTTGCCCAACTCGCTGGTGCCGGCGGTTAACCTGTTGGCGGTGAACATTGGGTGGCTGATCAGCGGCACCGTGGTGATTGAAAGCCTGTTCGCGATTCCCGGCATCGGCCAGTTGCTGGTGCGCGGCATCTTTACCCGCGATTACATGGTGGTGCAGGGCGTGGCCATGGTGTTGGCCTGCGCGACGGTGGTGGTCAACTTTGTCGCCGACGTGGCGACGGTAGCGCTCGACCCACGGGTGAAGATGCAATGAGCAGCCGACCGCTGATTGCCCCGTGGCGTTTGCGCCTGCGCTTTGGGTTTCGCAACGGCCGCCTGACCGCCGCGTGGGGCGTGTTGATCCTGTCGGCGTGGTTCGTCCTGGCGCTGTTCGCGCCGTGGCTTGCGCCGTATGACCCGATTGCCCAACACACCGATTTGAATTTATTGGCACCCAGCCTGGCCCACCCATTTGGCACGGATAACTACGGCCGGGATATTCTTTCCAGGGTGATCTGGGGCGCGCGGGTTGACCTGCAACTGGCCATCATTGGCGTGATCTTCCCGTTCATGATCGGCACCTTTGTCGGTGCGGTCTCGGGCTACATCGGCGGGCGTTTCGACAGCGTTTGCATGCGCGTGATCGACGTGATCCTGGCCTTCCCGTTCCTGGTGTTGATGCTGGCGATCATGGCCATCCTCGGGCCGGGCTTGAAGAGCTTTTATATCGCCATGGCGTTGGTCGGGTGGGTGTCGTATGCGCGGCTGATCCGCTCGCAAATCCTGGTGCTCAAGGAAAGCGACTTCGCGCTGGCGGCCAAGAGCCTGGGTTTTGGCCATGGGCGCATTTTATTCCGGCACTTGTTGCCGAACGCCCTGTTCGGCTCGATTGTGTTTTCCATGTCTGACGCGGTGCTGGTGCTGCTCAATGGCGCCGCCGTGAGCTACCTTGGCCTGGGCGTGCAACCGCCGACTGCCGAGTGGGGCACGATGGTCGCCGAAGGTCAGGCGTTCATCACCACCGCGTGGTGGATCTGCACCTTTCCCGGCCTGGCGATTGTGACCCTGGCCATGGGGTTCAGCCTGCTTGCCGACGGTGTGGCGCAAGTGCTGGGGGACCGCTCATGAGTCTGCTTGAAGTGCGCGACCTGAGCGTGATTGCCAACAACAGCGGGCGCGATGTGACCCTGGTGGACCGGGTGTCCTTCGACCTCGCCGAAGGTGAAATCCTTGGCCTGGTGGGCGAGAGCGGCTCGGGCAAAACCATGGCCTGTCGCGGGCTGATGCGCTTGCTGCCGTCGCCCAATCTGCGCGTGCAGGGCGGCGCGGTGCGGCTGGCCGGTCAGGATTTGCTGCCACTCAGCGATGCCGGCATGCGCGCTGTGCGTGGCGGGCAACTGGGCATGATCTTCCAGAACCCCAGCAGCCATCTCGACCCGCTGATGCGCATCGGCGAACAGATCGCCGAGGGCATTCGCCTGCACCAAGGCGTGTCGAAAAAAGACGCGCGCCTGCACGCCATCGAAGTGCTGCGCCAGGTCGGCATACCCGACCCCAAGGCGCGTGTCGATAACTACCCGCACGAGTTCTCCGGCGGCATGCGCCAACGCGCGATGATCGCCGTCGCGCTGGGCTGCAACCCGAAAGTGCTGATTGCCGACGAGCCGACCACGGCGCTGGATGTGACGGTGCAGGCGCAAATCCTGCGCCTGTTGCTGGACCTGCGCGACCAGCGCGGCCTGTCGATCATCATGATCACCCACGACCTCGGCGTGGTCGCACAAACCTGCGACTCCATCGCGGTGATGTACGCCGGGCGCCTGTGCGAACACGGCAGCAAGTATGCGCTGCTGGCGCATCCGCAACACCCGTACACCGCGGGCCTGATCGATTGCCAGCCCGCGCACAGCAGCGGCCACGCCTTGCTGCGCACGATTGCCGGCCAGCCGCCGTTGCTGGATGCGCTGCCCGCCGGTTGCCGCTTCAGCCCGCGCTGCCCGCACGTCGGCGCTGTGTGCACCGAGCTGCTGCCGGAAGGCGCGCGGGTGGCCTGCCACTATCCCTTGGGAGTTCGCCCATGAGCCTGTTGCAGATCAAGGACCTTGAGGTGCGTTTTGCGGCGTCCGGCAGCGGCCTGTTCGGCCTCAACAAACAGTGGGTGAGGGCGGTCAACGGTGTGTCGCTGAACCTCGCGGCGGGTCAAACCCTGGGGTTGGTCGGTGAGTCCGGCAGCGGCAAAAGCACCCTCGGTCGAGCGATTTTGCACCTCAACCCGATCAGCGCCGGGCAAGTGTTGTTTGACGGTGTCGACATGGCCCACGGCAGCAGCATCGATATCGCCCGCCTGCGCCACGAAACTGCGATGATTTTCCAGGACCCGTATGCGGCGCTGAACCCGCGCCAGACTCTGGGTGAAACCCTCGCCGAAGTATTACGCGTACAGCGCAAAGTCGCCCCGCAGCAAATCCCCGCCCGCGTGGTTGAGCTGCTCGAATTGGTGGGCCTGCGCCCTGAGTTGGCCAGCCGCAAACCCGGCTCCCTGAGCGGCGGCCAGTGCCAGCGCGTCGGCATCGCGCGGGCGCTGGCGGTGGAGCCGCGCTTGATCATTGCCGATGAATGCGTGGCGGCGCTGGACGTGTCGATCCAGGGCCAGATCATCAACCTGTTGCTGGAACTGCAACAGCGCATGAACCTGGCCATCCTGTTTATCGCGCATGACTTGGCTATCGTGCGTCGCCTGTGCGACCGCGTGGCGGTGATGTACTTGGGCAAAATTGTTGAAGAGGGGCCGGTGGAGGCGGTATTTACCGCACCGCGCCATCCGTATACGGCAGCGTTGATCGAAGCGATTCCCGAGATCGACCCACACCGGCGCTTGCCTGCGCAGCCATTGCCCGGTGAGCCGCCGAGCCCGCTGAATTTGCCCACAGGCTGCGCCTTTCACCCACGCTGCCGACACGCCCGGAGCATGTGTTCCGTGGTGTTGCCGCCGACCCATTTCCTGCACGAGCATCGGTACAGTTGCGTGCTTGAAGAGCCTTTGCTTTGACCCATTTCTGCCATTCATAGACAAGGAGTTATGACATGCAATCCCGTCACTTGAAATTGCTCGCCGCCGTTACATTGACCGCCTGGTCGCTCACCGCCGGGTTGGCGAACGCCGCCGGCGTGTTGACCATCGGTTGCCGTGAAGACAGCACCACCTTTGACCCGATCAAAAGTGCGCAGAACCGCGACACATGGGTGTTCGCCAACGTCTACGACACGCTGGTACGCGTGGACAACCTGGGCACGAAGATGGAACCGGGCCTGGCACAAAGCTGGGAGATTTCTGCGGACGGCCTGACCTACACCTTTAAACTGCGCGATGCGAAGTTCTCCGACGGTTCGCCGATTACCGCCGAAGACGCCGCGTTCAGCCTGTTGCGTATCCGCGACAACAAGGCCTCGCTGTGGAGCGACCCGTTCAGCCTGATCAGCACCGCGATGGCCAGCGACCCGCAAACCCTGGTGGTCACCCTGAAAACCCCGGCAGTGGCGTTCCTCTCGCAATTGGCCTCGCCGACGGTGTCGATCCTGTCGGAAAAAGCCATGACCAAGATGGGCGAAGACGCCTACTCGGAAAACCCGGTGACCTCCGGCGCGTTTACCGTGGAGGAATGGCGCAAGGGTGACCGCGTCATCCTCAAGAAGAACCCGAACTTCTGGCAGGCCAAGAACGTGAGCCTGGATGGCGTGGAATGGGTGTCGGTGACCGACGACAATACGCGCATGCGTATGGTGCAGAACAACGAACTCGACACAGCGATCTTTGTACCGTTTTCGCGTGTAGAAGAGCTGAAAAAAGACCAGAACGTGGTGATCCACGCCGACCCGTCCACCCGTGAAGACCACTTGCTGATCAACCACGCCCATGGCCTGCTGGCCAAACAGGAAGTGCGTGAAGCGTTGGACATGGCCATCGACAAACAATCGCTGGTCAAGACCGCCACGTACGGTCAGGGCACCGTGGCCTATTCCTACATTCCCAAAGGTTCGCTGTACCACTACGCCAACAACCTGCAACGCCCGTATGACCCCGCGGCCGCCAAGAAGCTGTTGGCCGCTGCCGGTGCGCAGGACTTGAAGCTCAACTACGTGGTTAACGCCGGCAACGAGGCCGACGAGCAGATTGCGGTGATCATCAAGGACCAGTTGGCCAAGGTCGGCGTAACCGCCAACTTGCAGAAGGTTGACCCGACCCAAAGCTGGCAGATGCTGGTGGACGGTGAGTACGATATTTCGGTGATGTACTGGACCAACGATATTCTCGACCCGGACCAGAAGACCACCTTCGTGTTGGGCCACGACACCAACCAGAACTACATGACCCGTTACAAGAACGACAAGGTCAAGGCGCTGGTGACGGCGGCACGCATCGAGGCCGACCCGGTGAAGCGTGAGCAGATGTATGTCGAGCTGCAGAAACTGGCGAAACAGGACGTGAACTGGATCGACTTGTACTACAGCCCCTACATCAACATCTCTCGCAAGAATGTGAGCAATTTCCTGCAGAACCCATTGGGCCGTTTCACCCTGGAAGACGTGGTCAAAAACTAAGATCCCAACAGCGCTGCAATACGGCCATCCCGGTTTAACGCGGCGCTTATCAGATCAAAAGCGACTTTTGCATACTCAGCACGTCTGCTTTTTGTGGGAGCGGGCTTGCTCGCGATTGCGCTGTGTCAGTTGAAAAAATACTTATTTGGCACAGCGTAATCGCGAGCAAGCCCGCGCCCACAGGGAATAGCTTATTTGTCGTTTGATGAGCGCTGTGTCAGTTTTTATTGCGCATCAAACGCCTGCCCATTGATGCCGGTGCTGTCCGGCCCCATCAGGTACAGGTACACCGGCATGATCTCTTCCGGCGCCGGCCTTTCCATCGGGTTTTCACCGGGGTACGCCTGGGCGCGCATGCTGGTGCGTGTGCCACCCGGATTGATGCTGTTGGCGCGAACCGACGCCACCTCGTCCAGCTCATCGGCCAGGGTTTGCATCAGGCCTTCGGTGGCAAACTTCGACACGCCATAAGCGCCCCAATACGCACGGCCCTTGCGCCCGACGCTGCTGGAGGTGAACACCACCGACGCATCCTGAGACAGCTTGAGCAGCGGCAGCAAGGTGTTGGTCAGCATGAACATCGCGTTGACGTTGACGTGCATCACCCGCATGAAATTCTCACCGGACAACTGCTCGATCGGCGTGCGTGGGCCGATGATCGAGGCGTTGTGCAGCAGGCCGTCGAGGCGGCCGAAGGCCTTTTCGATCATCGCTGCCAGTTCATCATATTGATGCGGCAGGGCGGTCTCCAGGTTGAATGGAATCACCACCGGTTGTGGCTGGCCGGCCGCTTCGATCTCGTCATACACCTGAGCCAGGTTGGCCTCGGTCTTGCCCAGCAACAGCACGGTGGCGCCATGCGCGGCATAGGTTTTCGCCGCCGCCGCGCCAATCCCGCGCCCGGCACCGGTCACCAGAATCACCCGGCCTTTGAGCAGTTCTGGACGTGCGGAGTAATCAAACATACATAACCTCGACAAAACTCAGTGGGTTGCCAGCAACGAACTTGAAAACACTACGAATCCCCTGTGGGGGATCTTCATCTGTCATTAAGCCCCGTGAGCACTCAGCAACTGCACAGTGCGTTATCCAGCACCTTGCGCAGTTCCAGCGGGTGGTCCACCACCACATCGGCGCCCCAGTGGCGCGGGTTGTCGTCCGGGTGGATGTAGCCAAAAGTCACCGCTGCGGTGCGGGTGCCGGCGTCGCGACCGGACTCGATGTCGCGCAGGTCATCGCCCACGAACAACACGCTGGCCGGGTCGAGGCCGAGCATTTTGCACGCCAGAATCAGCGGCTCCGGGTCGGGCTTGCTGTTCTTCACGTGATCAGGGCAAATCAACAGCGCCGAGCGCTCGGCCAGGCCCAACTGCTGCATGATCGGCTCGGCAAAACGCAGCGGCTTGTTGGTGACCACGCCCCAGACCAGGTTGGCTTTCTCGATGTCTTCGAGCAACTCGGCCATGCCGTCGAACAGCTTGCTGTGGATCGCGCAGCCTTTGAGGTAACGCTCCAGAAACTCCTCGCGCAGCGCTTCAAAGCCGGGTGACTCCGGGTCCATCGAGAAGGTCACGGCAACCATTGCGCGTGCGCCGCCGGAGATTTCATCGCGGATGTGCTGGTCGTTGATCGGCGCCAGGCCACGGTCTGCACGCATGGCCTGGCAGATCGCGATAAAGTCCGGCGCGGTGTCGAGTAGCGTACCGTCCATATCGAAGAGAACCGCTCGCAACTTCACAGGCTTACTCCTCGCGCAGGGTCTGGATCATGTAGTTGACGTCAACGTCGCTGGCCAGCTTGTAATGCTTGGTCAGCGGGTTGTAGGTCAGGCCGATGATGTCTTTGACGGTCAGCCCGGCCTGACGGCTCCAGGCGCCCAGCTCGCTTGGGCGGATGAATTTTTTGAAGTCATGCGTGCCGCGCGGCAGCAACTTCATGATGTATTCAGCGCCGATGATCGCGAACAGGTAAGCCTTGGGGTTGCGGTTGATGGTAGAAAAGAACACTTGGCCGCCCGGCTTGACCATGCGAAAGCACGCGCGGATGACTGACGACGGGTCTGGCACGTGTTCGAGCATTTCGAGGCACGTGACCACGTCGAACTGTTCCGGCAATTCGATGGCGAGGTCTTCGGCGGTGATCTGGCGATACTCAACGTTCACGCCGGATTCCAACTGGTGCAATTGCGCCACCGCCAGTGGCGCTTCGCCCATGTCGATGCCCATTACGCTGGCGCCGCGCTGGGCCATGGCTTCGCTGAGGATGCCGCCGCCGCAGCCGACGTCGAGTACCTTCTTGCCGGCGAGGTTGACGCGTTCGTCAATCCAGTTGACCCGCAGCGGGTTGATGTCGTGCAGCGGTTTGAACTCGCTTTCGCGGTCCCACCAGCGGTGCGCCAAGGCTTCGAATTTGGCGATTTCGGCGTGGTCGACGTTGCTCATGGTGAATCCTCTAAATCTGATAAATCGGTTTGCAGGTGTCGAAGCGTGGTTTCAACACCTGCGTTATTCGCTGTGCCCGCTGATGCGTTGGCCCCAGGCAATGGCCGTGGCGGTCAACTGGGGTTCATCCATGCGGGTCAATTGCCGGTTGTCGAGCAACTGCTTGCCGGCGACCCAAAGGTGTTTCACGCAATCGCGTCCGGTGGCATATATAAGTTGTGAGACCGGGTCGTAGATCGGTTGTTGCGCCAGCCCCGACAAATCAAACGCCACCATATCGGCGGCCTTGCCGACCTCCAACGAGCCAATCTGGCTTTCCAGGCCCATGGCGCGCGCACCATTGAGCGTAGCCATGCGCAGCGCGCGGTGGGCGTCGAGGGCTGTGGCCGAGCCGGCGACGGCTTTGGCCAGCATCGCGGCGGTACGGGTTTCGCCCAACAGGTCGAGGTCATTGTTGCTGGCCGCGCCATCGGTGCCGATCGCCACATTGACCCCTGCCTGCCACAAACGCTCCACCGGGCAGAAGCCGCTGGCGAGTTTCAGGTTGGACTCCGGGCAATGAATAACGCTGGTGTTGCTTTCTACCAGTAACGCCAGGTCGTCCTCGCTGATTTGGGTCATGTGCACGGCCTGGAAGCGTGGGCCCAGCAAGCCAAGGCGGCCCAGGCGCGCGAGTGGGCGCTCACCGGTTTGCTCCACGGCTTGCTGCACTTCAGAGGCGGTTTCGTGCACGTGCATGTGAATCGCCGCGTCGAGTTCTTCGGCGATCACACGGATTTTTTCGAGGTTGGCATCGCACACGGTGTACGGCGCGTGGGGGCCGAAGGTGATTTTGATGCGTGGGTGGTGCTTGAGGTCGCCGAACAGCTCGATGCCCTGGCGAATCGACTCGTCGGCCGTGCTCGCGCCGGGAATCGGGAAGTCGAGGATAGGGATCGCGATCTGCGCGCGCATGCCGCTATTGTGTACGCAGTCGCTGGCGACCTTGGGGTAGAAGTACATGTCACTGAAGCAGGTGATGCCACCTTTTAGCTGCTCGGCGATGGCCAGGTCAGTGCCGTCGCGCACGAAGGCTTCATCGACCCACTTGGCCTCGGCGGGCCAGATGTGCTTTTCGAGCCAGGTCATCAGCGGCAGGTCATCGGCCAGGCCGCGAAACAGGCTCATCGCCGCATGCCCGTGGGCGTTGATCAGGCCGGGGCTGAGCAGCATGCCCGGCAGCTCGCGCACCTCGTTGGCGGCGAGCTTCAAGGCCGCGGCGCGCGGCCCGATGAACGCAATGCACCCATCGCGAATGCCCAGGCCATGCTCCTTGAGTACCACGCCAGCGGGTTCGACAGGTACCAGCCAGGTGGGCAGCAGCAACACGTCGAGCGGGGCGGCAGTGGGGGTCATCGCAGGCTTCTTCCCGAGGAACTATAAAAGAAGCGCGAAGTATACCCGAGCGCCTTGGCTGGCGGATCGCTATAATCGGCCGCTTTTGTTCATGAGTACGGGGTAAGGGATGCGCGACCGACTGTTGGCTGCGGAGAAAGTGAAGGCCATCGACTGGCGTGATGGCGCACTGCACCTGCTGGATCAGCGTGCCTTGCCGTCCCGGGAAAACTGGGTGGTCTGCACCACGGTCGAGGCCGTGGCGGCGGCCATTCGCTCGATGGTGGTGCGCGGCGCAGCGGCCATCGGTATCAGCGCCGCCTATGGCTTGGTGCTCGCCGCCCGCGCGCGATTCGCCGAGGGCGGTGACTGGCAGGCTGCGTGGGAAGAAGACTACGCGCTGCTGGCCGAGGCCCGCCCGACTGCAGCGAACCTGTTCTGGGCGCTGAACCGCATGCGTGAGCGCCTCGACCGCCTCAAGCCACACGCCGACCCGCTGGCGGTGCTGGAGGCGCAAGCCATCGCTATCCATGAAAGCGACCGCGAAGCCAACGTCGTCATGGCTCAATTTGGGCTCGATCGAATTCGCAAGCATCAGGGTAACCCGCAGGCGATCCTGACCCACGGCAACGCCGGTGCCCTGGCCACGGGCGGTGTCGGTACGGCCCTCGGGGTGATTCGCGCAGCCTTCCTGGAGGGTTTGGTCGAGCAGGTCTACGCCAATGAAACCCGCCCGTGGTTGCAGGGTTCGCGGTTAACCGCCTGGGAGCTGGCGGGCGAGGGCATCCCGGTCACGGTGAATGCCGACTCGGCCGGCGCGCATATTCTCAAGACCAAAGGCGTGACCTGGGTGATTGTCGGTGCCGACTGCATCGCCGCCAATGGTGATGTGATCAGCAAGATCGGCACCTATCAGTTGGCTGTCTGCGCCATGCACCATGGCGTGCGCTTTATGGTGGTGGCGCCGAGTTCAACGCTCGACCTGCTGATCGCCTCTGGCGATGACGTCGCCCTTGAAGAGCGTGATGCCGGCGAGTTGCTGGAGGTACCGGGGCAGCGCCTGGATGTGGCGGCTTATAACCCGGTGTTCGACGTCACCCCGGCCGATCTGATTGATGTGATCGTGACTGAAAAAGGCATCGTCGAGCGGCCCGATGCGGCCAAATTGGCCAAGTTGATGTCCCGCAAGCGCTTGCATTGATCGCTGCGGCGCCTGTTGAATCGCTATCGCGAGCAAGCCCGCTCCCACACTTGATGTGTGAACACATTCAACATGTGGGAGCGGCTCTGCGATAGGCCGTTAAGGCCAATAAACCTTTCGGATCTGCCCCCAAAAAAACGCACGACCCCACCTCTGAGCCCCTCTCGTCGCCCTCAAGCGTATTATCTGCCAACTTACTATGCTCCATGCGCATCAGGGGGATAGGTGCGTGGCGGCGATTGTGATAACATCCGGCGGTTTCCAGGGCTGCCCCGAGGGGTTGCCTGTAACGTGCAGATCCGTGTCATAACTCGTTGATTTGTCGTAAGTCGTTGTCAGGCACTCTGCCGGCAGCGGCGAGCTTCGTTTGTCCCATAGGATGTGACGAGGTTTCACCCGAAAAAGGAATCAGGCTTCTCATGGGCGAACTGGCCAAAGAAATCCTCCCGGTCAATATCGAAGACGAGCTGAAACAGTCCTACCTCGACTACGCGATGAGCGTAATTGTCGGGCGGGCACTGCCTGATGCGCGCGATGGCTTGAAGCCCGTGCACCGGCGTGTGCTGTTCGCGATGAGCGAGCTGGGTAACGACTGGAACAAGCCGTACAAGAAATCTGCCCGTGTTGTCGGTGACGTGATCGGTAAGTATCACCCTCACGGCGACACTGCGGTGTACGACACCATTGTTCGGATGGCGCAGCCATTTTCCCTGCGCTACCTGCTGGTAGACGGCCAGGGCAACTTCGGTTCGGTCGACGGCGACAACGCCGCGGCCATGCGATACACCGAAGTGCGTATGACCAAGCTGGCGCACGAGCTGCTGGCCGACCTGCATAAAGAAACCGTGGACTGGGTGCCGAACTACGACGGCACCGAAATGATCCCGGCGGTCATGCCAACGCGTATTCCCAACCTGCTGGTCAACGGTTCCAGCGGCATCGCCGTGGGCATGGCCACCAACATCCCGCCACACAACCTCGGTGAAGTCATCGACGGTTGCCTGGCCCTCATCGACAATCCTGAGCTGACCATCGATGAGCTGATGCAATACATTCCCGGTCCGGACTTCCCGACCGCTGCGATCATCAACGGTCGTGCCGGTATCATCGAAGCCTACCGCACCGGTCGCGGGCGCATTTACATGCGTGCCCGCTCGATGATCGAAGACATCGACAAGGTCGGTGGCCGTCAGCAGATCGTCATTACCGAATTGCCTTACCAGTTGAACAAGGCGCGTCTGATCGAGAAGATCGCCGAGCTGGTTAAAGAGAAGAAGCTGGAAGGCATCACCGAGCTGCGCGACGAGTCCGACAAAGACGGTATGCGCGTGGTGATCGAGCTGCGTCGTGGCGAAGTGCCCGAGGTGATCCTTAACAACCTCTACGCCCAGACCCAGCTGCAAAGCGTGTTTGGTATCAACGTGGTTGCGCTGATCGACGGCCGCCCGCGCATCCTGAACCTCAAGGACCTGCTGGAAGCCTTCGTGCGTCACCGCCGCGAAGTGGTCACCCGGCGTACCGTGTTCGAACTGCGCAAGGCGCGTGAGCGCGGGCATATCCTTGAAGGCCAGGCCGTTGCACTGTCGAACATCGACCCGGTTATTGCCCTGATCAAAGCCTCGCCGACCCCGTCGGAAGCCAAAGAAGCGCTGATCAAGATGCCGTGGGAATCCAGCGCTGTAGTGGCGATGGTTGAACGCGCCGGCGCCGACTCTTGCCGCCCGGAGACCCTCGACCCGCAATACGGTCTGCGCGAAGGCAAGTACTTCCTGTCGCCGGAACAGGCTCAGGCCATTCTGGAGCTGCGTCTGCACCGTTTGACCGGTCTTGAGCACGAGAAGCTGCTGGCCGAGTACCAGGAGATCCTTAACCAGATCGGCGAGTTGATCCGCATCCTCAACAGCGCCGTGCGCCTGATGGAAGTGATCCGCGAAGAACTCGAAGTGATCCGCGCCGAGTACGGCGACGTGCGCCGCACCGAGATCCTCGATGCACGTCTCGACCTGACGCTGGGTGACATGATCCCGGAAGAAGAGCGCGTAGTGACCATCTCTCACGGCGGTTATGCCAAGACCCAGCCGTTGGCTGCGTACCAGGCCCAGCGTCGTGGCGGTAAAGGCAAATCGGCGACCGGCGTAAAAGATGAGGACTACATTGCTCACCTGCTGGTAGCCAACAGCCACACCACGCTGCTGCTGTTCTCCAGCAAAGGCAAAGTGTACTGGCTGAAAACCTACGAAATTCCGGAAGCCTCGCGCGCAGCCCGTGGCCGCCCATTGGTCAACCTGTTGCCGCTGGACAGTGATGAATACATCACCACCATGCTGCCGGTCGACGAATACACCGAAGGTCACTTCATCTTCATGGCGACCGCCAAAGGCACCGTGAAGAAGACCCCGCTGGAATCCTTCAGCCGTCAGCGCAGCGTGGGCCTGATCGCTCTGGAGCTGGACGAAGGCGACGTGTTGATTTCGGCCGCCATCACCGACGGCGAGCGTGAAGTCATGCTGTTCTCCGATGGCGGTAAAGTGACACGCTTCAAGGAATCCGACGTTCGCGCCATGGGCCGTACCGCCCGCGGTGTGCGCGGCATGCGCCTGCCGGAAGGGCAGAAGCTGATTTCGATGCTGATCCCGGAAGAAGGCAGCCAGATCCTCACCGCTTCGGCGCGTGGTTATGGCAAACGTACCGCTATCAGCGAGTTCCCGGAGTACAAGCGTGGCGGCCAAGGTGTGATCGCCATGGTCAGCAACGACCGCAACGGCCGTCTGGTCGGCGCGGTGCAGGTGCTTGATGGCGAAGAAATCATGCTGATTTCCGACCAGGGCACCCTCGTACGTACCCGTGTCGCTGAAGTGTCGAGCCTGGGCCGTAATACTCAGGGTGTGACACTGATCAAGCTGGCCAAAGACGAAAAACTGGTCGGCCTGGAGCGTGTGCAGGAACCGTCGGAAGTTGAAGGCGAAGAGCTGGAAGACGATGAAGCGCTTGATGGCGAGGTCCTCGCAACCGGCGATGAAAACGTCGACGAGCCAGCCCTCGATGCTGCCGCAGACGAAGAAGAACCGCAGGAATAAGCGGACACACAGGGGGCGGATGAAGATTCGCCCCCTTGTTGTTTGTCCGCACGGAAATGTCGACTGAATATGTTTGCGTGACCACCACCAGATCAAAGTGAGATTGGATGTGAGCAAGAGAGCCTATAACTTCTGTGCCGGTCCCGCGGCGCTTCCTGAAGCAGTCCTGCAGCGTGCGCAGGGTGAACTCCTCGACTGGCATGGAAAAGGCCTCTCTGTGATGGAAATGAGCCATCGCAGCGATGAGTTCGTGTCCATTGCCACCAAAGCCGAGCAGGATCTGCGCGACTTGCTGGGCATACCCTCCCACTACAAAGTGCTGTTCCTGCAAGGCGGCGCGAGCCAGCAGTTCGCCCAGATCCCGCTGAACCTGCTGCCTGAAGGCGGCACCGCCGACTATATCGACACCGGTATCTGGGGCCAGAAGGCCATTGAAGAAGCCTCGCGTTACGGCAACGTCAATGTGGCGGGCACCGCCAAGCCTTACGACTACTTCGCCATTCCTGGTCAGAACGAGTGGAAGCTGTCTGCGGACGCGGCCTACGTGCATTACGTAGCGAACGAGACCATTGGCGGCCTGGAGTTTGACTGGGTACCGCAAGTGGGTGACGTACCGTTGGTGTGCGACATGTCTTCGGACATTCTTTCGCGCCCGATCGATGTGTCCAAATACGGCATGATCTACGCCGGTGCCCAGAAGAACATCGGCCCGAGCGGCATTCTGGTCAACATCGTTCGTGAAGACCTGCTGGGTCGTGCGCGTTCGCTGTGCCCGACCATGCTCAATTACAAGGTCGCGGCCGACAACGGCTCGATGTACAACACCCCGCCGGCGTTCGCCTGGTACCTCTCCGGCCTGGTCTTCGAGTGGCTGAAAGAGCAGGGCGGTGTTGCCGCCATGGGCAAGCTTAACGAGGTGAAAAAGCGCACCCTGTACGACTTCATCGACGCCAGTGGCTTGTACAGCAACCCTATCAACGTGCCCGACCGCTCGTGGATGAACGTGCCGTTCCGCCTGGCTGATGACCGCCTGGACAAACCTTTCCTGGCCGGCGCCGACGCGCGCGGCCTGCTGAACCTCAAGGGCCACCGTTCGGTAGGTGGCATGCGTGCCTCCATCTACAACGCTGTCGACATCCACGCGATCAACGCGCTGGTTGCCTACATGGCGGAGTTCGAAAAGGAACATGGCTAATGTCTGATCAAGAACTCAAGGCTCTGCGTGTTCGCATTGACAGCCTGGATGAAAAAATCCAGCAGATGATCAGTGAGCGTGCGCGCTGCGCTCAGGAAGTTGCACGGGTAAAAATGGCATCGCTGGCGGAAGGCGAAGTGCCGGTGTTCTACCGGCCTGAGCGTGAAGCGCAGGTGCTCAAGCGCGTGATGGAGCGTAATCAAGGCCCGTTGGGCAATGAAGAAATGGCGCGCTTGTTCCGTGAAATCATGTCGTCGTGCCTGGCCCTGGAGCAGCCACTAAAAGTGGCGTATCTCGGCCCTGAAGGCACTTTCACCCAAGCCGCTGCGATGAAGCACTTCGGCCACGCGGTGATCAGCAAGCCCATGGCGGCAATCGATGAAGTGTTCCGTGAAGTGGCGGCCGGCGCGGTGAACTTTGGCGTGGTGCCGGTGGAAAACTCCACCGAAGGTGCGGTCAACCACACGCTGGACAGCTTTCTTGAGCACGACATGGTGATCTGCGGCGAAGTCGAGCTGCGCATCCACCACCACCTGCTGGTGGGCGAGAGCACCAAAACCGACAGCATCAGCCGTATTTATTCCCACGCGCAGTCGTTGGCCCAGTGCCGCAAGTGGCTGGACGCGCATTACCCGAATGTCGAGCGCGTGGCGGTGTCCAGCAACGCCGAAGCGGCCAAGCGGGTCAAGGGTGAGTGGAACTCGGCGGCGATTGCCGGCGATATGGCAGCGGGCCTGTATGGCCTGACGCGCCTGGCTGAAAAAATCGAAGACCGCCCGGACAACTCCACGCGCTTTTTGATGATCGGTAGCCAGGAAGTGCCGCCAACCGGCGACGACAAGACTTCGATCATCGTCTCGATGAGCAACAAGCCCGGCGCGCTGCATGAGCTGCTGGTGCCGTTCCACGACAACGGGATTGACCTGACGCGAATCGAAACGCGCCCTTCGCGCAGCGGTAAATGGACCTATGTGTTCTTTATCGACTTCATCGGCCACCACCGTGACCCGCTGGTCAAAGGTGTGCTGGAGAAAATCAGTCAGGAAGCCGTCGCACTCAAGGTGCTCGGCTCTTACCCGAAAGCGGTTTTGTGAGGCTTTAACATGAGTGGCAACTTCCTCGCCCTTGCGCAGCCGGGCGTGCAACAACTCTCGCCTTACGTTCCAGGCAAGCCTGTGGATGAGCTGGCGCGTGAGTTGAATCTCGACCCGGCCAGCATTGTAAAGCTGGCCAGTAACGAAAACCCGCTGGGCCCAAGCCCCAAGGTATTGGCGGCGATTCGTGATGCGCTGGCCGAGCTGACGCGTTATCCGGATGGCAATGGTTTTGCCCTCAAGTCTTTGCTGGCCGAAAAGTGCCGCGTTGAGCTGAACCAGGTAACGCTGGGTAACGGTTCCAACGACATTCTTGAGTTGGTCGGGCGTGCTTACCTGGCACCCGGCTTGAATGCGGTGTTCAGCGACCACGCATTTGCGGTGTATCCGATCGTGACCCAGGCCGTCGGCGCCGATGCACGGGTTATTCCAGCCAAAGCGTGGGGGCATGACCTGCCAGCCATGCTGGCGGCGATTGACGCCCAGACCCGCGTGGTGTTTATCGCCAACCCGAACAACCCGACCGGCACCTGGTTTGATGCGCAAGCACTCAACGACTTCCTGCAAGACGTGCCGGAGCACGTGCTGGTGGTGCTGGACGAGGCCTACATCGAGTACGCCGAAGGTGGCGACCTGCCGGATGGCCTGGATTTTCTGGCGGCGTACCCAAACCTGCTGGTCTCGCGCACGTTCTCAAAGGCGTACGGCCTGGCGTCGCTGCGGGTCGGCTACGGCTTGTCGACGGCGGTGGTTGCCGACGTGCTGAACCGCGTGCGCCAACCGTTCAACGTCAACAGCCTCGCCCTCGCGGCGGCCTGTGCGGCGGTGCAGGATACCGACTACCTGGCAGAAAGCCGTCGCATCAACCAAAGCGGCATGCTGCAGCTGCAGGAAGGCTTGCGTGAGTTGGGCCTGGGCTGGATTCCTTCCAGGGGCAACTTTATTTGCGCCGATCTCGGTCAAGTGGCTGCGCCGGTGTTTCAGGGTTTGCTGCGCGAAGGCGTGATCGTGCGCCCGGTGGCCAATTACGGCATGCCCAACCATCTGCGTATCACCATCGGCTTGCCGGCCGAGAATGCACGCTTCCTGGAGGCACTGGCCAAGGTTCTGGCTCGTGGTTGATGTCACTGCATTGCAACCTGCTGTGCCTATGATCGGTCGCCTGGTGGTGGTCGGTCTGGGGTTGATCGGCGGCTCCTTCGCCAAGGGCCTGCGTGAAAGCGGGCTGTGTGGCGAAGTGGTAGGTGTCGACCTGGACCCGCAATCGCGCAGGCTGGCGGTGGAGTTGGGGGTGGTCGATCGCTGTGAAGCAGACCTCGCGCTCGCGTGCCAGGGTGCGGATGTGATCCAGCTCGCCGTGCCGATTCTGGCGATGGAGAAGTTGCTCGCGCTGCTCGCCGGTATGGACTTGGGGCAGGCGATTCTGACGGACGTCGGCAGTGCCAAGGGTAATGTAGTGCGCGCGGCGCAACAGGCGTTTGGGGGTATGCCCGCGCGTTTTGTGCCGGGCCATCCGATTGCCGGCTCCGAGCAGAGCGGGGTAGAGGCGTCCAACGCGCAGTTGTTCCGTCGGCATAAGGTGATTTTGACCCCGCTTGCACAAACCGACCCTGCAGCCTTGGCGGTGGTGGATCGTCTGTGGCGCGAGTTGGGCGCGGATGTCGAGCATATGCAGGTCGAGCGCCACGACGAAGTGTTGGCGGCGACCAGCCATTTGCCGCATCTGTTGGCCTTTGGTCTGGTGGACTCTTTGGCCAAGCGCAACGAGAACCTCGATATTTTCCGCTACGCCGCCGGTGGCTTCCGCGATTTCACGCGCATTGCCGGCAGCGATCCGGTGATGTGGCACGACATCTTCCTCGCCAATCGCGAGGCGGTATTGCGCACCCTGGACACCTTCCGCAGTGACCTCGACGCTTTGCGCGACGCGGTTGATGCGGGTGATGGCCATCAATTATTGGGCGTGTTCACCCGTGCGCGGGTGGCGCGCGAGCATTTCAGCAAGATCCTGGCGCGCCGGGCCTATGTGGAAACTGCAGTGAACACCGATAAGCTGACCTTTATTGCCAACCCGGGTGGCGCTTGAGCGGGCGTATTCGGGTGCCGGGTGACAAGTCGATCTCTCATCGCTCGATCATGCTCGGCTCGCTGGCTGATGGCGTGACCGAGATCGACGGTTTCCTCGAAGGCGAAGATGCGCTGGCGACCCTGCAGGCGTTCCGCGACATGGGCGTGGTGATTGAAGGCCCGCACCATGGGCGCGTGACTATTCATGGCGTGGGCCTGCATGGCTTGAGGCCAGCGCCGGGGCCGATCTATTTGGGTAATTCCGGTACGTCGATGCGCCTGCTCTGCGGCGTGCTGGCGGCGCAACGCTTCGACAGTGTGCTGACCGGTGATGCATCGCTGTCCAGGCGCCCGATGAGCCGCGTGGCCGAGCCATTACGGGAAATGGGTGCAGTCATCGACACCGCGCCGCACGGGCGTCCGCCGCTGACCATTCGCGGTGGTCAGGCGCTGAAAGGCCTGACCTATGCGCTGCCGATGGCCAGCGCTCAGGTCAAATCCTGCCTGTTGCTGGCGGGGCTGTACGCCGAGGGTACAACCGCGGTCACCGAACCTGCGCCGACCCGTGACCACACCGAGCGAATGCTCCGCGGCTTCGGCTATCCGGTGCAGGTACAGGGTGCTACGGCATCAGTGGAATCAGGCCATGTATTGAGCGCAACGCGTATCGAGGTGCCAGGGGATATTTCTTCTTCGGCGTTTTTCCTCGTGGCGGCGTCGATTGCCGAGGGTTCCGAGCTGGTGCTGGAACATGTCGGTATCAACCCGACGCGCACCGGAGTAATCGATATTCTGCGGTTGATGGGTGCCGACATCACCCTGCAAAACCCGCGCGAAGTCGGCGGTGAGCCGGTTGCTGATCTGCGTGTGCGCGCCGCTGCGCTGCGAGGCATCGAGATTCCCGAGGCCTTGGTGCCGTTGGCGATTGATGAATTTCCGGTGCTGTTTATTGCGGCGGCGTGTGCTGAAGGGCGCACGGTGTTGCGCGGTGCCGCAGAGCTACGGGTCAAAGAGTCTGACCGCATCCAGGTTATGGCCGACGGTCTGCTGGCGCTGGGCGTGAAGTGTGAACCGACGCCCGATGGGATTATCATTGACGGTGGCCCGATCAGCGGCGGCGACGTGCACGCTCATGGCGATCACCGGGTTGCCATGGCGTTCAGCGTGGCTTCCCTGCGGGCGGCGGCGCCTGTTCGTATTCGTGACTGCGCCAATGTCGCTACATCTTTTCCGAATTTTCTTACACTGTGTGCCGACGTCGGCATCCGTGTTGCCCAAGAGGCTCAATTGTGAATATCAAAGCACCGGTGATTACCATCGACGGGCCAAGCGGCTCGGGCAAAGGCACGATCGCCGGCATCCTGGCCAAGCGCCTCGGCTGGTGCCTGCTGGATTCCGGCGCGCTGTATCGCTTGTTGGCGTTTGCCGCACGCAACCACGGCGTCGACCTGACCAACGAAGAATCCCTGAAGCTGCTGGCAGCGCACCTGGATGTGCAGTTTGTCGGCGCGACGGAAGGTCATCCGCAACGCATCATCCTCGAAGGCGACGATGTGACCGATGATCTGCGTAACGAGCAAGTCGGCTCCTGGGCTTCCCAAGTGGCCGCGCTACCGGCCGTGCGCGACGCCTTGCTGCAGCGCCAGCGGGCGTTTCAGGAGCCGCCGGGCCTGGTGGCCGATGGCCGCGATATGGGCACTGTGGTATTTCCCGAAGCGCCGCTGAAGATTTTCCTGACTGCCAGTGCCGAGGAGCGTGCGCGTCGCCGTTACTTGCAGTTGAAGGGCAAAGTCGATGGTGTTAGTCTGTCGAGTCTGCTAGATGAGATCCGTGCACGCGATGAGCGTGATACCCAGCGCGCGGTAGCCCCGCTTAAGCCGGCGGCTGACGCTATTCAGCTGGATTCCACGGAGTTGTCCATCGAGCAGGTGCTGGAACGCATCTTGAGTGAAATCGCCATTCGCGATATTGCCGGGTGACCAAGAAGGCTGCAGGGGACCAGTCATAGTCCTGCGGTGCTTCTTCTAATTGAAACTAACCCACACCGTCTGGGGTGTGGAGATGGGCGTATTCTTCGCCCTTATCAACAGGAATTAAAATGAGCGAAAGCTTTGCGGAACTCTTTGAAGAAAGCCTAAAAACCCTGAACCTTCAGGCAGGCTCCATCATCACCGGTGTTATCGTTGATATCGATTACCAAGCTCGCTGGGTAACCGTTCACGCTGGTCTGAAGTCTGAAGCTCTGATCCCGCTGGAACAGTTCTACAACGATGCTGGCGACCTGACTATCAATGTCGGTGACGAAGTTCACGTTGCTCTGGACTCGGTTGAAGACGGTTTCGGTGAAACCAAGCTGTCCCGTGAAAAAGCCAAGCGCGCTGAATGCTGGATTGTTCTCGAAGCAGCCTTCGCAGCTGAAGAAGTGGTCAAGGGCGTTATCAACGGTAAGGTTAAAGGCGGCTTCACTGTCGACGTTAACGGCATCCGTGCGTTCCTGCCAGGTTCTTTGGTCGACGTTCGTCCTGTGCGCGACACCACGCACCTGGAAGGCAAAGAACTCGAATTCAAGGTCATCAAGCTCGATCAGAAACGCAACAACGTTGTCGTTTCCCGTCGCAGCGTCCTGGAAGCAGAGAACTCCGCCGAGCGTGAAGCTCTGCTGGAATCCCTGCAGGAAGGCCAACAAGTCAAAGGTATCGTCAAGAACCTCACCGATTACGGCGCATTCGTCGATCTGGGTGGCGTCGATGGCCTGCTGCACATTACCGACATGGCTTGGAAACGTATCAAGCATCCTTCCGAAATCGTCAACGTTGGCGACGAGATCGATGTAAAGGTTCTGAAGTACGATCGTGAGCGTAACCGCGTTTCCCTGGGCTTGAAGCAGCTGGGCGAAGATCCATGGGTTGCTATCAAAGCGCGTTACCCAGAAAGCACTCGCGTTACCGCGCGTGTTACCAACCTGACCGACTACGGCTGCTTCGCTGAGCTGGAAGAAGGCGTGGAAGGCCTGGTACACGTTTCCGAAATGGACTGGACCAACAAGAACATCCACCCTTCGAAAGTCGTACAAGTCGGCGACGAAGTGGAAGTTATGGTTCTGGACATCGACGAAGAGCGTCGTCGTATCTCCCTCGGCATCAAACAGTGCAAATCTAACCCATGGGAAGATTTCTCTGGCCAGTTCAACAAGGGCGATAAAATCTCCGGCACCATCAAGTCGATCACCGATTTCGGTATCTTCATTGGTCTGGACGGCGGCATCGACGGCCTGGTTCACCTGTCCGACATCTCCTGGAACGAAGTTGGCGAAGAAGCTGTTCGTCGTTTCAAGAAGGGCGACGAGCTGGACACCGTTATCCTGTCGGTTGACCCAGAGCGCGAGCGCATCTCCCTGGGTATCAAGCAACTGGAAAGCGATCCGTTCTCCGAGTACGTTCAAGAGAACGACAAAGGCGCAATCGTTAAAGGCACTGTGAAAGAAGTTGACGCCAAAGGCGCCATCATCGTTCTGGCCGACGATATCGAAGCGACTCTGAAAGCCTCCGAAATCAGCCGTGACCGCGTTGAAGACGCGCGCAACGTTCTGAAAGAAGGCCAGGAAGTAGAAGCCAAGATCATCAGCGTTGACCGCAAGAGCCGCGTGATCCAACTCTCCATCAAGTCGAAAGACGAGATCGAAGAGAAAGAAGCTATTCAGAGCCTGCGCGACAAGCCAGCTACCTCTGACATCGCTTCGGGTCCGACCACTCTGGGCGACCTGCTGCGTGCACAAATGGAAAAACAGAACTAAGTTCTGTCAGACCATAGAAAAAGGGCGACTTCGGTCGCCCTTTTTTGTGCCTGAAATTTGGTGCTGGTTGCCAATAAGGCGTAACGATCTGCTCTGGCGCGCTATGGCTGTGCTGGTAAGGTGTGCGTGGTTATGGGCTCTATGTGGCGGTATTCTCTCTTTTGGCTGTCCTGCGGCCTTACATGCGAGCAAGGCGCGGGTGCGCGCCCAGCCGTGGTTCGCGGAGCTGCGTCCTAACGCTTTGAATATAAGTCAATACTCGGGCTGTTCAAAATCCTCCGGCCATGCTAAAACCTCGGAAGCGCTTTTCCTAGCTGCTTGAAAAAGAAGGGAAAAATATGACGAAGTCGGAGTTGATCGAACGAATTGTCACCCATCAAGGGCTGCTCTCATCGAAAGATGTTGAGTTGGCCATCAAGACCATGCTTGAACAGATGTCGCAGTGCCTGGCTACCGGTGATCGTATCGAGATTCGCGGGTTTGGTAGTTTTTCACTGCATTATCGTGCGCCGCGTGTTGGCCGTAACCCAAAAACGGGTCAGTCCGTCAGCCTCGACGGTAAATTTGTACCCCACTTCAAGCCGGGCAAAGAGTTGCGTGATCGAGTGAACGAAGACGAGGAAGAAAACGTCTGAGAGTGACTGGTTTTGAGGGAGAGATGATTATGCGTGGGGTTAAGCGCGTTTTTGCAGTGTTGATTGTGTTGGTTATCGCGTTCGCGGTTTTGGCGTTCGTGCTGGAAAACCAGCAACACACAGCTTTGTCGTTTATTGGGTGGGCTACACCGTCCTTGCCTGTTTCGCTGTTTGTGGTGTTGGCGCTGATCATTGGTCTGCTAGTGGGGCCTGCGCTTGTGTTGCTGAGCGGCCTAAAAAGTAGTCGGCGCCTGAAGCACAGGGCTTAGCATCCGGCCATTTCGATTGGCCCGTATCGTAAGGTGCCCGCTCATCCGTTCGTCGGGCAACTTGGCGTACTGACGATCAATTTGATCGAAGACTCCTCTCAAAACGCTGGCTGTATGTCATATTTGCGCGTATCGGAAATTTCCTTATAGGCGTAAGGAAATACCCTACATACTTGTCAAGACTTGTAATGTAGGCGATAGATGGCAAAATGCTCGGCATTCTCGATAACAGGCATTTTTGTGTGTTCCTGACCTAGCAGAGACGCCGGGTTGTGAGCGGTATTCACATAATTATAAATAAAGACCGCAAATCGTCTGCATAACGAGCCCGCAGTTTCTCCTTGAAGGCAGGTTTTTGTTGTGAGTAGTAATTTCCGAGCGCCATCGGTGCCCCCGTCCGACGAAATCGACCTCGTCGCGCTTTTTCAATCCGTCTTGCAGCAAAAAAAGCTCATCGCACTTTTCGCCGCTGGCGCTGTGTTGGTGGCCGGCATTTACGCGTTTTCGGTGACCCCGGAATATCAGGTAAGCAGCGTTTTGCGTCCTGCCGCTATCAATGAGCTGGATGCGTTGAATCGGTCCGAGCTTTATAAGCTGTCTTCCGGGGAGGCGCTTTTAAAAGTGGGCGCGGCGCTGGAGTCGTACGAGACGCGCTTGGGGTTTTTTCGCGAGAATCAACAATTGTTCAAGAGCTTTGTTCGTCCAGGGCGCAGCCTTGAGCAAAGTTTCGAAGCGTTTAATCAAAACTCGATCAAGCTCGTAATGCCCGACGCAAAGACGTCTAACTCTATCAGCGCTTTCATCAGGCTAGAGATGAATTATCCGCAAGGCGTTGATGGCGTTGCAATTCTTAACAATTTCGTGGGCTATGCCATCGCGTCTGAGCGTAAGCAAATTGCGGCTGACTTGACTGTCATCATACAAAATAGGCTCAATGAAATATCCGGTAAGCTCGACGCCGCACGGGCCAATTATCTCAATACCAAGGAAGCCAAGATCGCTTCTTTGCAAGAAGTAGACAGCCTCCGGCGTGCTCAATTGACGGACGAACTGAAAGCGCTTCGTGAGCAGCTGAAAATCCAACGGGCTGACCGCATCGCTCAATTAAATGAGGCGATAGGCATCGCCAAATCGTTGGGCATAGAAAAACCTTCCTCGCCGACATCGTTGGGCGAGTCGCGCCGTGAAAGCGGTAGCATCATGCGAACAGAGATAAACAATCAGCAAATCCCGCTCTACTTTATGGGGGTTGAAGCGCTTCAAGCTGAGCGCGCGGCGTTGTTGGCGCGCAAGTCAGATGACTTTACTGAAGGGCGTATCGCTCAAATTGCCAAAGAGCTGCAGTTGCTCAAGGCCAACCGTGAAGTCGAAGTGCTGGGCCAGCGTAAAAATGAAGATATTTTTCTCGCGGGTGTAGAGCCGCTGCGTGCTGAAGTCGTACGGTTGAAGTTTTTCAACACAAATATGGATGAGCTCAAGCTCGCCGTTGTAGATCAGCAGGCTTTACAGCCACTGCGTCCAGTCAAACCGAGAAAATTGCTGATCCTTTTGATCGGTTTGATCGCAGGTCTTGCGCTAGGTGGTGCAGTGGCGGTCGCCCGCAGTTTGCTGCGGCGCGGCCGGTTTTTTTTACCTCTGAGCCTGCGCTCGCGAAGGATAAAGCCACGCCGGCGCTGGCAAACAAGCCTTAGGTCGCTTTGAGCATTTTCCAGCCTCGCTCACCTTTCGTAGCGTGAGCGAATTATCAGATGGCTAATCAGGTAATCTCTTTCAAGCGAGATCAACATATTCCGGCGCTGATACTGCTTCAGGCGCCCGGAACTGTGAATGGCTGAGAAGCTCCAATCGTCGGGTGGTTTGCTCAAGTTTTGCTTTATTGATCGTCAGGTTTTTTGACGGTTTGCCAGGGTTGAGGGTTTTGATACGGTGCCCCGACGGGAGCAGTGAAATTTTGCCCGTTGCGTCGTGATGAGTTGAGAAATGGAGTTGTGTCGGATGGGTCTTACGTTGAAGCCAATTATCTCTTCAGGGGTCCCTGAATCTGCACGTGCGCTATTTTGGGAGGTTTTTTTTGCTTCCCGAGGGCGAGGTATCGACCTGGCTACCCATTTTCCGTGGCTGGCGTGCGACGAAAGTGTGTTCTGCATTGAATTCATCAACCCTGAAGCGGAGAACGAAACGCTTGCCGCCCTGGTCGTAAGGTCTCTGGATAATGGTTCAGGCAACGCTATCGGGCTGGTAGGGCTCGTGTGTGTCGCCGAGCAGTGGCGTGGAAAAGGCTTGGCTTCACGTTTAATGGCCCGCGCTGTCGAGTTTGCCGAGAGCGAAAATTTGGCCGCCTTGGTGCTCTGGACGCAAAAACCGGAGGTTTACGTTAACCAAGGATTCGTCACCGACCAGGAAGATCGCTTCGGTTCTGTCGAATGCGCGCTCGATCAGCCTGTCAAACTTGCGTACACGACCCACGATTGGCCTGATTCAGCCAGTCGTTCGACCCGCGGTCTGCCGCCGTTTGCGGTGAGTGGGCAAGTGATCTCGAGTGAAAAGGCGCGACTTGTTGTGCTGGCGTCACACAACGGCCTCACCGTCGCAGAGTGGGACGGGCACAGCAAAGATGTCATCGAACTGATGATGGCGTGCCTGCCGGCTCGGTGGTCTCTTAATAGTGCTCAAGATGACCCTTTGATAGCTGAATTGGAAAAAAGTGGATTGGCGCTCAACTTGCAGCCAGCCGCCGTCAGAATGGTTAAATATTTAAGTGGCCGCACGGCGGTTAAGCTTCCGAACATCAAATTTCTTGATCGGGTCTGAAAAATGTCAACTACAACGTCACCGCTACCTCTCGTGAAAGTCGCAATGCCGCCCCGCGATATTCTGCTCCCTGCGTTGGAGTCGGTACTCTACAGCGGCATGATTTCTGAAGGGGAACATGTCTATCGTTTTGAAGATGTATTTGCTGAAACCTTCAAACTGAAAAATGTATTGGCAACCAGCAGCGGCACTGCGGCGCTTCATTTGTCGATGCTGTTGGCGGGCGTAGGTGCAGGTGATGAAGTCATCACCACCTCCATGACGGCAGAGCCGACCAATACGACTATTTTGCAAATGGGCGCGACGCCAGTATTTGCAGATGTTGAGCGCACGACCGGTAACCTTTGCCCTGACGCTGTAGAAGCAGCAGTCACCAAAAAAACCAAGGCCATCTGCGTTGTGCATTACGCCGGTTACCCTGCGCGTCTCCAAGAGCTCAGAGCTATTGCGGATCGACACAATATCTCGCTGATTGAAGATTGCGCCCACGCCTTGGGTGCTGAGTATGGCGGCGAGCCTGTTGGCTCGATGGCCGACTACGCGATTTATTCATTTCAAGCCATTAAGCATATGACCACTGTAGATGGTGGGATGCTGGTAATGAAAGACCCTGCGCAAATGGCAGAGGCGCGCAAGCTGCGTTGGTTTGGCCTGGCGAAAGGCGTGCCGCGTACCGAAGTCGATATTACGACGGTAGGCTACAAATACAACATGCATAACGTCGCTGCCGTGATTGGGTTAAAGCAACTCGAAGGCATTTCGCCGTTGTTGAAAAAGCATCACGATAACGGGCGTTATTTTGATCAGGCATTAACCGGCATAGCAGGTATTGCGCCGGCGACTGTCGAGGCGCAAGCCAAACCGGCCTACTGGCTGTACACGCTGTTGGCAGATGATTCGGACGACATTGAGAAACTGTTAGCCGCCAATGGCGTGATGGCATCGAAACTCCACCGCCCCAACCATTTTCACTCGGTGTTTAAACCGTTTGCAGGCGCGATGCCCGGCCTGGACGATTTCTACAAGCGCTTGGTGCATATCCCATGTGGCTGGTGGGTGTCTGATGAAGATCGCGAGCGGATCGTCCATGTCCTCAAACGTGGTTGAGCGGAGCGCATCTGATGTCTGAAGTCATCCCTCTGTATGGCGTCGTCAGCCTGCCTGAAATGGAAGCGGTAGCGCTGGACATACTGCGCTCCGGGAGGATCGCTGGAGGCGAGTGGGTACCGAAGTTTGAGGAAAGCCTGAAACAACTCACCGGCCTGCCGCATGTTGTATCAACCGTCGATATGACCAGTGCGTTGTTTCTGGCTTTGCATCTGTCGGGGGTTGAGGAAGGTGATGAGGTGCTGACCACGGCCTTTGCATGCCTCTCAACCAACTCCGCCATTGCACAACACAAGGCGCTGCCCGTTTGGGTGGATGTGAGCCCTGGCACCGTGTCTATGGACCTCGCCGACCTGGAGTCGAAGATCACTGGAAAAACCAAAGCGGTGATCGTGTATCACGTTGCCGGCTATCCCGGACCGGCGAAAGAAATTAGCGAGTTGTGCAAAAAGCACAACATTGCGTTGATTGAAGACTGTGACAACGCATTGCTTGCCGAGCACGATGGCGTGCCGGTGGGTTCGCATGGGGATTTTGCGATTTACTCGTTTTATCCGAACCGGCAAATCAATACCACTGAAGGCGGTGCATTGGCTTGCCGCAGTGAGTCAATGGCTACCAAAGCGCGCCAGTTAAGGCGTTTTGGTATTGACTTCACCACCTTCAGAAGCAAGAGCGGTGAAATCAGCCCGGCCTCGGACATACCCGAGATTGGTTGGGGTATGACCCTGAATAACTTGTGTTCAGCGCTGGGCTGCGCGCAAATTCCGACCCTGCATGCCAGGCAAGAACGTACGGTCAGGAATGTGCAAACCCTGCGTTCGCTGTTGTCCGGCGTAGACGGTATAACGCCCGTTGCAGTGTCGCAGTTCAGTAAGCCTGCGTACTGGGTGTTCTTGTTGTTTGTCGATAACCGAGAGCACGTACTCAGTGAGTTAAAGCGCAAGGGTGTAATGGCCTCTATCGTGCACCAGCGCAATGACATCTACAGCGGCTTCAGTGCGCAGGCCTGTGCGTTGCCCCATACCGATTATTTGCAGGCCAATGTTATCGGCGTGCCGTGCGGTTGGTGGCTGGAAGAGGATGATGTGATACAGGTCGCAAGCGCGTTGAAAGAAGCCGTCGGCGTTACAGTCATTAATCACGTCGACAGCGGCGCATGAACTGGCGCGTGCCTGCGATTGGGCGAATGTTAATGCTGTACGCGGGGAGGTCTTCCAGCTTGCTGGTGGCTTTCCTTTTTTTACCGTGGTACAGCCGATTACTGGGCAGCGCACAGTTCGGCGTCGTGGCAGTTATTCTGTCGCTTCAAGCACTTCTGGTCATGATGGATTTGGGTATGTCGACCCTGACCGGGAGGGAGGTTTCCGTTGCGTCCGACGACAGTCGTTCTCTGCGCACCTTGCTGCAAACAGCCGAACTAAGCCTTTCGGGCTTTTACGCGATTCTATTAGGCGTGGCAGTCGTGCTGAAGCTCGCCTACTTTGGTGATTCAGCCTCCTGGCTAGTGGTGATCGGCGCGGTCGTATTGTTTTGGCTGCTGGTCATGCAAAACCTCTACTACTGCAGTTTGATCGCGTGGCGAAAATACACCTTGGGCAGTGGTATCCAGATAGTCGGCGTGGCCGTTCGTGCGGGTGTAACAGCCGCTGCGCTTATGTATATAGCCGCGACGCTTGAAGTGTTCATCATCACTCAGTTGCTGGTCACCGCTGTGCACTGGTGGTGCTCACGGTTTGCTGTAATGCGGAAGATTTCTGCCCACAACACGCCGGCAGTCGACGAAAAGCGGCCGACACTTAAAGATGCAATAGCACTGACCAAGACGGGTGGGGCGCTGGTTTTATTCTCCGCTGCAGGCGCTGCGGTGACGCAGTTGGATAAGCCCATCATATCCATATTCGCCTCCGCCAGCAGTGTAACGCCGTACTATTTGGCAAGCCTGTTATGCATGACGCCAATTTCTATTCTGGCAGGGCCCGTCAGTCAGTATTTTCAGCCGATACTCTTGCGCGAGGCGGCGCAGGGGATACTGGGTCAAGCACAGAAGACAGTGAAGCGCTTTGTGCTGTCGGTTTTTTTCGTCACGGCGTTGCCCACCTTCATACTGTGGTGGTTCCGCGCACCCATTATCGAGCTGTGGGTTGGACCCAGTGAAAGTAACCGCTTGATCGCAAGCTATATCGCGATATTGCTCCCTGGACTGGCCATTGGCGCGTTCGGTTTTATCCCTTATAGTTTGCTGATTTTTTCCAAGGATTATCGTTTTCAAGCAGCGATGTCTGCCTGCCTGACAGCAGTGACGCTGGTGTTGGCGACGGTCGCTGCCGTTGAGAAGAATATCGAAGCCGTCTGTTACGCCTACTCGGCCTACCACATTGCTTCGACCGTGGTTTCGTGGATCAGGGCGTCAAGGCTCCCTGAGGTCGGTTCCTACGCAAAAAGCGCGGCGCTACTGATGTCGGTGTTGATTGTCGCATCTGTCTCGGTGTTTGGCGTCGCGCTATATATATTTATTTAATAGGTGGATTCAACGATGTTTGATAATAAAGTTTTGATGATTACGGGCGGTACCGGTTCTTTTGGTAACACCGTACTGAACAGATTTTTGAACACCGATGTTAAAGAAATCATCGTCTTCAGCCGTGATGAAAAAAAACAGGAAGACATGCGGATTGCGTTAAACAATCCCAAAGTCAAGTTTCATATCGGTGATGTCAGAAATTATGAAAGTATTAATCGCGCCATGGCCGGTGTTGACTATGTTTTTCACGCGGCGGCACTGAAGCAAGTACCGTCCTGCGAGTTTTACCCAATGGAAGCGGTTCTGACAAACGTCACCGGCACCGAAAACGTACTGAACGCCGCGATTGATAATAACGTAAAGCGTGTGGTGCTCCTGAGTACCGATAAAGCCGTGTACCCGATCAACGCCATGGGTATTTCAAAGGCCATGGGCGAGAAGATTCTGATCGCCAAGTCGCGTACCGTTCGCGAAGGCGGCCCGGTCTTTTGCGCGACCCGCTACGGCAACGTGATGGCTTCGCGTGGCTCGGTCATTCCGCTGTTCGTCGATAAAATCAAAGCCGGTGTTCCACTGACCGTTACTGATCCGAACATGACCCGCTTTTTGATGAGCCTGGAAGACTCGGTCGACTTGGTACTGCATGCTTTCGAGCATGGCGAACAGGGCGATATCTTCGTGCAGAAAGCACCGGCCAGCACCATCGGTGACCTGACTGTCGCATTGAAAGAGTTGTTCGCCAGTGAAGCGGTGGTCAATATCATTGGTACGCGCCACGGTGAAAAACTGTACGAGTCGCTGGTGTCTCGCGAAGAAATGGCGAAGGCCAAGGACATGGGCCGGTACTACCGTATTCCTGCAGATAACCGTGATTTGAACTACGACAAGTTCATCATTGAAGGGCAGCCTGAAGCAAACGCGATTGACGATTACACCTCTCACAATACCGAGCTGTTGACGGTCGAGCAGATCAAGCAGCTGCTGCTGACGCTGACCTATATTCAACAGAATATCGGTTAATCAGCATGACCTTGTTAAGCGTGATTATACCCACTCACAACCGCGCCAAGTACGCGGTGCAGTCCATCAGGTCGATTTTAGAATTGTCGTCTGATATTCAAGTGGTGGTGTGCGACTCCAGCCCGGTTGATGAGATCTCTGGCCACTTCGTGGACAGTTACTCATCCGCGCGTTTAAAGTTAATCAGGTCGGGCCAGGGCATCAGCGTGGTCGATAACTTTAATCTCGGGCTCGAGGCAGCGGAGGGCGAGTACCTGGTGTTCATCGGGGATGACGACTTCGTTGGTAAAGAGGTTGTGCAGGTCGCTGAGTGGGCGCGAGGCAAAAAAATTGATTCTGTGAAATTCAATTTTCCGGCCTTGTATTACTGGGATGACTTTAAGCACTCCACTCAAGGCGATGCTTATTCCGCGACCCTGCACATCACGCCCTTTGACGGCTCGGTAACACCTCACGACTTGAAAGCATCCATGCGCCACGCGCTGGATAACTTTGGTGGTGGCGTTTTTGATATGCCCCGGGCGTATGCCGGTATGATCTCGGCGGATTTGGCACGCCGGATCAAACTGAAGTACGGTCACGTATTTGGCGGTGTAAGCCCTGATATATACAGCTCTTTTCTTATTGCCAATGAATCGAATGCCTGCGTACTGGTAGATTATCCGGTTATTATACCGGGCGCGTCAGGCATGAGTACCTCTGGGCAAAGCAGTTCAGGCGGGCATTACGGAAAGCTCAGGGACAACGCTCATATTGCCCCGTTTAAAAATTTGATATGGGATGAACGTATCCCGGAATTTTATTCGGTGCCGACCGTGTGGTCCTATTCGCTGTTGAAAGCTGTTGAAAAAGTAGAAGCGTCTGACGGCCTCGACATACAGCCAAATTTTGGCCGCGTGCTGGTAAAGTGTTTCGTGTATTTTCCGCGCTCCTATAAAGAAACGTTTAGTTCTTTTCGGCACACTGCATCACGCTATGGTTACGCAAAGCTCATCACTCAAGTGGTTGGCGCTGTGTGGGCGGAATTTATGTGGGTGTTGTCACGCGTTTCTACAAAGCTGTTTAAGTCCAAAGCAACAACTGATAGCTCAGTCTTGAAAGGGCTTGGAACGACGTACAGCGCCAGTCAGGGCTTGCAACAGTTTTTAACTGATTGCCCTGCAAAACTTAAGCTCCCCGCATGACGGGAGCGTGCGAAGGGTAAGGCGTTAGTGTTGATTTTTTAATGAGACTGGCGCCGTTTACCGTAAAAAAACAGCAAGAGGCGTGTGGTTTAGCGTTAAATTTTTAAAGATGTATCTCAATAGTTAACGCGGTTAGGTGAATAGGTTTTTAATGGAATTTTATGTTTCGAGTACCTTGTTTTTTGTGATAGCGAGTTTGTTTGGTAGCTACACAAGGTGGCCGCGTACATTTTTTTTCATAGGCCTGCTCCCGATGATCTTGATCGCGTTGCTGAGAGGTAATGTCGGTATTGATACGGCTGTCTATTTGCAAGAAATACAACGCATCGCGGAGGCCGGCGAGTACACGCGTACGTTTGAGCCTTTGTTTGAAGGGCTGATTCTGTTCTTTTCCAGCTTCCTGGACTCTCCAAGAGCTGTATTGGCCGTGTTAGGCGCACTCACGACGGCTTTTTTGGTGATGGGTGCGACGCAGAAAAACCAATCGCTGCTGTTCTTTTGCGCCTTTATTATTCCCGTTTATTATTTTGACATGGTCATGAACGGGGTCCGCTATGGACTGTCGTTTGCGATCGTTTTTTGGGCGTTGATTTACTTAAGGGACGGCAAAGAGAAACGCTTCATCGCCTGGGTGGTGGTGGCCAGCCTGATTCAAAGTTCGGGCGGGCTGCTCGGCCTTATGTTGTATGTCCTGCACAGTCGGCGCTGGAGGGTGTTGATTGGTTGCTCGATTCTGTTCGCGGTGGGGTTTGTCGGCGCCTACCCGTATTTCATGGCTAAGCTTCAGAATTACTCCGAGATTTATACGGCGTCTATTTTTTCTGGGCTGTCGACTTTAATCGTCACCGTGGCGGCGCTTTTCATCTGGATGCTTGACCCCGGCACCCGAAAAAACACTTTCTCGGCCTGTTGTATTTTGCTCGGTGTCGCATGCTTGATGTTCGGCGTTGCGCAATTTTCATACGCAGGCTTGAGATTTTTGCAGTTAGTCAGCTTCGCGACGTTTCTCTATTTCATCATTTCGATGTCGAGCAATCGCGTCACGCTTTCCAACGTGTCCACCGCAGCGTTGTTGGGGATAGCGGTTATTGCATTCATTCTAAAAATGAAGAATTTCGCGGACAGCCTTAATGAAGGTCCATCGCCCTTTGTGCCTTACCTGTTTTTTTGGGAGTGAATCTTATGCCTGAGGCGATGTGCTCAATCATTGTCCCTGTGTTCAATGTGCGCGAATTTTTGCAGCGGTGTTTGCTGAGTTTGAAAGCGCAGACGTATAAAAATATCGAGATAATCATCGTTGACGACGGTTCCACCGACGGCTCGATGACGTTCTGCAAAGAATTTTTTGCGCACGACCAAAACGTCAAGTTTTTAGAACAGGTCAACAGCGGGCAAGGCGTGGCGCGCAATTTGGGTGTGAGCGTCGCCTCGGGGGAGTACATTGTTTTTGTTGACGCAGACGACTGGATTGATAAAGACCTGTGCTCAGACTTAGTCTCGCGCATGAACGAGGGGCTGTTGGATTTCATTAATTTTGGTCTTGATTTTGTCACGCAAGACGAGAAGGTTGTTCATGACATCAGCCGTTTCCGCTTTGAAACCTTGTCGGGAGATGCAATCTTCAAGGCCGCGATGTTAGATGATGCGGTGTTATCCAGCCCCGTCAACAAGATGTACCGTCGTTCATTTTTGCAGGAACACGCTATCGAGTTTCCAGCCGTCCGCGCCTGTGAAGACATGTATTTTTCCAGAGCCGTGTCTTTTTTCTCATCGAAGACAGCGTTTGTTTCCAAAGTTTATTACCACGCCTTAATTAGAAATAACAGCACCAGCCGGTCTATCAGTGGCGTGTTTTTTAATGCGCTGATAGAGGTCATCCGATTGGAGTCTGTGTTTCTCGAACACAATGGCGTGGCGCAAAAATACCATCACTTATTCCTTGCTCATGTGTCCAAGCAAATTGCCCATGCGTTAGTGCTCGCCGCTTTCCGTATGCCGGTGTATTCGGAGTACGAACACGTGGTGGTCAGGCTAATGGGGTTGCCCGAGATGAAGTCAGCCAATAGCCAGGACGTGCAGGCATTGCTTGGGGTTAAACACAAGGTGGTGTTGAGACTTGCCAAGTCTCCACGAATGCTGCGTTTAATGGCTAACACCTTAAAGCTTGTCAACTATTCTCCTTACTGATTTATAGGTTAAATACTGTGCTGAAAGTGTATGGTTTTAGAGGGCTCTTGAAGCTGCTCTGTGACGTGTTGTACAGCAGGCTGTTTTATCCGGGCGCGCGTATTGTGCGACGTCCGTTTTATATGCGCGGTGCGCGGCATGTGGCCATCGGTAAGGGTTTTACCACGGGCGTAGGCTGCAGAATTGACGCGTTCCCCGAACAGGCCGGCACGTGCATCCACATTGGTAACGATGTACAGATCAATGATTACGTGCACCTGGGCAGTGTTGAGTCGATCAAGATCGGCGACAGGGTGTTGATCGCGAGCAAGGTTTTTATCAGTGACCATAACCACGGTGTCTATAAAGGCAGCGACGCCCATTCCTCGCCGTTTGAGAGCCCCATCGAGCGCAAGCTTGTGTCGGCACCTATTGTGATTGAGGAGGATGTGTGGCTCGGTGAGTTCGTGTGTGTGCTGCCGGGTGTGACCATCGGGCGGGGCAGCATTATCGGTGCGATGTCGGTGGTGACGCGCAACATTCCGCCAATGTGCATTGCGGTGGGGTCGCCGGCTAAAGTGATAAAAACCTATGACGTTGCCAGTTCATCGTGGGTGGCGGTATGAGCGCAGTGAGCGCTGCACCAAGCAAGCCGCGCGTGGCAGTGTTAATGGCGGCCTACAACGGTACTCAATGGCTGCAAGAGCAGGTTGACTCGATTCTTGGTCAGCAAGGTGTCGACGTTACGTTGTTTGTGAGTGTGGATATATCGTCAGATAACACCGAGCAATGGGTGACTGCACTCAGTGAGGCTGACGCACGCGTTGTTCCGCTGCCGTATGGCCTTAAGTTTGGCGGGGCGGCGAAAAACTTCTTTCGCTTGATTCGTGATGTTGATTTCAGTGGTTATGATTATATTTCCTTCGCCGATCAAGACGATATTTGGGTCGCCGACAAACTCATATCAGCGCATCAAACACTTTCCAATACCCGCTTTTCAGCTTACTCGGGTAACGTCACAGCGTTTTGGCCTGACGGCCGCCAGGTCATCCTGAATAAGGCACAAGCCCAACAAAAGTATGACTTCATCTTTGAGGCCGCAGGCCCAGGCTGTAGTTATGTGTTGAAGGTGGCAGAGGCGAGTGCTTTCAAACAGTTTTTGGTGGATAACTGGTCCGCAGCGAATAATGTTTCTCTACATGATTGGTTGATGTACGCCTGGTTTCGCGCCCAGGGCCTGGCGTGGTACATCGACCCTTGCCCGAAGATACTGTATCGTCAACATGCTAATAATCAGGTAGGCGCCAATGAGGGCGTCAAAGCGCTTATGGCTCGCCTCTCCTTGATGCGTTCTGGTTGGTACAGAGCTGAAATAGCCAAAATTACCCAGCTGTTGTCGGCAGACTTGCCGACACTGCCTGCCGAGTTAAAGACTTCCGGGAAAGTTCCATTAAGTTTCCTGGTGAAAAACTTCAATTGCACGCGGCGTCGACTTCGTGATCGTTTTCTTTTAGCGATCGTGATCATTTTCGGAATTTATTAGTGCGAGGGCTACGCTGATGAACAGCGTATTTGTAACGGGTGCGTCGGGTTTTGTTGGCCGGGCATTAGTCGAGCGGTTAGTCGCCGACAACATTCCCTGCGTGGCGGCGGTACGACGACACGTTGATTCAATTCCTGCGTCTGTTAAAACGGTCAATTTTGACTCGCTGGACGAGTCGTTTGACTGGTCGACGGCGCTGGTTGGCCAAGCCGTTGTGGTTCATTGCGCGGCGCGCGTGCATGTAATGAACGATACCGTGGCCGACCCGCTTGCCGAGTTCCGTAAAGTCAACGTTGGCGGCACCCTGCACCTCGCGGCACAAGCTGCGGCGGCAGGCGTGAAGCGGTTCGTGTTTGTCAGTTCGATTAAAGTCAATGGCGACGGCACTCAGCCGGGCAGTCCTTACACGGCTGACGATGTGCCTGGCCCCACCGACCCCTATGGCGTGTCGAAGAGGGAGGCCGAAGACGGGCTGCGTGCCCTGGCTGAAAAGACCGGCATGGAGGTCGTCATTATTCGTCCGGTGCTGGTATACGGCCCCGGCGTTAAGGCCAACTTCCTCAGTATGATGCGTTGGTTGGATAAGGGTGTTCCCTTACCGTTTGGCGCTATTGCTAACAGCCGCAGCCTGGTCGCCATTGATAATCTGGTTGATTTGATCGTGACGTGTATTACGCACCCGGCGGCGGCGAATCAGACCTTTTTAGCCAGTGATGGGCAGGATTTATCCACCACAGGCCTGCTGACTAAAATGGCCGAAGCGTTGAATAAACGGGCTTATCTTCTTCCCGTGCCGGGTTTTATGTTGAAGTTGCTGCTGCGGCTGTCGGAAAAAAAGACCTGTCGCAGCGACTATTGGGTTCGTTGCAGGTCGATATCGCCAAGACCAAGGCGGTTCTGCAGTGGCAGCCGCCGGTGTCGGTTGACGCGGCGCTTAGAGCCACGGCTTTACATTATTTGGAACGTAAAAATCAATGATCTACTGGTCTCTGGCTATCGTCGTTGTTCTGCTGTCGCTCGTGCTGACAGGCGCGTTAAGACGTTACGCTTTGTCGAGAAGCATTATGGACATCCCCAACGCCAGGAGCTCGCATTCGGTTGCGACCCCGCGTGGAGGAGGCGTTGCGATCGTACTGGCGTTTCTTTTGTGTTTGCCGGTACTCGGTTACGCCAACCTGGTTCCACTGCAGGTACTGATTGGCCTGGGTTGCGCGGCCGCATTGATCGCGATTATCGGGTTTATGGATGATCATGGTCATATCGCGGCACGTTGGCGCTTGCTCGGTCACTTCTGTGCGGCGGCGTGGGCGCTTTTTTGGTTGGGTGGGCTGCCGCCGCTTCAGCTGATGGGCGTCAGCATTGATTTTGGCTGGATTGGGCACATCCTGGCGGCGTTCTATCTGGTCTGGATGCTTAACCTCTATAACTTTATGGACGGCATTGATGGTATCGCCAGCGTCGAAGCTATTTGTGCCTGTCTTGGGGCTTGTTTAGTCTACTGGCTTGTCGGCCTGCCCCAGCTGATCTGGCTGCCGTTTTTACTGGCCATGGCGGTGACAGGTTTTCTGTTTTGGAACTTCCCGCCCGCACGAATTTTCATGGGCGACGCCGGCAGCGGGTTTCTAGGTCTTGTGCTGGGCGTTATCTCGATTCAGGCGGCGTGGACGTCTTCACAGCTATTTTGGTCCTGGTTGATCCTGCTCGGGGTGTTTGTAGTCGATGCAACCTACACGTTGATCCGTCGCCTGATGCGTGGTGACAAGGTTTACGAGGCTCATCGCAGTCATGCCTATCAATACGCTTCGCGGCGTTTTGGGCGCCATCGCCCGGTCACATTGGCTGTGGTGGTAATCAACGTGGCTTGGCTGCTGCCTTGGGCGATCGCTGCGGCTGTCTATCAGGTTGACGGCCTTGTGTGCCTGTTGCTGGCCTACCTGCCGCTGGTAGCGTTGGCGGTG
This sequence comes from Pseudomonas kitaguniensis, assembly GCF_009296165.1. GTDB lineage: Bacteria > Pseudomonadota > Gammaproteobacteria > Pseudomonadales > Pseudomonadaceae > Aquipseudomonas > Aquipseudomonas kitaguniensis. The sequence continues at coordinate 19,951 of NZ_VUAZ01000124.1, read as the reverse complement.
AAGTTTCATGCGGGTAAGCTTGAGAGCGCTGATTAGCAGCACGGTGATATTTTCAGTCAAAAACCGCCGAGAACCGTACAATGAGGGCTGGCGCTTAATTAGCAGGAGCAGTCTGGGTGGACGAAGGGGTTATGGAGAAATTACGGGCAATGCTTGTGGGCCTGCCGCGGCGTCAGAAACGCCTTATTCAGGTATCCACTGACGTATTTGTCGTGTGGGCGGCGTTGTGGCTGGCATTTGTCGTGAGGCTTGGCATCGATGACATGGTCGATCCGCTGCGTGACCATTTGTGGCTGTTCCTTGCCGCACCGATAGTTGCGATTCCCTTGTTCATTCGTTTCGGAATGTACAGGGCGGTCATGCGCTATTTCGGCAACGATGCTTTAATTGCGATTATCAAAGCCGTCAGCCTGTCGTCTCTGATCTTGGGTGTACTGGTGTATTGGTACAGCAATCACCAGACGGTTGTTCCGCGCTCGATTATTTTCAATTACTGGTGGCTCAGCCTGATCATGGTCGGCGGCCTGCGCCTGGCGATGCGTCAGTATTTCCTCCGTGACTGGTTTGCGGCGGTTCAGCATGTGCCCTTCACCAGCCGTGAAGACGGCCTGCCACGTGTCGCCATCTATGGCGCCGGTGCGGCGGGTAACCAACTGGTTGCCGCGCTGCGCATGGGGCGCGTGATGCGCCCGGTAGCCTTTATTGACGATGACACGAGTATTTCCGACCGTGTGATCTCCGGTTTGCAGGTGTACAAACCCAAGCACATCCAGCGCATGATCGACATAACCGGTGCCCAAGAGATTCTGTTGGCATTGCCCTCTTCAAACCGGGCGCGTCGTCGCGAAATTCTCGGCTTTCTGGAGGTTTTCCCGCTGCACGTCAGAAGCGTTCCCGGCTTCATGGACTTGGCCAGCGGGCGTGTGAAGGTTGACGATATTCAGGAAGTCGACATTGCCGACCTCTTGGGCCGCGACGCCGTACCGGCGCAGCACGAACTGCTTGAGCATTGCATCAAGGGCCAGAGCGTCCTCGTGACCGGCGCTGGCGGTTCCATTGGTTCCGAGCTTTGCCGGCAGATCCTGTCGCTGGGCCCGACCACGCTGTTATTGTTCGAACACAGTGAGTTCAATCTCTACAGTATTCTGTCTGAACTCGAGCAGTTCGTGGTACGAGAGTCGTTGCCTGTGAAGGTGTTGCCGATCCTGGGGTCTGTGCGCAACAAGGCCAAGCTCCTGGACGTGATGAAAACCTGGCATGTTGATACCGTTTATCATGCGGCGGCCTATAAGCACGTACCGATGGTCGAGCACAACATTGCCGAAGGCATCTTGAACAATGTGATCGGCACGCTGAATACAGCCCAGGCTGCGCTTCAAGTGGGTGTCGCGAACTTTGTATTGATTTCAACCGACAAAGCCGTTCGCCCGACCAACGTGATGGGCAGTACAAAACGCTTGGCCGAGCTGACGCTTCAGTCGCTCAGTCGCGAACTCGCCCCGGTGTTATTCGGCGAAAATTCCAACGTTTCGCACGTTAACAAGACCCGTTTCACGATGGTGCGTTTTGGCAATGTGCTGGGTTCTTCCGGTTCTGTGATTCCGCTTTTTCACAAGCAGATCAAGTCCGGTGGGCCGCTGACGGTGACCCACCCGAAGATCACGCGGTACTTCATGACCATTCCCGAGGCGGCCCAGTTGGTGATTCAGGCGGGTTCCATGGGCAGGGGCGGTGATGTGTTCGTGCTGGACATGGGCGAACCGGTAAAGATCGTCGAACTGGCTGAGAAGATGATTCACCTTTCCGGCTTTAGCGTGCGCTCTGAAAAGAACCCGCATGGCGATATTTCCATCGAGTTCTCCGGCTTGCGCCCGGGTGAAAAGCTTTACGAAGAATTGTTGATCGGTGACAACGTGGTGGCGACGCAACACCCGATGATCATGAGCGCCAACGAAGACTACCTGCCGTGGGATGTGCTTAAAGCCAAGTTGACAGAGTTACTCGCCGCGGTGGATCAGGATGATTACACGCTTGTTCGCCAACTCCTGCGTGACACCGTGAGTGGCTACGCACCTGATGGCGAAATCGTCGACTGGATTTACCAGCAACGTCGCCTGGAACCCTGAATGCGTCTGTACTAATCAACGTCTATTAGAACGTTGATGTGAAAAAAAAGGCCGACATTGATCGGCCTTTTTTTTTGACGCAAAACGCGCTGTTGAATCGAATTTCGTAAAAATACCGGCCGTAAAAGCTTCGCCAAATCGTGTTCGGGTATGATTGAACAATCGACTTTGAAGGAAATCATTGATGAAAAATTGGGCCGTTGCGTTGTTGTTGGGTGCCGTTCCTTCCGTGGTAGTTGCCGACGCTATCCCTGAAGTTACCGACCACCATGTAAATATCGTCACCGATGACGCTGTGGACAAGCCAAGTTCCTTGCGCGTGGTCAAGGATACGCACGGCGTATCTGATGCGGTGTTTGCGTACCACAATGCGATTGGCCCGCTTGCGTCCGGCTACGGTTTTCACGCGTTGGACGAAGGTGACGGTGGGGCAGGTGGTGGCGCGATAGGCGGTGCAACGACCAGGACGACTACGGCGGATGCGATCGTCGGCAACCGACGTGCTACCGGCCCCGGTAACGGCGTGATTGGGACTCGTTGGGAAAATGGTGACGGGTCGGGCGTTTATGGCCTGATGCGCGGTACAGGCACCGGCAGTGGCGTCACCGGTTACAAAATCCTGACGGGCGACGGCCATGGTGTTTATGGCAAAAACGAGTCAACTGACGGCTCCGGCGTTTATGGTGAGCGCTTGAACGGTGCCGGACCTGGCTATGGCGTGCTGGGTTATGCGAAAGGCGCGGTGAGCATTGATAATGCGTCGGTTGCCGGCCTGAAAAAGTCCGGCGATTGGGGCTATTCGATCCTCGCCGACTCCAGGGGGCGCGACTCGGCACTGAGGGCATTCTCGGCAGCCAACGCAGCCAAAGCCGTGGACTCGCTGACTGACGCGACAAATAACTCGCCTGTATCAAACACCTTCGAGCGCGCCAATGGGGCAATGGGCGTCGTCACGTCTGACTTCGTCTCGGGGGGTGGTTCGCGCACCGCGCCGCTGGTAGTCAGTGAGTCACGCATTGAGCCGAACGCGGCTTCAACAGGCGCCGCGCGGGTGACGGCTATCGATGCGCGGGTAAGTAACGCAGTGACTGGCTCCGATGACGTGCGCGGTGCCAGTTCGACGGTGCTCGCAACCGATGGCAAACAAGCGACGGGCTACCGTGCGATGGTCGACGGTCGAAACGACGCCAACTATGGTGTTTATGCCAACGCAGTCGGCGGCAAGAGTAACTACTCCGGTTATTTTGTGGGCGATGTGCAGGCTGGCCGCGTCATGACCCCAACCGATAGCAAGCTGCAAGAGGTGCACGGTGAAGTGGATTACGCCAAAAGCATGCAGCGTGTCCTGGCCAACAAGATCTATGTGTCTGACCGCTATATCGTGTGGAAAGAAACCGACGCAAAAGGTGTAGTCACCGAGAAACGGCAGAAGATTGCCAGTAACGAAACAGGTAACTTGGCCCAGGATATTCAAAAGACTAACCCGGATGCCGTGGCGGTCAATCCTGATGGTTACCTCTCGGTGTCTGACCGCGAAGAGCTTTATCAACTTAAAGCCGCAGTGATCTATTTAACCCGCCAGCTTAAAGCCAAAGGCATTGATGTAGCGCCACAGTAATCAGCCACGCGTCTTATCCGCTTAATGAACGCATTGTTCATGGCGGATAAGATGACAGCGTGTGACGTGTTTATGATTAAGTGTTTAAAGTATTGAACTCATGTTTTGTAACTTAGCTGTTTTTGACTAATCCATGAAATTGCCTAGATTTGAGAGGCAGCTTCGGAAAGCTGCTTTCTTTTAACGATGTCATGGAGCGTCACCAATGCAAAACACTTACTTGTCCTCGCTAATGTTCGCCTTGCTCACCACGCTCTCCGTCGCCGCTAACGCAGCCCCGGCCATCAAGCCGGAAGCGCCAACACCTATCACTGCTCAAATGAACAAGATCGAGCAGTTTACCAAGGTCAACCTCAACGCCGCCGACGCCGACGTCTTGCGCCGTGACCTCTTCGGTATCGGCGCCGCAAAAGCCAAGGCGATCATCGCCTACCGGGAGAGCAATGGCCCGTTCACGGCGGTGGATGAGTTGTTGGAAGTAAAGGGCATCGGCAAAGCGCTGCTGGAGAAAAATCGCGACAGGCTGATTATTAATTGAGGATGTGAAGTTAGCCCAGAAGGCCGGTCGTTGACCGGCCTTTTGTTTTTCTGAAACCCGAGACGTTGGCACGAAAACTGATTACGGTTTTCAGTGAAAATTGATTCAACAATCACGCGGCCATGAGCCTGTACCTGAACGATTCGGAGCGCCTGTCCTTGGCGCTGTTTACCTAACCCTGATCGAGGATTCGCACCATGTATAAAGACTATCCGGCCGCTTACCAAGTCAGCAAAGGTTCAGCGCTGCAGGTAGACACGGCGTTCTATGAGCGCATTCGTGACCACGCCGATAAACGCACGTTGATCGAACAGTTTGAAGTGCCGATTCGCACGGGCAGGGCGTGGAAGGTGCCGGCCGGGCATGTGTTCCGCGTCACTACCCCGGTGGGCCCGCAGGTGGGTGACTTCAACGTGTGGAACGCGAATGACCCGCGCGAGCGGCTATGGGCGGCGCGCACGCGGCAGTTGCAAGGCGCGCATGTCAGCACCCACGACCGGTTGTGGTCGAACCTGCCGTTTTTGCGGCCTTTGGTGACGATTACCGATGACAGCCTGTCGGGGTACGGTATCGATGAGCACGGCGGGCGCTTGCACGATTTGCTCGGCACGCGCTGCGACCCCTATGTAAACCGCATGCTGACTGGCGAAGACTTCCATCACCATTGCCATTCAAACTTGACTCGGGCGGTGCTGCCGCATGGCCTGACCGAATTCGATGTGCATGACGTGCTGAACATCTTCCAATGCACCGGCCTGAATCATGACGACATGTACTTCATGAAAGCTTGCCCGGCGCAGAAGGGCGACTACCTGGAATTTTTTGCCGAGATTGATCTGCTCTGCGCGCTGTCGACGTGCCCTGGTGGGGATTTGTCGCTGCCGATGTGGGGGCCGGACGCGCAAGACCCGCTGACGGTGTGTCGTCCGCTCGGTGTCGAGATTTATCGGTTGGAGGGTGAGTTACTGCAGGGCTGGAGCTCGCCTGAGCGTGCTGCCTACAACGGGCAGCACGGCTTGCAGATTGCCAAGGCGGAATGGGAGTCAGCGTAACTAGCGGTTTTGCGCGTCGTTGGCGTCGGCCTGAGCATTGCGCTCGGCCACACGCTTGCGCTGCTCATCGGTCAGTTCAACCTTGTTGGCGCTGTCGCGCAGCATTAACAGGCCACCGACAATCGAACCGATCGCGACCACTAAAATCAACCAGGCATACCACGGCATAGGGCTCTCCTTGGAGCAGCAAACCGTGGGAGAATTTCCCACGGTCATTGCTGCTTTGAGCAACGGGCTTTATGAGTAGTTCAGTGTAGCTCCGTTCTGCCCCGATACGCTTATTGCCCGGTCAACATCGCATCCGCCGGTGCGTCGGCGCGGTCTTGCGCGGTCAACTGGAAGTAGATGAACCCCACTGCCATAAAGCCCAGGAAGATCAGCCCGATCAGCGCGTTGAACCAGGCCATGGCCACCAGGCACACCACCGCCAACACCAGCGCGATGCCTGGCACGATCGGGTAGCCCGGCGCACGAAAGGTACGTTCCAGCAGCGGTTCGGTCTTGCGCAGTTTAAACAGGCTGAGCATGCTCATGATGTACATCACGATGGCGCCGAACACCGCCATGGTGATCATCGCAGCGGTCAACGTCATACCGCCCAGGTTGATCAGGCCGTCGCTGTAGATGGCCGCGATGCCGACCACGCCACCGGCGATGATTGCCCGGTGCGGTGTTTGAAAACGCGACAGTTTGGCCAGGAAAGCCGGCAGGTAACCGGCGCGCGCGAGGGCGAAGAACTGGCGCGAGTAGCCCAGGATGATCCCGTGGAAGCTCGCCACCAGCCCGAACAGGCCGATCCACACCAACATGTGCAGCCAGCCGGAGCTGTCACCCACGACGGTTTTCATCGCTTGCGGCAACGGGTCGTTGATGTTCGACAGGGTGCGCCAGTCGCCCACGCCGCCGGCAAAAAACATCACCCCCATGGCCAGCACTACCAGGGTCAGGATGCCGCTGATGTAGGCTTTTGGAATCGTGCGCTTGGGGTCTTTGGCTTCTTCGGCGGCCATGGCGGCGCCTTCAATGGCGAGGAAGAACCAGATGGCAAACGGAATCGCGGCGAACATCCCGGCAATCGCCGGCGCGCCAAAGGTGTCGGAACCGGCCCAGCCATTCATGGCAAAGTTGCTGAAGCTGAACGCTGGCGCGACCACGCCCATAAACACCAGCAGTTCGGCGACGGCGAGTACGCACACCACCAGTTCGAAAGTGGCCGCGAGTTTTACCCCAAGAATATTCAGGCCCATAAACACGATGTAGGCACCGACGGCCGCGTGTTTCGGGTCGAGTGCCGGAAACTGCACGTTGAGGTAAGCGCCGATGGCCAAGGCGATCGCCGGCGGGGCGAATACAAATTCGATCAAGGTGGCCAGCCCGGCGATCAAACCGCCTTTCTCGCCAAAGGCGCGGCGGCTGTAGGCAAAGGGTCCGCCGGCATGGGGAATCGCAGTTGTCAGTTCGGTGAAACTGAATATAAAGCAGGTGTACATCGCGGCGACCATCAACGAGGTCACCAAAAAGCCCAGCGTACCGGCGACGCCCCAGCCGTAGCTCCAGCCAAAGTACTCGCCGGAAATCACCAGCCCTACAGCAATGCCCCACAAATGCAGGGTGCCCAAGGTAGGTTTGAGTTGTGTGTTCATTGTGTTGCTCTCCCTGAACGGTTCGGAATGATTCAAGGTGTTGCAGCGGCCATGCCAGCCTGAGAATCATTGTCGTAAAGCCGCACGGGTGTCGTTTGGGGAATGGTTTGGCGTTTGAACGTCGCTGAAGGCGCACCAGATAAGTGCGAGGGTGCCTTGACTGGCGCCATCGGGAGCAAGCCCCCTCCCAGATGTGACTGGGTTGTTATGACCAGCACTGATCATCATGTGGGAGGGGGCTTGCTCCCGATGAGGCCCACCCAGCCACCACAAACCCAACTGTAAACCCGGCATAAACCCACTCTTTACGCCGTCTTTACGCCCCACCCACACCCTCGCTCTCGTTCCTTTACACCACTCCTGCCGACAATTGACCCACACGCGGCAACCGCCGCAAAACGGGGAAACTTCCATGAGCGTTCTGGACGGGGTGTCACTGCTATTGGCCGTGGCGCTGTTCATTTATCTGCTGGTTGCGCTGTTACGCGCGGATCGGAACTAGGAGCAGGCTATGCACAGTTATGACTATTGGCTGATCATCGCCTTCTTTGCCGTGGTGCTGGTGCCGGCACCGTTTCTGGGGCGGTTCTACTACAACGTGATGGAAGGTCAGCGCACCTGGCTTACGCCGGTGTTCGGCCCCGTCGAGCGCGCGTGTTATCGCCTGTCGGGCGTGGATGAACATCAGGAACAGAGCTGGCAGAAATACGCGCTGGCGTTGCTGGTGTTCAACCTCGCAGGGTTTGTGCTGTTGTTCGCGATCCTGTTGTTCCAGGACTATCTGCCACTGAACCCGCAGAAATTGCCCGGCCAGGAATGGACGCTGGCCTTCAATACCGCGATCAGTTTCATGACCAACACCAACTGGCAGTCCTACAGCGGTGAGGCGTCCCTGAGCTACCTCAGCCAGATGGTCGGCCTGACCGTGCAGAACTTCGTCAGCGCGGCCACGGGCCTCGCCGTACTGGTCGCCTTGTGCCGTGGCATCGGTCGCAAGTCGACCCAGACCTTGGGCAACTTCTGGGTCGACATGACCCGCGCCACCCTCTACGGCCTGCTGCCGTTGTGCCTGGTGTTGGCCTTGTTCCTGGTGTGGCAGGGCGTGCCACAAACCTTCGCGCATTATGTGAATGCGGTGACCCTGCAAGGTGTTGATCAGGTGATCCCGCTCGGTCCTGCGGCCAGCCAGATAGCAATCAAGCAACTGGGCACCAATGGCGGCGGCTTCTTCGGCGTCAACTCGGCGCATCCGTTCGAAAACCCGACTGCGTGGGCCAACCTGTTTGAGCTGGGCGCGATTATTCTGATCCCGGTGGCGCTGGTGTTTACCTTCGGCCACTACGTGAAAGACCTGCGCCAGAGTCGGGCTATCCTCGGTTGCATGCTGGCACTGTTCCTGATCGGCGGCGCCACCTCGCTGTGGGCCGAATACCAACCCAACCCGACCCTGAACAACCCGGCCGTCGAGCAAACCGCACCGCTGGAAGGTAAAGAGGCGCGCTTCGGCACCACCGCCACCGTGCTCTGGTCAGTGACCACCACCGCAGCATCGAACGGCTCGGTCAACGGTATGCACGACAGCCTCAACCCCCTGAGCGGGATGGTGGCATTGGTCAACATGATGGTCGGCGAAGTGATCTTCGGCGGCGTCGGCGCCGGCATGTACGGCATGTTGCTTAACGTGTTGATCGCAGTGTTCCTCGCCGGTTTGATGATCGGCCGCACCCCGGAATACCTCGGCAAAAAGCTACAGGCCAAGGAAGTGCAATTGCTCGTGGTGACGTTGCTGGTGATGCCGGTGGGCACGCTGGTGCTCGGCGCTATTGCCGCCAGCCTGCCTGGCCCGGCGGGTGCGATCAGCAACCCTGGCCCGCACGGCTTCAGCCAGTTGCTCTATGCCTACACCTCGGCCAGTGCCAACAACGGCTCGGCGTTCGGCGGTTTCAGTGCCAACACCGCGTTCCACAACCTGATGTTGAGCCTGTCGATGTTGCTTGGCCGCTTTGGCTACATCCTCCCGGTGCTGGCCCTGGCCGGCAGCCTGGCGATGAAGAAGACCGCACCGATCGGCCAGAACAGCTTCCCGACCCATGGCGCGCTGTTCGTGACCCTGTTGACCGTGACCATTTTGCTGGTGGGCGGCCTGACTTTCCTGCCAACGCTGGCGCTGGGCCCCATCGCTGAACACTTGAGCATGGGCTTCTGAAGGGGGATATGAAAATGAATATGCCTGCAAAAAATGCTGCCCCGGTGAAAACCCAGGACCCGCAAAAAACTTCGATTTCCGCCCTGTGGCGCCCGGCGCTGGGCCAGGCGTTCGTCAAGCTGGACCCGCGCCAACTGCAACGCTCGCCGTGATGCTGGTGGTCGAACTGACCGCCATCCTCACCACCGTGCTGTGCTTTGTGCCCGACACTGCTGTACCGACCTTTGTGGCCGTGCAAATTGCCGTGTGGTTGTGGTTTACCGTGTTGTTTGCCAACTTTGCCGAAGCCTTGGCTGAAGGTCGCGGCAAGGCCCGCGCCGACAGCCTCAAGGCTGGCAGCGAAGGCCTCAGTGCACGCCGCAAAGAGGCCGATGGCAGCTTCAAAGTCGTGCCCGCCACCAGCCTGCGTAAAGGTGACGTAGTGCGCGTGGTCGTCGGGGAAATGATCCCCGGTGACGGCGAGGTCGTCGAAGGCATCGCGGCCGTCAACGAGGCCGCGATTACCGGCGAATCCGCACCGGTGATCCGCGAGTCCGGCGGCGACCGTTCGGCCGTCACCGGCAACACGCGCCTGGTCTCGGACTGGTTGTTGATCCGCATCACCGCCAACCCCGGCGAGTCGACACTGGACCGTATGATCGCCCTGGTAGAAGGCGCCAAACGCCAGAAAACCCCTAACGAAGTCGCGCTGGATATTCTGCTGATCGGCTTGACCCTGATCTTCCTGTTGGTGGTTGTCACCCTGCAGCCGTTCGCCCACTTCGCCAATGGCAGCTTGCCGCTGGTGTTTCTGGTCGCGCTGCTGGTGACGCTGATTCCGACCACCATTGGCGGCTTGTTGTCGGCCATCGGTATTGCCGGTATGGACCGCCTGGTGCGCCTCAATGTGATCGCCAAGTCGGGCCGTGCGGTGGAAGCGGCGGGCGACGTGCATGTGTTGCTGCTCGACAAAACCGGCACCATCACCTTCGGTAACCGTCGCTGCACAGCGGTGATTGCAGCGCCGGGCGTGAGTGGCCGCGAGTTGGCCGAAGGCGCGCTGTTGGCCTCGCTGGCGGACGACACGGCGGAAGGTAAATCCATTGTCGAATACCTGCGCAGCCAACACCCGCAGGCCGAGCCTGCCGTGGAGCAACTGACCTCGGTGCCGTTCAGTGCCGAAACGCGCCTGTCCGGCGTCGACTACCAGGGCCGGGTGTTCCGCAAAGGCGCGGTCGATTCGCTGCTGGCGTTTATCGGCCAACAGCGCCGCGACCTGCTGCCGGCGCTCTCACGCGAAATCGACAAAATCGCGCAGAGCGGCGGCACCCCATTGCTGGTGTGCGCCGATGGCAAGTTGCTCGGTGCGATCCACTTGAAAGACGTGGTCAAGCCGGGCATTCGTGAGCGCTTCGCCGAGCTGCGCAAACTCGGGATTCGCACGGTGATGGTCACCGGCGACAACCCGCTGACCGCGGCCGCGATTGCTGCCGAAGCCGGTGTGGATGACGTGTTGGCCGAAGCCACGCCGGAGAAAAAACTCGCGCGCATTCGCCACGAGCAGAACGACGGCCGCCTGGTTGCGATGTGCGGCGACGGCGCCAACGACGCCCCGGCACTGGCCCAGGCCGACGTCGGCATGGCGATGAACGACGGCACGCAAGCGGCGCGCGAAGCCGCCAACATGGTCGACCTCGACAGCGACCCGACCAAACTGCTGGACGTGGTGCAAATCGGTAAGGAATTGCTGGTCACGCGTGGCGCGCTGACAACGTTTTCGATCGCCAACGACGTGGCCAAATACTTTGCGATTCTGCCGGCGCTGTTCGCCTCGATCTACCCGCAATTGGGTGTGCTCAACGTGATGCACTTGCAGAGCCCGCAAAGCGCGATTCTGTCGGCCATCGTGTTTAACGCGCTGATCATCGTGGTGCTGATTCCGCTGGCGCTGCGCGGTGTGCGCGTGCAGGCCGCGAGCGCGGCGGCGTTGCTGCGGCGCAACCTGCTGATCTATGGCTTGGGCGGGCTTCTGGTGCCGTTCGTGGGCATCAAGGCCATCGACATGTTGCTGACTGCGCTGCACCTGGTGTGACCCGAATCCTGTGGGCGCCAGGCCGGTGCCCACAGGTTGCAATGACCGAATTGAGGAACCTGAAATGTCCAACATGATCCGCCCGGCCCTGAGCCTGCTGGTTCTCATGAGCCTGATTACCGGCGTCGCGTACCCATTGGTGGTCACCGGCGTCGCCCAAGTCGCTTTCCCGGACCAGGCCAACGGCAGCCTGGTGCACGACGCCGAGGGCAAAGTGCGCGGCTCGCGTTTGATCGCCCAGGATTTTACCGGTGACAACTGGTTTCACCCGCGCCCCTCGGCCGGCGCGTTTGCGACGGTTTCCAGCAGTGCGAGTAACTTGAGCCCAAGCAACCCGGCACTGGCGACGCGTATTATCGAAGATGCCAACAAGCAACGCGTGCCAGGCCAGGGGCCGGTGCCTTTGGCCTTGCTGACTACCTCCGGCAGCGGTCTTGATCCACACTTGCCACCACCGGCGATTGCCTATCAACTGGCGCGGGTGGCGGCAGCGCGCAATGTGCCGGTGGCTACATTGCAGCGCCTGCTCGATGAACACACCGAGAGCCCGCTGGTGGGGCCGCCGGTCGTCAACGTGCTGGCGTTGAACATGGCGCTGGAAAAGTTATAGGCCGTGATGTCGCCATCGCGAGCAAGCCCGCTCCCGCCGGTGGAATGCATTTCACCGGTGAGAGACTCGACATAAACACGTGAAGGATGCCCAACGCATGAGCGACTCCGGCCGCGCCGATGCCCTGTTAGCCGACCTGCCACGCGATGGCCGTGGCCGGCTCAAAGTGTTCCTCGGCGCTGCGCCGGGTGTGGGCAAGACCTACGCGATGCTCCAGGCCGCCCACACGCAACTGCGCCAGGGCGTGCGGCTGATCGCAGGGGTGGTCGAAACCCACGGCCGCGCCGAGACCGAAGCCTTGCTCAGCGGCTTGCCGCAGCAACCGTTATTGCGCAGCGAATACCGCGGTGTGATGCTTGAAGAAATGGACCTCGACGGCCTGCTCGCGGCCAAGCCCAAGTTGGTGTTGGTCGACGAGTTGGCGCACAGCAACGCGCCGGGCAGCCGGCATGAAAAGCGTTGGCAAGACATCCAGGAACTGCTCGCCGCTGGCATCAACGTGTTTACCACGGTCAATGTGCAGCACCTCGAAAGCCTGAATGATCAAGTGCGCGGTATCACTGGCGTGCAGGTGCGTGAAACCCTGCCGGACTGGGTGCTGCAAGAAGCCGATGAACTGCTGCTGATCGATTTGCCGTCGCGTGAGCTGCTGGAGCGCCTGCGCGACGGCAAGGTCTATGTGCCGGAACAGGCGCGCGCCGCCATCGACGCGTTTTTCACCCAGACCAACCTGATGGCCCTGCGTGAGCTGGCGATGCAAACCGCCGCCGCCCATGTCGACGACGATTTGGCCCAAGGCTATCGCCAACTCGGCCAGGCCGCGCCAGCGGTGCGCGGCCGCTTGCTGGTCGGTGTGGACGGCGATGCGCAAGCCGAACGGCTGGTGCGTCACGCCAGCCGCGTGGCCCAGCGTCGGCATTTGCCGTGGAGCCTGGTGCATATCGATAACGGCAGCGCGCGCGATGAGCAATCGCGCCTGCGCCTGCAAAATGCCCAGCAACTGGCCGAGCGGCTCGGCGGCGAAGTGGTGTTGCTGCGCGCGGGCGAGGTGGCGAAGACGCTGATCCAGCATGCCGCTGAACGCCGCGCCAGCCTGCTGTTGGTCGGCAGTCGCGCATGCGCTGGCGCCGCCGTTTGTTCGGCGGCGGGTTGGCGGCGCGCTTGCTGCGCAATGCACGCGGCCTGGAAATCAACGTCCTCGACAGCGACGACATGCCCGCACCGCCGCGTATGCCGGATGTGCGCGGCCTGGTGTGGTTCGATTACGGCCTGGCGGTGGTGGCAACCGTGGTAGCGGCGGCGGTGGCGTGGGCGGTGGCCAGCGTATTGCCGTTGCCGAATATCTCGCTGGTGTTTCTCGCGGCGGTCTTGCTGGTGGCCGTGCGCAGTAGCCTCGGGCCGTCGCTGGTGTGCGCCGCGCTGTCGTTTTTGGCGTATGACTTTCTGTTTATTCCGCCGAATTTTTCCTTCGCCATCCAGCGCGAAGAAGACGTGTTGACGCTGTTATTTTTCCTGCTGATGGCGGCGCTGACCGGTAACCTGGCCGCGCGCCAGCGTCGGCAGTTGCAAGCGTTGCGCGATACTCAGGAGGAAACCAGCGAACTGCTCGACCTGTCGCGCAAACTCACGGCCGCTACTGACCGTCAGGCGGTGATCAGCGCGGCGGCGCATCATCTGCAAGGCTGGAGCGACCTCGATCTGTGCCTGGTCAATCGTGACGGCCAGGGCGGCTGGAAGGTCGAGACCGGCGCGGCGCTGAACCTCACCGAAGCCGAAAGCGCCGCCGCCGAGTGGGCCTGGCAGCACGATCAACCGGCCGGCATGGGCACCGGCACCTTGCCGTTCGGGCGTTGGTGGTGGTGGCCGTTGTCGGGCGAAGAGGGGCCGCTGGGTTTGCTCGGCGTCAGCCCCAAACCCGGCCTGGAATTGACCGGCCAGCGCCGGCGTTTGCTCACCGCCTTAAGCCAGCCGCTGGCGCAGGCCTTGGCTCGCGCGCAACTGGCGCAGGAGCTGGAGTCGGCGCGCCTGCACGGCGAAACCGAGCAACTGCGCAGCGCCTTGCTGGCCTCGGTGTCGCATGATTTGCGCACACCGTTGACCTCGATGCGCGGCAGCATCGACAGCTTGTTGGCGCTTGGCGAAGCGATCCCGCTGGAGGACCGCCGCGAATTGCTCGAAGGCACCCGCGATGAAGCCGAACGCCTCGATCGTTATATCCAGAACCTGCTCGACATGACGCGACTCGGCCACGGCGCGCTCAAGCTGGCGCGCGACTGGGTCTCGCCGGGCGATATTGTCGGCAGTGCGCTTGGCCGTTTGCGCGCGGTGCTGGCGCCGTTGCAGGTGGCGACGCAAGTGCCTGCGCAATTGCCGTTGCTGTACGTGCACGCCGCGTTGATCGAGCAAGCCTTGGTTAATGTGCTGGAAAACGCCGCGCGGTTTTCGCCGCCCCAAGGGCGTTTACAGGTGAGTGCCGGGGTGGCCGATGACCAGGTATTTTTCGCGGTGGCCGATGAGGGGCCAGGGATTCCCGAAGACGAGCGCGCAAAAATTTTCGATATGTTCTACACCGCCGCGCGCGGTGATCGGGGCGGGCAGGGCACCGGCCTCGGCCTGGCGATTTGTCAGGGCATGGTCGGCGCGCACGGTGGGCATATCAGCGTCGCCGAGGGCATTGAAGGGCGGGGCACCTGCATCAGCTTATTCCTGCCCTTGCCAACCCAGCCTGGCCTGGAGCGCGAGCCTTGAGCTACCCTGTTTTCTACACGCATTTTGATGGGGCACCATGAGCCAGACTGCGACGATTTTAGTCATCGACGACGAGCCGCAAATTCGCAAATTCTTGCGCATCAGCCTGGCCTCCCAAGGCTACAAAGTCATCGAGGCCGGCACCGGCAACGAAGGCCTGGCCCAGGCCGCCTTGAGCAAACCGGATTTGCTGGTGCTCGACCTTGGCCTGCCCGACATGGACGGCCAGCAAGTGCTGCGCGAATTTCGCGAGTGGTCGACGGTGCCGGTATTGGTGCTGTCGGTGCGCGCCAGTGAAGGGCAGAAAGTTGAAGCGCTGGACGGCGGCGCCAATGACTACGTGACCAAACCCTTCGGCATCCAGGAGTTTCTCGCGCGTGTTCGCGCGTTGCTGCGCCAGGCGCCGACGGGCGAGGCCCAGGAAGCGGCGTTGAGTTTTGGCCCATTGACGGTCGACCTCGCCTATCGCCGGGTGCTGCTCGACGGCGCCGAAGTGGCGCTGACTCGCAAGGAATACGCCGTGCTGGCGCAACTGGCGCGACACCCCGGCCGAGTGATTACCCAGCAGCAATTGCTCAAAGACATCTGGGGGCCGACCCACACCGAAGACAGCCATTACCTGCGCATCGTGGTGGGCCACCTGCGCCAGAAGCTCGCGGATGATCCCACGCAACCACGGTTTATCGTGACCGAGCCTGGGGTTGGCTATCGGTTGTTGAATGCCTGAGTGCGTCGGCGCCTGGGTTGGCCTCATCGCGAGCAAGCCCGCTCCCACAGTTGACTGAGTTCCAACTATGGAATGCGCTCGAATGTGGGAGCGGGCTTGCTCGCGACGAGGCCATCAGCCCCACCCGCAAACTCAGCCCTGCTCACGCTCATACCGATCCAGCGTATCACTGGCAATTTCGCGCCCCAGCGCGATCAACTCCGGCGCCTTGTAAAACTCGAAAAACCGGCACACCCGCTTCGGCACGTTGATCAGCACATCCGGCGGGTAACCGGCGATTTTGTACTGCGCCAGCGAGGTTTGCATCACCTCAAAACTCTGGTTGATCAGGTCCAGCAACGACGCCGGGCCGACGTTATCGATGATGAACGAACCGGTGGCCGACTTCGGTGCCCCGGGCTTTTCCGGCGCGGCGGCGGGCTGCTGGATTTGTGGCTCGGCCGAGTCCAGCCACGGGTTGAACTCGGCGGCCTGAGCGTGCAATGCCTCTTGTTCGAGCTTCATCAATTGCTCGGCTTGTTTACGGCGAAACGGCAGGTGTGAACCCAATGATTTCGCCAGGCTGTTAAAGCGGCTCTTGAACGCTGGCGGACGTTGGATCACCGGCAGTTGGTAGTGCTTTTGATGGGTGGCGTTGAGGTTGACCGCGATGATCAAATCGCAATGGCTCGACACCACCGGCACGATCGGCAAAGGGTTGAGCAGGCCGCCGTCCACCAGCATGCGGTTGCCTTGCATCACCGGCGTGAACAAGCTGGGAATTGCCGCCGAAGCCCGCATGGCCTGGTGCAGGCAGCCTTCCTGAAACCAGATTTCCTGCTGGTTGGTCAGGTCGTGGCCACGGCGGTGTAGGGAATGCGCAGCGCTTCAATGTTGATCTCGCCGACGATCTTGCGGATCTGTCCGAAGACTTTTTCGCCGCGAATCGCGCCCAGCCGAAAACTCACGTCGACCAGGCGCAGCACATCCAGGTAATCCAGGCTTTCGATCCAGTTTCGATACTCGTCGAGTTTGCCGGCGGCGTAGATCCCGCCCACCACGGCGCCCATCGAGCAACCGGCGATACAGGCGATGTCGTAGCCGCGCCGTTCGAGCTCTTCGATCACGCCGATATGGGCATAGCCCCGGGCACCACCGGAGCCCAGCACCAAGGCAACACGTTTCTTCATGGTCCAGTCCTTCGCAAGGCAGACGCCCACAATGCACCCTTTAAGGGGGCCGCTTCAATCTTCGTCGGCGACTGCAATATTTTTCCAGGATTACGCCGGTGCTCGGGTATGCTTTGGCTATAAGCGCTTTTGATTTGAGGCTGCGTACAAGGCACTTTTCGGTGTAGGCAACGTCTACACGCTACGACAATTTTTGTTAATTTGAGGTGTCATCGATGAAAGCCTGGATGTGTGTGCCTGTGATCATGTTGGCCCTGGCGGGTTGTGCCGGGAAAACCGCATACCGTGACAGCTGTGGCACGCAATTGGACGCGGCGTGGCATGAACTGGACCTGGCCAAGGCCGAAGGTTTCGCCGGTACCGTGAGCTACTCCAAGGCCCTGTCGCTGTTGACCGGCGCCAAGACCCAGCAGCAATTCGAAGCCTTTGAAGGCTGCTCCAACAAGGCCGAGAAAGCCCGCTTCTATATTCGTGAGTCGCGCGCCGGGCGCTAAATTTCATCGTCGGGGGAACCGCAATGTCAGCGTTGGTTGATCAGTTAGTCGCTCAGGTCATTGGCCTGGAAGTAGGGTTACTGAGCTGCCAGGCTCGGCTCGGCGCCGTCACCGACGATGAAGCCCTGCATGATCTGCGCACCACCGTGCGCGCTTGCGTAGCCTGTTGCGGCCTTTGCGTGGCTTGCCCGGTGTTGAACAGCTTGAAGTCTCGGCGCGCGCGGTCGGCCAATTGACCACGCCGCTGCGCGACCGCGAGGTGCTGGCGGCGTACCTGCACGCGCAGGGCCATCACGCTGCCGCCGACCGGCGCCAGCGCTTCCAACCCGATGCCTATCGCCACGTTGCGCAAAGCGCGGAACTGGCGCATCTGTTGTTGATTCTCGATGCATTCCCACGCTTTATTCGCGCCTCTGAACACCAGAAATTGCTCAAGGGCTTACGCACGCGCATCAAGAAGCGTCTGACTAAACAAGCGCAAAAACTCGCTGAAGCCTTGCAGGAAGAAGGCCATGATCGCCACCGCCTGCGGCTGCTGATCAAGCGAGTGCGCTACGCCGCCGAGGCCTACCCGGAACTGGACAAGCTGCCTGCTGACGCAACGTCGCAGCTGAAAAAAGCCCAAGGTGTGTTGGGCGATTGGCACGATTGCTGGCAGTGGTTGGCGCAGGCCGAGCACCAGCCAGACTTGCAGCCGTGCGTTGCGGTATGGCATCGCACCATGGCCAAGGCTGAAGGCCGAGCGGATCGGGTGCTCGACAAACTCAGCGCGGATTTTTTCTAGCCCGGTCCGGTTTTTGGCCGGAATAGGCGCTGTACCGGATTGACCTGATGGTTAAGATCCTCGCATCGGTATTCTTCTGTGAGGTCGCCATGCGCTTTAGTGATTTACTCGACGCCGCCCGTCGCAACCCGTTGGACGTGACCATCCCCGCCGACTGGGCGCAGGGCCGCGCGACCTTTGGTGGCCTGGTTGCCGCGTTGCAATACGAAGCCTTGCGCGCCCAAGTGCCGGCAGAGCGCCCTTTGCGCTCGATGGCCGTGACCTTTGTAGGCCCCGTTGCGCCGCAGGTGCCGGCCAGTTACCAGGTTGAAGTGCTGCGCGAAGGCAAGGCCGTCAGCCAGTTGCTCGGCCGCGTGGTGCAGAGCGGCGAAGTGGCGACGCTGGTACAGGCCAGCTTTGGCTCGGCGCGTGAGTCGCAGATCGTGGTTGCCGGCGAGGCACCGCCCACCTTCAAACATTGGGACGAATGCCAGGAATTGCCCTATATCAAGGACGTCACGCCGGAGTTCATGCGGCACCTGGCAATGCGCTGGAGTGTCGGCGGGCTACCGTTTACCGGCAACAAATCACGCGAGATGGGCGGTTGGGTGCGCCTGCGTGGGGATGTTAAGGAAGAACCGCTGAGCGTGTCGCATATTCTTGCACTGGTAGACGCCTGGCCCCCGGCCTTGCTGCCTCACCTGACTCAACCGGCGCCAGGCAGCACACTGACCTGGACCGTCGAATTCATCCAGCCGCAGCCAAACCTGACCACCCTCGACTGGTGCCAGTACCACGTCAACATCGAACACGCCCGCGACGGCTATGGCCATGCCGCCGCCGCACTGTGGAGCCCGACCGGCGAACTGATCGCGATCAGCCGCCAGACCGTGGTGGTGTTCGCCTGACCCTAATGGCTAAACCTCCAAACGGTCGTTGGTTGATTCCAGACGATGGCCCTGACGCTGCAACGCCAGACCCGCCAGCAGGCCGACAACGCCGACGGCAAAACTCGCCAGGCTTGGGCTGAATGCCGCAGACACAATCAACAGAAACCCGATGATAATCAGCGGCACGGCAATCAGTTGCAGCGCCAGATTAGTCGGGTGCTGGTGACTTTGCGGGTAGGTACGCCATTGCCAGGCGGGGAGATTAGGATGACGTTTGCCCATGATGGTGAATCCTCTGTCCGGTAAAACAACTCGTTGGGCAGAGTTTAGGCGGCGGGTGAGCGGGGCGGCGAATTGGCGTTGGCTATGGGGCTCATAGGTATCGTTCTGTGGACCCTATCTCATTTTTACGGAACCTCGTCCGACCGGTTTTAATCCTCTGGTTCAGGGCCGTTCATATAGGCGGATGGGCCAGACAGTGTTAACCACTTACTCTTGAGTTCAACGGATGCTGATTTCGATTTTGCAGTGAAAAAAAAGTAGCCGTCCTCCTCTTCTATTTTTACGCTGAAAAGTTCTTTGCAAGGGAGGTTTACTATTTGTAGGTTGCTTACTTCGAAGCAGGTCAGCCCAATTCTGCACGTGTTGTAACCTTCGTCTTTCCATTTTTCGGGCAAACGATCAGGGAATTCGGGTATGTCAAAGCCAATACCGAAGAGCGGTTGATCATTTTCTAGACGTAATGTGTGTATAAGGATTTCACCGATTTCTATGGGTTGGCTGAAAATTTTGTTAAAGAAAATGGTTCCGTCAAGATCATTCCAATATTTCATTTTTTATCCTTGAAGGAGTAGTGATCTTTCGTTCCAGGGACGTTGCCGGTGCGCGGTGCCTCAAGAGGGCGTAAATTAAAGTGGGCTCCTTGATCACCTATTCTGTTTTTATCTCCGAATTTATGTCCGGCCGAATGGTCTTGGATCAATATCATGGAACCGTCGGCTTTCGTATATTGATACACCCGCGTACTGATTGGTCTTCCTGAACTATTTAAAATGCTCCGGTCATTTATATCTGACATATGCACTTTGCTGTATTGTTTTTTCAATCCTGAGTCCGAGTCTGTTAACACGTCGGGCTGTTGAGACATGGGTATGCTTGCATCTCTCTTCGCTTCTCTAAACGCCCCTTTACGCGAGACATCAGGAGTATCCGGTGCAGCGCGCGAAGCGCAGGTTGGGGTTTTCTTTCCTGAACCCGGGCAATTAGCGTTCAGCCCCAGCGGATCAACCCACCCCG
>NZ_VUAZ01000123.1 GCF_009296165.1 Pseudomonas kitaguniensis | reverse complement strand
AGGATTCCCACATTTGACTGGTCTCAGCCATTGATAGAGTTCCCACATTTGCCTGGGCTCACCCATTGATAGGACTCCCACATTTGACTGGGCTCACCCATTGACTGGCCTCACACAGTCACCTGTGGGAGGGGGCTTGCTCCCGATGAGGCCCTCACAGGCACCAGCCCTCAATGCCTGATCAATTTCTCTTGCACCGCCTGATGGTCCTCCTCCACAAACATCTGCTGCTTGCCGCCGACCATCACCGCAGCCAGCAAACCGTCGCGGTACACAATCCGATTGCCACTCACCGCCGGCACCTTACTGCCCGGCAACAGCGTGCCCACCAGGTTCAGCGGATCAGCCCCGCACACGGCGATCAAGCTGCCGTCATGCGGCCTGCGCCTGACCTCACGCAGCAACGGAATCGCTTCCGGCAGCGCAAATTGCTCACCGGCCAAGCCGCTGACAAACCGCCCGCCGCGAATTTCACCGCGCGCTTCCAGGCGGTGGAAGGTGCGCAGCAACTCGCGCCAACTCGGCAACCAGTCCGCCTCGCGTTCCAGCAAGCGCCAGAACACTACGCCATAGCGGCGCAGCAGGGTCATCGCCACATGCTCCAGGGTCTCGGCCGAGTGTGGGCCTGCGGCAGTTGGCGAGCGGCGCATCAAGGCCCAGCGCCCGGCATCGTCCATGCCGCCGATAAACGCCCCGCGCCCGCGCCGGCTGCTACGCGCCTGGCGCTTGCTGGCGGGTGTGGTCAGGGCGCGCAGCCCGGCGAAGCTGTCGGCATTCACCAGGCCTGCGCCCACCAGTTCCTGCAGGGCGGTTTCCAGTTCGCTGCGCAATAGATGCGCTTCGTGCACCAGCTCATCGAAAAACAGCGCGCCTTGCTCGCGCAGGGCCACGTGCACTTTTTGCGCTTTGGGCGACAGCGTGGCGCTGTCGGTCAACTCGGTCAGCCCGCTCCACAACGCCACCTGGCTGCGTGGCAACAGCACCACCGGGGTACTGCGCAATGCCATGGCGCCGGCCTTGTTGCTCAGGCGCGTCCACACCAGTTTGCCGCTGCGGCACAGCTCGTCGAGCCAGATGGATGAGTAATCCTTGAGCCGCGTGCCGAGCAAGTCACTGTCCCAGGCTGAGGTCGCGGCGGCGTAACCTTCGAACTGGCCGACGATTTGCCCGAGCATCGCGCTGCCCTGGCCGCGCGTGCCGTCGGACACGTGCTGCCAATCGAACAAAAAGCGCATGAAGTCCTGCAACGCCACCGGCTCGATCTCGCGGCGCAGGCGCTTGACCGTGTAGCGGTGAATACGCGCCAGCAAATGCCGCTCGCACCATTGCTCGGCGCTGGCGCCCGGGCTGAAGTGGCCGCGCATCACGTAGCCTTCCTGCTCCAATCGCGCGAGTGCCTGGCTGACGTCGGCCACGGGCAAACCCAGCGGCGCTGCTATTTCGATCAGCGTCAGCGGGCCGAAGCCACCGAGGCGCGCGCGCAGCACTTCGACCAGCGCCTCGTCAACGCTCCACGGCGCATCGAAACCCGGCAGCAGTGGCAAGTCGTTGGGGTAAATCGCCTGCAAGCAAGCCAAGCGCTCCACCGCCACCCACAACCCATTGTGCAATTGATACGCGCGCCCGGCTTTGGCCAGCGCGTGCAGCCATGCCGCCCATTGCGGCGTGACCTCGGCGGCGGCGACACACGCCAAACTCAACAGCGCCTCGTGCATTTCATCCGGGCCATTCGGCGCGGGCCAGGCTTCCTCGCGCACACCGGCGATGGCGTCGAGGTCCAGCGCGCCGAGGTCGTCGGTGCTGTGTGGGTCGCTCCAGCGCCGGTTGAGCACGGCCTGTGTGCGGCGTTCCTCCAGCGGCGCGTCATCCAGAAAGGTATACGGGCGCGCGCTGAGAATTTCGGCGGCCATGGGCGAGGGCGCCGGCAGGTCACGGCTGATCAGGCGCACCTCGCCGCGCTCCATGCGCCGCAGCAGGGCCAGCCAGCCGCTGCTGTCCATGGCTTCGTGCAGGCAGTCGTCGAGCGTTTGGTCCACCAGCGGGTGTTCGGGCACTTCGCGCTCGCCGGCGAGGTTTTCCAGGCAGGCAATCTGGTCGGGAAACACGCTGGCGATCAGGTCTTCGCTTTTCATGCGCTGAATCTGCGGCGCCACCTTGCGCCCACCGGTAAAACGCGGCAACGCCAAGGCCACACCGGCGTTCCAGCGCCAGCGCACGCCGAACAGCGGCGCCTCCAGCACGGCCTGAATCAACAGGTGTTCGGCGCTGTGGCTATTCAGGTAACGCCACACTTCATCCAGCTCAAAGCTGTGGCTGGTCGACAAAGACAGCACGATTGCATTCTCACTGGCCGCGGCCTGCAACTCGAAATTGAAC
Organism: Pseudomonas kitaguniensis; assembly: GCF_009296165.1. GTDB lineage: Bacteria > Pseudomonadota > Gammaproteobacteria > Pseudomonadales > Pseudomonadaceae > Aquipseudomonas > Aquipseudomonas kitaguniensis. The sequence goes on along the minus strand of NZ_VUAZ01000123.1, from coordinate 69,307 downwards.
GTACGGCAAAAGCGCTTGCGCAACGCCAAGCCCCAAGCGCGGTTGAGGCGGCTGCCGAACGGCGTATGGATGATCAACTGAGTGCCGCCGGACGCGTCGAAAAACCGCTCCATGATCAACGTGTCTTGGGACGGCAAGGCGCTAAGGGCCAAGCGTGTGCGGGCCAGGTAGTCGAGGATTTGCTCGGCGCTCGCGTGGTTCAGGCCCAACGTGCCGCTGAGCCAATCGAGCGCCGGCTGCAGGTCAGCGGGGCTGGCGCCGAGCAGGGCATCCAACTGCCCTTGAAAACGCGCCACCGCGGCGGACAATTCATTGCTGCGCCCCGGCGCTTCGCCGAGCCAGAAGGGGATGGTCGGCGGCTGGCCATGTGCATCCTCGACGCGCACTTTGCCGGCCTCTACGCGCAAAATTCTGTAGGAGGTATTGCCGAGCTGGAAGATGTCCCCGGCGATACTTTCCACCGCAAAGTCTTCGTTGACGCTGCCGATGTTCAGGCTCTGAGGTTCCAGCAACACGCTGTAGTCGGCGTTGTCGGGGATGGTGCCGCCGCTGGTCACGGCGGTCAGCTTGGCGCCACGCCTGCCGCGCAGGGTGTGGTTCACGGCGTCGCGGTGCAGGTAGGCGCTGCGAATACCCTGGCGACCGTTGTAGCCGTCCGAAAGCATTCGCAGCAGCGCCTGATAGTGGCGTTCATCCAGCGCAGCGTAGGGCGCGGCGCGGCGGATCAAGTCGAGCAGCGCCTGTTCCGACCATTCGCGCGCGCTGACTTCGGCGATGATCTGCTGCGCGAGTACATCCAGCGGCGCCACTGGGATGTGCAAGGTGTCCAGTTCACCACGGCGCACGCAGTCGAGCAGGGCGGCGCATTCGATCAGGTCATCACGCGTGGTGGCGAACAGGCGGCCCTTGGGCGTGCCACCGACCTGGTGACCAGAGCGGCCGACCCTTTGCAAAAAGCCGTTGATCGAACCCGGCGAGCCGATCTGGCAGACCAAGTCCACATCGCCAATATCAATCCCCAACTCCAGCGACGCGGTGGCGATCAGCACTTGCAGCTCACCGGCCTTCAGCCGTTGCTCGGCGTCCAGGCGCATTTCCTTGGCCAGGCTGCCGTGGTGCGCGGCCACCGCGGTTTTGCCCAGACGCTCGCTCAAGTGGCGGGCCAAACGCTCGGCGAGGCGGCGGGTGTTGACAAAAATCAGCGTGGTGCGGTGTTCGCGGGCGAGTGCGGCGAGGCGGTCGTAGACCAACTCCCACACGTCATTGGCCATTACCGCCGACAGCGGCACCGGTGGCACTTCTATATCCAGGTCGCGCGGGCGGGCGTGGCCGATGTCGACAATCGCGCACGGCCGGTCGCGGCCGACCAAAAAACGCGACACCGCTTCGATGGGCTTTTGCGTGGCCGACAGACCGATGCGCGTCAGCGGCGTGCTGCACAAGGCTTGCAGGCGCTCCAGGCTCAAGGCCAGGTGGCTGCCGCGTTTGCCGGCGGCGATGGCGTGAATTTCGTCGATGATCACCGTGCGCGTGCTGCTGAGCATCTGTCGGCCGGAGTCCGAGCCCAGCAGCACATACAGCGATTCCGGCGTGGTGACGAGGATGTGCGGTGGGCGCTTGCGCATCAGCGCGCGGTCTTTTTGCGGGGTGTCGCCGGTGCGCACGGCGGTGCGGATCTTAAGCGGCGCCAGGCCCATGCGCAGCAAGTGCTCGGTGATGCCAGCCAGCGGGTTTTGCAGGTTGATCTGAATGTCGTTGGACAGCGCCTTGAGCGGCGAGACATACACCACCAGCGTCTCGTCCGGCAGCTCGCCGCCGTTGGCCAAGCCTTGGTGGACCACGTCATCCAGCACCGCCAGGAACGCGGTGAGGGTTTTGCCGGAGCCGGTGGGCGCGGCGATCAGCGTGGAGCGGCGCTGGCGAATCAGCGGCCACGCCTGCGCCTGTGCGCTGGTCACCGAGGGGAAGGTGCTGCAAAACCAGGCGCTGACGGCCGGGTGAAAGCCGTGCAGTGCCGTGACGGTGGATTCAGGAAGGTTCATCTATTGATTGATAGCGCCTGCTCCAACAAGTTGCAATTGCGCACTTTATCCGTGACGGTTGCGCTACAAACCCGCAAAATGCAACGATTCTGGTTTAGACCTGCGGCATGGCTCACACGGCCGCCGACAATAACCATCGTTCCAAACAGACTGGGCCTGCACACTCTATGCGAATGCGCCTTATGTTACTGGGCGGCGGGAATGCCCTCGGGCAGGCGCTGATTCGCCTCGGTGCAGAGGAAAATATTGGTTTCCTCGCACCCAAACCGCCCCAAGACGGCTGGGATGCCGCGAGCCTCACCCAATTGCTCGACGACACCCGTCCCGATGCGTTGATCAACCTCGCCTACTATTTCGACTGGTTCCAGGCCGAAGCGGTCAGCGAAGCTCGTTTGGCTTCTCAGGAATTCGCTATCGAACGCCTGGCCGAACTGTGTCAGCACCACACCATCACCTTGTTGCAACCGTCCAGCTATCGCGTGTTCGATGGCTCGCGTGCCACCGCCTACAGCGAAAAAGACGAGCCAGTGCCGTTGGGCCTGCGCGGTCAGGCGTTATGGCGCATCGAGCAAAGCGTGCGCGCGACGTGCCCGCAACACGTGCTGCTGCGTTTTGGCTGGCTGCTCGATGACAGCGTTGACGGCACGCTCGGGCGCTTCCTGGCCCGCGCCGAGACGCCTGACGAGTTGCTGATGGCGGACGACCGGCGCGGTAACCCGACACCGGTGGACGACGCGGCGCGGGTGATCATTTCGGTGCTCAAGCAACTTGATTGCGCGGCGCCGCTGTGGGGCACCTATCACTACGCCGGCCAGGAGGCGACCACGCCGTTGGCGCTGGGCCAGGCTATCCTCACCGAAGCGCGCCACTTCCACCCGCTGGCGGTTGAAGCGCCCACGGCCCAGGCGCACGCAGCGCGCCCGGATGCGCCGGATGAGCCGCAACACGCGGTACTCGCGTGCAAGAAAATTTTGCATACCTTCGGCATCAAGCCTCGGGCCTGGCGGGCGGGGTTACCGGCGTTGCTTGACCGGTTTTACCGGCATAGCTGAATGGGAGAGGGGGCTTGCTCCCGAGGGCAGTGTTTCAGTCAATTTATCAGGTGACTGTTACACCGCCATCGGGAGCAAGCCCCCTCCCACATTGGTTAGCTGGCGTTGCTAAAATCCAGATTAGAACTTGTAGCCGATGCCCACCATGTAAACCATTGGGTCGACGTCTACATTGACCTTGGCGCGAGTGCCTTGGCCCAACGCGTTGTTGTCGACGGTGGCCTTGGTGCTGATGTCGATGTAGCGCGCCTGGGCGTTGATCATCCACTTGTCGTTGATCATGTAGTCGGCGCCGATCTGCGCAGCCCAACCCCACGAATTCTCAGCCTTGAAGTTGCTGAAACCGGCTTGTTCGGCGCGGCTGCCGACGTGCTCGTCGTAGATCCAGGTGTAGTTGATGCCGGCGCCCACATACGGCTGGAAGGCTGACTTGTTGTCCAGCGGGTAGTACACGACGCTCAAGGTCGGCGGCAGGTGTTTGAGGGTGCCGAGCTTGCCGTTGGCGGCGCCGAGGGCGGTGTTTTTGATCTTCACGTCATGCTCGAACGGCGTTGCCGCCAACAGCTCGATGCCGACGTGGTTGGTCAGCATGTAGGCGAAGTTCAGGCCCAGTTGGGTGTCGCTGCTCATGGTCGCCTTGCCGCCCAGGTTGGCGCCGGCCAATGGGCCTTGGTCAACCTTGACGCTGCTGCTGTCGGCCTTCGGATTCACGGTGATTGCACCGGCGCGAATCAGAATATCGCCAGCTTCGTGAGCGTAGGCGGCAGGGGCGGCGAGGGCGAGCGCGAAGACGGACGCGCCGAGCAGAGACTTGTTCATGGGAGCTCCAAAAGGACGTTAAAAGATGTGCGTCCAATGGTAAAGATCGTTCCCGTCGATCTTTTGACTCAGCTCAATGAAAGGGCGATCAAGCGCTATTCCTGCAGTTCGTAGACGTAAATCTTTTCGGCATCCATTTGATAACCGGCATCCGCCAATTCGCTGGACGACGGCTTGACCTGCATCGCGCCTTCGATCCAGTACGGCTGATACAGCTCATCGAGTTTCACCCCGAGTTCGCTTTTTACATGCACGATCTGGTTAGACGGCGGCGGCGGCACGTGGATGCACGCGCCGAAATACGGCACCAGCAAAAACTCGGTGGTGCGGCCCTCTTCGCTGACTTCCAGCGGCACGATATACCCCGGTAAACGAATGTGCTGGCCATCAAGGCTCTGCACCACCGGCGCGTTGGGCAGGTCCTGCTTGGCCGCTGGCGCCGCTTCCACCGATAACGCATCGGCCATGTTCGACAGGTCGTGCAGCGGTTTCATATTCGGAATTTCCGGCGGCGCGTCCGGCGGAATCATCTCTTGCCACGACAAGTCCTTGGGCTGGTCGGCGGCCCAAACAGGCACCGACACCAACAGCAACAATGCAAACAGGGCACGACGCATCGAAGCCTTCCTCATAAACGTATGGACAGGCCATCGGCCAGGGATTGTCGATAGGCGCGCCACGCGGGCACGCTGCCCATCAACAGCGCTGCGGCCAGAATACCGGCGAGCAACGTCCATTCATATTCGCTCGGCCAAGACATCGGCAGGTCGAGGCCGTAGTTGGCCTGCAAATAGCCGCGTGATGCGGCGATGCACACGTACAGCAAGCCTGTGCCAGCGACCACGCCGGACAGCGCCAGGGCAAAGGCTTCGAAGACCAGTAACGACGCAATGTGCCACGGCGCGCGCCCACCGAACGCAAGATCGCCATTTCGCGGCGGCGCTCGTTGAGGCTGGTCAGGATAGCGGTGAGCATGCCAATCAAGCCCGTCAGCACCACGAACAGCGAGATCACGAACAGCGCTTTTTCGGCGGTGCCCATCATGCTCCACAGCTCTTGCAGCGCCACGCCCGGCAAGATCGCGAGCATCGGCTCGCCACGGAACTCATTGATCTCGCGTTGCAGGGCGAAGGTCGAAATCTTGTTGTTCAAGCCCAACATAAACGCGGTGATCGCCTGCGGGGTCAGGTCCATGTTGCGTGCCTGATCGGCACTGATGCGGCCTTTGCCCTGGGCCGGCACACCGTTGTGCCAGTCGATATGAATCGCTTCCATGCCGCCGAGGCTGATGTGCAGGGTGCGGTCTACCGGCGTGCCGGTGCGTTTGAGAATGCCGACCACGGTGAAAGGTTTGTCATCGTGTTTCACCAGGCTGACCACCGCCACGCCGTGGGCCAGCACCAGCTTGTCGCCCAGTTTGTAATGCAGGGCGTCGGCCACTTCGGCGCCGAGCACCACTTCAAACGGGTCGGTGGCGAAGGCGCGACCGCTGGCCAGTTCGAGGTTCTGCTTGCGACCGTACTGGTAGTGCTCGAAGTACGACGCGTTGGTGCCCATCACCCGGTAGCCGCGGTGCGAGTCGCCGAGTGAAATCGGGATCGCCCATTTCACCTGCGGGTTGGCAGCGAAGTGCTGGTAGCTGTCCCAGCGAATATTGTTGGTGGCGTTGCCGATACGAAACACCGAATACAGCAGCAGGTTGACCGAGCCCGAGCGTGCGCCGACGATCAGGTCGGTGCCGCTGATAGTGCTGGCGAAACTGTTGCGCGCCTCAACGCGCACGCGCTCTACCGCCAGCAACAGGCACACCGACAGGGCGATGGCGAAGGCGGTGAGTATCGCGGTAAAGCGGCGGTTAGCCAGGCTGGCCATGGCTAGACGGAACAGATACATCTCAAACCTCTGCGGGCGTGGCGGCGCGATTGAGTTCGGCCAGCGACAGGTTGCGGTCGAACAGCGGCGCCAGGCTCTGGTCATGGCTGACAAATAACAGGCTGGCACCGGCCTCGCGGCATTCGGCGAACAACAGTTGGAGGAAGGCTTCGCGGGCGTCGTAATCCAGCGCCGAGGTGGGCTCGTCGGCGATCACCAATTCCGGTTGGCCAATCAGCGCGCGGGCGGCGGCCACGCGTTGTTGCTGGCCGATGGACAGCGAGTCGGCGCGGCGTTCCAGCAATTGCTTATCCTTCAAACCCAAGTGCGCGAGCAAGGTAGCGGCGGCCTGGTCGACGCTGCCGTGGCGCTGCTTGGCGCGTTGCGCACGCAGCCTGGAAAAGTGGCAAGGCAACTCGACGTTCTCGCGCACCGACAAAAACGGCAGCAAGTTGAACTGCTGGAAGATATAGCCGGTGTGGTCAACGCGAAAGCGGTCGCGGGCGCCGGCCGAGAGCTCGGTCAACTCCTGGCCAAGCAGGCGAATGCTGCCTTGGCTGGGTTTCTGTACGCCGCCGAGCAGGCCGAGCAAGGTGGTTTTGCCACTGCCGCTCGGGCCTTTTAGAAACAGGGTTTCGCAAGGTTCCAGGCGGAATGCGGGAATGTCCAGCAACTGCGGGTGGCCGGGCCAGTTAAAGCCCAGGTCAGACAGTTCGATAAGTGCTTGGGTCATGTGAAATCAGTATCGCCTGCTGGCAAGGTTGCAAAAGTGGCGCCGTTCCACCGTGGGAGCCGGCAAGCCAGCGCCCACAGTGGCCGGGTTTCAAATCAGAACTTCAAGGTGGCTGCGGTGGCGGTGGCTTCAACGCCTTGCTGGCCGCTTGGGCCGATCAGTTGTACCTGAATTTTGCGGGTGGCGGGGAAGGTCTTGAACACTTGGCTCAGGTCCAGATTGCTCAGCGCTGTCGGCGTGGCGCAGGTGAGTTGGTAGTGGGCGTGAATTTCGCTGTGGTCGTGATGATGCTCGTGGGCGGCCGCGCCTTTGCCGTCGGTGGCGTGGTCGTCATCGCCATCATCGCCATCATCATCGTCGTCATGATCGGCTTCAGGTTTGTCGCCGAACAACGGGCTGTTGAGTTCCTGAGTGCTGACCACGCAGCCGGCAGTTTTTGGCAGGCTGAACAGCGCCAGCGGGTTCTCCAGCTGTTTGCGCGCTGCGGCGACCTTGGCTTTGTCGTCGGCCGTGGTGGCCAAGTGTTCGAAACCCACCAGGTTCATCGCCGGGCTGTCCAGCTCAAGCTCCAGGGTCTGGCCGTCGAGCACTGCATTGAGGCGGCCCACGCCGTGTTCGTGGGCGCCAAGGCTGCCGTGCTCGTGTTCGTGCTCATCGTGAGCATGGGCAACCGCCAGTGGCAGCAGGGCAAACGGCAAAGCGAGCAGCAAACGGCGCATGAGAAGGCTCCAAAAAGATGAAAATTTTGTTATGTGATCTTATAACAATAATCCCGGAGTTTGACCGCCCGCTTGGCGTTGCGCAAGCCGCGTGGGAGCATGCGGGTCAGAAAAGTGCAGGAGTAAGGACGATGTTGCGAATTCGTGGAACCGTTGGCGACTTGCCGGTGGACTTGACCCTGGAACTCGACGACGGCGATTGGGCAAAGCTCGGCGCCCACTTGCAGGCGAGCCCGGCGGCCAGCGAACCGCTGGCGGCACCGGTCAAACAGACGGATGACCTGTGGCAGAACGCTCAGGACCTGTTGCGCAAGGCCGGGCAACTCAGCGGGTTGGAGCTGCTTGATCAGTTGGAAGGTTTGGCCGGCGATGCCGCGTCAGGCAAGCGCTTGCTGGTGCGCTTGCGTCACAGCGCCAAGGTGAAAGTCGCCAGCGGCGGTGATACGCCGCTGTACACCTGGGTTGAATAACCCTTGCAGGTTTGCGCCGGCAGGGGCGATTAGTACAGCGCGGCGAACAACTTGCGGCGGTACACCGTGACCAACGGGTGCTCATTGCCGAGCAGTTCGAACACTTGCAGCAAGGTCTTGTGCGGCAGGCCTTCGCTGTAACTGCGGTTACGGCTAAATAGCTTGAGCAGGCCTTCCAGCGCGGCGTCGTATTGCTGGCGCGCCAGCTGCTGAATCGCCAACTGATAGGCGGCTTCATCGTCCAGCGGGTTTTGCGCCAAGCGGCTTTTCAGCTCGGCGGCGTCCGGCAGGTCGGCAGCCTGGCGCAGGAAGGTGATTTGCGCCTTGGCCCCCGCGAGCGCGGCTTTATGGTCGTCGCTTTTAACCGCGTCGAGCACGGCTTGGGCTTCGCCCAACTCACCGCGTTCGGCCAGGCAGCGCGCGTACAGAATCAGCGCGCCGGCGTTGCTGTTGTCTTCGCCCAACAGCGCGACCAGCACCGCTTCGGCATCGCTGATACGGCCTTCGGCAAACAGTGCCTGCGCCTGCTCGAGCGGATCGGCCGCTGCCGGTGGCGGCATCTGCACATGTGGTTCGAGCATCGCGCGTATCGCCGACTCCGGCTGCGCGCCGGCAAACCCGTCCACCGGCTGGCCATCCTTGAACAGCACCACCGTCGGCAGGCTCTGAATGCCAAAGCGCGCAACGATGTCTTGCTCGGCCTCGCAATCGACCTTGGCCAGCAGCAACTCGCCCTGATAACTCTCGGCAATCTTCGCCAGCAACGGCATCAGCGCTTTGCACGGCGCGCACCACTCGGCCCAGAAGTCCACAAGCACGGGTTGTTCGAAGGAGTTCTGAATCACCGCCTGCTCGAACGTGGCAGTGGTTGCGTCGAAGATGTACGGCGTGGGCTCACTCATGGGGCGTCTCGAATAAAGCGGGAATGGGGCAACTATAAGGGCTGGCGAGGTTGACCGAAAGCATGGTGCGCTCAACTGTGGGAGCGGGCTTGCTCGCGATGGCCTCAAGGACGCCGCGAATGGTACAGGCTCACCTTGCGAAACTCCCAAGGCTCGGCCAGGTCTGGCAACGTCAAGCCATCAAGAATCTCCAGGCGCTGATAAGCCGGGTGCTGGAAGTCCCTCACGCGTGAATCCGCCACCAGCGTTTCGCGGCCACGGCTGAGGAAGTGGTCGAGCAACGGCAGGTTGGCGCGGTCGTAAAGCACGTCGGCCACCAGGATCAGGTCGAAACGGTCGGCTTCGGCGAAAAAGTCCGCTGAATACCCCAGCTCAACAGCGTTGAGTTGGGCATTCGCGCGGCAGGCCGCTAACGCCAGCGGGTCGAGGTCGCAGGCCACCACTTCGAGCGCGCCGGCTTTAACCGCGGCAATCGCCGCCACACCGGAGCCTGCGCCAAAATCCAGCACGCGCTTGCCGGCGACCCACTCAGGGTTGGCCGCCAAATAGCGCGCCAGGGCCAAGCCGCTGGCCCAGCAAAAGCTCCAGTAGGGCGGCTCGTGCAGGATGCGCCGGGTTTCGTCGGGGCTGAACGCGCGCTGCATATTGCCCGCATCCAATAGCCATAAGCGCAGCTCGGTACCCGGCAATGCGCAGGGCACCAGTTGCGCGTCGCCGATCAGTTCGCTCAGCGCGTGTTGCAGGCCCAGCGGTGGTGTCATGGTGCTTTGACGAGTTGCAGCGGGCCGGTGGTCTGCGTGATCGCTTGGGTGATGTGCACGGCAGGCAGGTGCAGGATCAGCTGCCCGGACTGGCTGGCGCGGCCGCGCAATTCCACTCGCGCACGGCCGGGAAGGCTTGCGGGTTAAAGCGCAGGCGAAAGGCGAGTGGCTTGCCGTTGCCGGTCAGCACGCTGCTGGCGAGCAGTTGTTGCGGGCGGTTGCGCTCGTCGATCACCAGCAGCGCCAGTTCGACTTCGGCGTTGGCCGGCACGCCGTTGAGGGTGCCGTTGATTTCTCGCTGGTACGCAGGCAAAGGGCCGAGGTCTTCAATGCCCGGGACTTTTTTCTCTTGGGCAGGTGTCGGTTGCGGGGCGGCAGGTTTTGGGGTTTCGCTGCTGCAGGCGACCAAAAAACTGAACACGGTGAGCAAAACAAGTGGTCGTAACTGCATGTACGGCTCCAGAAAGGACAAAATCCGTGGTGTGAACATTAATAAACATATAAGCCTGCCTATATACCGTAAAGGCTATGGCTTGTCTTGCCACAGGGATGCGCTACCATGGCCCTCCCTTTTTTTGTTGCCTGCCACCATGCACTGTCCCTTCTGCGGTGCCAACGACACCAAGGTCATTGACTCACGTCTGGTCGCCGAGGGCGATCAGGTACGTCGCCGGCGCGAATGCCTGGCCTCTGGCTGCGGTGAACGTTTCACCACCTTCGAAACCGCCGAACTGGTGTTGCCACGTCTGATCAAGTCCGACGGCAGCCGCCAGCCTTTCGACGAAGACAAACTGCGCGCCGGTATGCAGCGCGCCCTGCAAAAACGCCCGGTGAGTATCGAGCGGCTGGAAGCGGCGCTGGTGCATATCAAGCACAAGCTGCGCGCGACCGGCGAGCGCGAGGTCAAGAGCCTGGTGGTTGGAGAGCTGGTGATGGGCGAGCTGCAAAAGCTCGACGAAGTCGCCTATATCCGTTTCGCCTCGGTGTATCGACGCTTCCAGGACCTCAATGAGTTCCGCGAAGAGATCGACCGCCTGGCCCGTGAGCCAATCAAAGAATGAATTCACCGTCTGCTGAGCAAACTGTCCTCGACGCCCATTACATGGCCCGCGCCCTCGAATTGGCGCGCAATGGCTTGTACACCACCCACCCCAACCCACGGGTTGGCTGCGTGATAGTGCGCGATGGGCAGATTGTCGGCGAAGGCTGGCATCAGCGCACCGGCGAACCGCACGCAGAGCCTAACGCTCTGCGCGCCGCCGGGGCCAAGGCGCGGGGCGCTACGGTCTACGTGACGCTGGAGCCGTGCAGCCACCATGGGCATACGCCGCCGTGCGCCGATGCCTTGGTGAGTGCCGGTGTTGCGCGGGTAGTGGCCGGTATGCAGGACCCGAACCCCGAAGTGGCCGGTCGCGGCATGCAGCGCCTGGCGCAAGCCGGTATCGAAACACGCAGCGGCGTACTCGAAAGCCAGGCGCGTGCGCTGAACCCGGGGTTCCTCAAACGCATGGAGCACGGCCTGCCGTTTGTGCGGGTCAAGCTGGCGATGAGCCTGGACGGCCGCACCGCCATGGCCAGTGGCGAAAGCCAGTGGATCACCGGCCCTGCCGCCCGCGCCGCCGTGCAGCGCCTGCGCGCCGAAGCCAGTGTGGTGTTGACCGGGGCCGATACGGTGTTGGCCGACGGCGCGCGCCTGACCGTGCGCGCCGCCGAACTCGGCCTGGACGACGCCACCACCGCCCTGGCCATGTCGCGCCCGCCGTTGCGCGTGCTGATCGATGGCCGCTTGCGCGTGCCGCTCAACGCGCCGTTCTTCAAGGCTGGGCCGGCACTGGTGATCACCTGCGTGACCCCGGAAAACCAATTCCCGCGTGGCCCCGAGTGCCTGGTGGTGCCGGGCGTGGAGGGCCAGGTCGACCTGCGCTCGGCGCTGGTCGCCCTGGCCGCGCGTGGCGTCAACGAAGTGTTGGTGGAAGCTGGCCCGAGCCTCGCCGGCGCGTTTGCCCAGCAGGGCCTGGTCGACGAGTACGTGATATTCGTTGCCGGCAAGTTCTTGGGCTCCGCCGCGCGGCCGTTGCTCGACTGGCCGCTTGAGAAGCTCGGCGACGCCCCCCAACTCAAGATCACTGAGATGCGCGCTGTAGGCGACGATTGGCGAATCACTGCAATCCCCTTGGCGCGCGTATAATTCTGACCGGGCGCTCAAGTGCCCGCTGTGTTTTCCAGGAGGACTCCATGTTCACCGGCATTATCGAATCCATCGGCAGCATCCGTGCAATGACCCCTAAAGGCGGCGACATTCGCCTGCTGGTTGAAACCGGCAAGCTCGACCTGGGCGATGTCAAACTGGGCGACAGCATTGCCGTCAGCGGCGTGTGCCTGACCGTTATTGAGCTGCCTGGCAACGGCTTTGCCGCCGACGTCAGCCGCGAAACCCTCGACTGCACCGCGATGAGCGACCTTGCGGCCGGCAGCCCGGTCAACCTGGAAAAAGCCCTGACCCCGACCACCCGCCTCGGCGGCCACCTGGTCAGCGGCCACGTCGACGGCGTGGGCGAAGTGGTGGCGCGCAGCGAAAACGCGCGTGCCGTGGAGTTTCGCATCCGCGCGCCCAAAGAGCTGGCCAAGTACATCGCCCATAAAGGCTCGATTACCGTCGACGGCACCAGCCTGACCGTAAACGCCGTGAATGGCGCCGAATTTGAACTGACCATCATTCCCCACACCCTCAGCGAAACCATCATGGCGTCTTACCAGCAGGTCGCCGGGTGAACCTGGAAGTCGACTTGCTTGCCCGTTACCTGGAGCGCCTGCTGATGGGCGATAAGGCCGCAGAGCCTGCATCGGGGAACATCACTGAAAGTTTTCTGGCCGCTAATGGCTACCTGAAATCCTGACCCAAGGGGGTGCCTCGTGGCGCTCAATAGCATCGAAGAACTGGTTGAAGACATCCGCCAAGGCAAGATGGTCATCTTGATGGATGACGAAGACCGCGAAAACGAAGGCGACATCATCATGGCCGCCGAAGCGTGCCTGCCTGAGCACATCAACTTCATGGCCAAGCACGCCCGAGGGCTGATCTGCATGCCCATGAGCCGTGAGCGCTGCGAATTGCTCAAGCTGCCGTTGATGGCGCCGCGCAACGGGTCGGGTTTTGGCACCAAGTTCACCGTATCGATTGAAGCGACCACCGGCGTCACCACCGGCATTTCCGCCGCAGACCGCGCGCGTACTGTGCAAGCCGCCGCCGCGAAAGACGCCAAGGCCGAAGACATCGTCAGCCCTGGCCACATCTTCCCGCTGATGGCTCAACCGGGCGGCACGCTCGCGCGCGCCGGCCACACCGAAGCGGCGTGCGACCTGGCGCGCATGGCCGGTTTCGAGCCGAGCGGGGTGATTTGCGAAGTGATGAATGACGACGGCACCATGGCCCGTCGCGCCGAACTTGAAACGTTTGCCGCCGAGCACAACCTCAAGATCGGCACCATTGCCGACCTGATTCACTACCGCATGATCCACGAGCGTACCGTTCAGCGGATTGCCGAGCAGCCGCTGGACAGCGAACTGGGCCACTTCAACTTGGTGACCTACCGTGATTCAGTCGAAGGCGACGTGCACATGGCGTTGACCCTGGGCACGATCAGCGCCGAGGAGCCGACGCTGGTGCGGGTGCACAACATGGACCCGCTGCGCGACCTGCTGATGGTCAAGCAACCGGGCCGCTGGAGCCTGCGCGCCGCCATGGCTGCGGTGTCTGAGGCTGGCAGCGGTGTCGTGTTGTTGTTGGGCAACCCGGTGGATGGCGACGTATTGCTCGCGCATATTCGTGAAACCGCCGAGCACGCGCAGATCAAAACGCCGACCACCTACAGCATCGTCGGTGCCGGTTCGCAGATCCTTCGCGACCTCGGCGTGCGCAAAATGCGCCTGATGAGCGCACCGATGAAATTTAATGCCATATCCGGTTTCGATCTGGAAGTTGTAGAATACGTGCCCTCCGAATAAAGGCCGGCGATTTCTGCCCCTTGTTCGCGGTTAAATCATCACTGAGGGACGCACTTTTCGCGTCCCGGCTCTTTAAGAGATTTGTCGAATGACCCTGAAGACCATCGAAGGTACCTTCATCGCTCCCCAAGGCCGCTACGCCCTGGTGGTTGGCCGCTTCAACAGCTTCGTGGTTGAAAGCCTGGTAAGCGGTGCTGTGGACGCCCTGGTTCGCCATGGTGTGAGCGAAAGCGACATCACCCTCATCCGTGCGCCTGGCGCCTTCGAAATTCCACTGGTTGCGCAAAAAGTTGCTCAACAGGGTGAATACGCGGCGATTATCGCCTTGGGCGCGGTCATTCGTGGCGGCACTCCGCACTTCGAATACGTGGCTGGCGAATGCACCAAGGGCTTGGCCCAAGTGTCCATGGAGTTCGGCGTGCCGGTTGCTTTCGGCGTGCTGACCGTAGACTCCATCGAGCAAGCCATCGAGCGTTCCGGCACCAAAGCCGGTAACAAGGGCGCTGAAGCTGCCCTGTCCGCCCTCGAAATGGTCAGCCTGCTGTCGCAGTTGGAGGCCAAGTGATTTCCGACGAGAGCGATCGTTTCAACCCACGCGATGAGCGCCCGGCCGACGCCGGCAAGCCCTCGAAAAGCGAAAAGCGCCGCGCTGCGCGTCAGCTTGCTACCCAAGCGCTGTACCAGCGCCACATGGCGGGCACCTCGCTGAACGAAATCGAAGCGCAATTTCGCGTCGATAACGATTTCACCTTTGCCGATCAGAGTTACTTCCACGACATCCTGCACGGTGTGCCAGCCAACCTGACCGAGATCGACGCTGCGCTCGCGCCTTGCCTGGACCTGACCATCGAAGAGCTCGACCCGGTGGAACTGGCGGTATTGCGCCTGTCCACGTGGGAACTGCTCAAGCGCGTCGACGTGCCGTACCGCGTGGTGATCAACGAAGGTATCGAGCTGGCGAAAGTCTACGGTTCGACCGACGGCCACAAGTTCGTCAACGGCGTGCTCGACAAAATGGCCCCGCGCTTGCGTGAAGCCGAAGTGAAGGAACACAAGCGCTAAACCGCGCTTGAGTCCTGAATGGGTGAGTTTGAGCTGATCCGCACCTACTTCGCCGCCGCACCCTGTGCGCAAGGCGGTGAGGGTATTGCCTTGGGGATCGGCGACGACTGCGCCTTGCTGTCGCTGCCCGCTGGGGAGCAACTGGCAATCTCTACCGATACGTTAGTGGCTGGCGTGCACTTTGCCGACCCGTGTGACCCGTTCCTGCTCGGCCAGCGCTCGCTGGCCGTGGCAGTGAGCGACCTGGCCGCCATGGGCGCCCATCCTCTTGCGTTTACCCTTGCCCTCACCACCCCGACGGTCGATGCCGATTGGTTGCAACGCTATGCCCAAGGCTTGAACGCCATGGCGCAAAACTGCGGCGTCGGCCTGGTGGGCGGCGACACCACGCGTGGGCCGCTGAGCCTGACGCTAAGCGTGTTCGGCTGTGTGCCCGCCGGGCAGGCGTTAACGCGCAGCGGTGCGCGCCCGGGCGACTTATTGTGCGTGGGCGGTGAGCTGGGCAACGCCGCTGGCGCCTTGCCATTGGTGCTCGGGCAACGCACGGCTGACGCCTTGATCGCTGAACCGCTGCTCGCGCATTACTGGTCGCCGCAACCGCAGTTGGCGCTCGGCCTGGCGCTGCGGGGCAAGGCGACGGCGGCGATGGACATTTCGGACGGGCTGTTGGCCGATTGCGGGCACATCGCCAAGGCATCGGCGGTGAGCCTGTTAATTGAGCGTGAGCAACTGCCGTTATCCGAGGCCTTGCTGGCGTTTGTCGGCGATGACGAGGCGCGTATAGCCGCGTTGAGCGGCGGCGACGACTACGTGCTGGCGTTCACGCTGCCACCTGCCGAGCTGGCGCCGTTGCTGGCCGGCGGATGGTCGATCCACGTGATCGGTCGGGTGGAGGCCGGGCAGGGTGTCACGCTGCTGGATGCCAGCGGGCGAGACATCACACCTGCTGTGCGTGGCTATCAGCATTTTCGTGCACCTACATAGAACCGACCTAAAGGCCAATCGAACCGATTGATCTTTATCAGCGATAATTCAGCTTAAGCGTCGGTTATAACCTGCTGTTACAATGCACGCCTCTGTGAAATCTGAAATCAGGAGCACACGGTGCCCGTCGTTTTCGTCGCCGCTTCCAAGCTGCCTACCCCTTTTGCCACATTCACCATGAACGGCTTTCTCGAAGAAGCCACTGGGCGAGAGCACGTCGTGCTCAGCCTCGGTGAGATCGCCGACGGTGCGCCGGTGCTTGGCCGCGTGCACTCCGAGTGCCTGACGGGTGACGCGCTGTTCAGCCAGCGCTGCGACTGTGGTTCGCAACTTGAAGCCGCCATGCAAGCCATTGCCCGTGAAGGGCGTGGCGTGTTGCTGTACTTGCGTCAGGAAGGCCGTGGCATTGGCCTGATGAACAAGATTCGCGCCTATGAGCTGCAAGACGGCGGCGCCGACACCGTGGAAGCCAACGAGCGTCTGGGCTTTGCCGCTGACCAGCGTGACTACGCGATTTGCCTGCCGATGCTTGAGCATTTGGGCGTGAAGTCCCTGCGTTTGATGACCAACAACCCGCGCAAGGTCAAAGCCTTGACCGAGATGGGCATCACCGTGGCCGAGCGCGTGCCGTTGCACACCGGGCAAAACCCGCACAACAAACTCTACCTGGCGACCAAAGCCAGCAAGCTCGACCACATGATGGGCAACGAGCATCAGGGCGAGGTCGACCGCGCGTGACCCGTGGCCAGGTCAAACGGCGGCTGTCCTTCAACTGGTGGCAATACCTGGCGCTGGCGTTGCTGCCGTTGTTTGTGATCAACCTGGTGTTTGGCCGCGCGCAATCCCTGCTTCCCGTGCTGGCCATACCGTTGTTCATCGCCGGTGTGGCCTCGATGTTTCTGAGCCTGCGTTATTTTCATGGCTATAAACACGCACTGATCGCCACTTCCAAAGCCCTCGATACGCCCGAAGAACCGGCTGCCTGGTTGACCCTCGCGGCGCGTCGGCGCACGGCGCTGTTGGTTGCCGCCATACCGGCCTGGATCGGTGCGCTGGCGGTGTTCGTCGGCCTTGAGGCGGTGCCGCTGTTTCTGCTGGCACTGTCGACCCTGGTGCTGTTTTACCTCTATCGCATCCCCCGTCAACTGGGATGAAACGCTATTGGCTGGCGCTCATGCTGCTGGCATTCAGTGCACAGGCCTTGGCGGCCCAGCGTGTCGTCAGCCTGGCGCCATCGCTGTCTGAAATCGTGGTCGAACTGGGCGCTACCGACGTGCTGGTGGGCCTGCTCGACGGCGGCGATCGGCCGGCAGCCTTGGCCGCGGTGCCGTCAGTGGGGCATTACGGGCAGCTGAATATGGAGCGCCTGCTCAGCCTTAAGCCCGACCTGATTCTGCTCTGGCCCGGCAGCGTCGGCCCCGCCCAGCGCGAGCAACTGCAGCGCCTGAATATCCCGGTTTATGTGGCCGAGCCGCATAACCTTGAGCAACTCGCCACGCAAATCCAGGCCATTGCCGAGCAATTGGGCCGCGATGAGGCCGGTCGCCAATTAGCCACGCACGTGCGCCAACGCTTGGCCCAATTGCGCCAGCGCTATCAGCGTGCCGAGCCGTTGCGCGTGTTTTACCAAGTCTGGAGCCCGCCGTTGTACACCGTGGGCGGCGGGCAGATCATCAGCGATGCTCTGACGGTGTGCGGGGCGCGCAACGTATTCGACGATCTCAAGCTGCCTGCGCCGCAGGTCAGTATCGAGTCGGTGTTGCAGCGCAATCCGCAGGTGATTCTGGCCGCCGACCAGCCGCAACTCGACGCCTGGAAGGCCTGGCCGCAGCTAACGGCGGTTGCCGAAAACCGCTTGTACCGAGTGCCGGACAAAGGGCTGGAGCGGCCGAGCGCGCAGATGGTCGAGGCGGTGGCCAAGCTCTGTCAGGCGATGGATACGCAGCGCTAGTCATCAATTGTATTTTAAGGCGCACGCGGCCATTGCCTGGGGCTACTCAACCTGCAGCAAAGTATTGGCCGCAGGCAGCCTGGCGTCCACTGCGCGGGTCGACCGCAAACACTGACAAGCAGCGCGGCGGCTGGGTTACAGCGGCGGCGTCCAGGTCAGCCCAAACATCCAGACCCGACCTTCTTCCCGGTAATGTTGATTGTTCTGGAAGTTCGGGTCTTGATAGTTGTACATCGCCCGGGCGTAAGTTTTGTCCAGCACGTTATCGACCTTGGCCGACAGCACCACGTCGCGATTCAACGCCCAACTGCTGCGAAACCCCAGCAAGGCATAACCGCCCAGGCGATTGCGATTGTCTTCAGCGTCATAGCTGCGGCTGATCGCCTGCCAGCTTGCGCCCACACCGAACGTGTCGAATTGCCGGTCCAGATCCACGCTCAACGTGCGGCGCGCACGACGGGCCAGGGTGTGGCCGGTATCGCGGTCGCGCGGGTCGATGAATGCAACGCCCACGTTACCCTGCCAGCCGAACAGCTCCTGCTTGAGCGCGGCTTCAAAGCCGTTGATGCGTGCCGACGCCACGTTTTGCGGTTTGCTGGTGCTGTCGAGGATGATCGCGTTGCTTAAATCAGTGCGGTACAGCGACGCTTCCAGGCGCGTGCGGTCACTCAACTGGCTGCGCCATTGCAGCTCGTAACTCTTTGAGGTTTCCGGCTGCAGGTTCGGGTTGCTGTAATTCGTGTCAGGGTAATAAAGGTCGTTGAAGGTCGGCGCGCGAAAGCCCTCGCTGTAGCTCAGCAACAGGTCATTGTCGGAGTTAACGGGCACGGTGAGGGTGCCGCTCCAGCTATTTTGGCTGCCGAACTGTTGATTCTGATCACGCCGCAGGCCCAGCTCCGTAGAGAACCATTCGCTGTGAAAGCGGTGCTGTACAAAGGCTGCGCGGTTCCAGCGGCTGTTTTCGGTGAACCGGGTGGAGCCGTGGAAGCGATCTTCGTACACGTCACCGCCGAGTATCAGGCTGTTCTGATCATCCAGCGTCAGGTCGTTTTGCCAGTTGAGCGAGTCGCGGTAGGTGTTGAATACGCTGAAATCATCACTGAGCGTGTCGCGCTTGGTGTCGCGGTTTTCACTGTGGCCCAACTCCAGGCGCGACTGCCAGCGCTGATTGAACGTGGCGTCGACGTAGCCGCTGGCGCTGCTCACGGTGTAGTCGGTGTAAGGTTTTTGCCCGACGCTTTGGCCGGTGGCGGCGTCGTAGCGGCCGAAGCTGTTGTCGTACTCCGACTTGCCGCGGTTATCCAACAGGTTGAACCCCGCTTCCAGTTCATCGCTGAAGGAATGGCTGAGGTTCAGGCTGATCGATTGATTGCGGTAGGCATCATGGTCGCCATCGCTGGGGAGCGAGGCGTGCGTTGAATTAATACCGGCGGTGTCATCCAGGCTCGCCCCCAGGTTGAAACGCGTGTGCTCATCGCCACCGGAGAGGCCAAGGCTGCGTTCCCACGTCTGGTGGCTGCCAAACCCTACTTTCAAGCGCGGCTGCAGGCCTTTTTCGGCATTGCGGCGGGTGAATATCTGGATCACACCGCCGATCGCATCACTGCCGTAGATCACCGAGCGTGAGCCGCGCAGCACTTCGACGCGTTCAATTTGGTCGACGTTCAGGTAGTGCAGCCCGCTGTCACCGGAAGTGGTGTTGGCGATGCGCTGGCCATCCACCAGCACCAGGCTTTGCGCGGCTTTGGTGCCACGGATGAAGATGCCCGGCAAACTGCCGCGCCCGCCGCTAGGCGCCACTTGCACGCCGGGCACGCGGCTGAGCAGGTCGGTCACGCTGGTCGGTTGCAGGCGGTCGATGTCATCGCGGGTGAACACGCTGTTGGCCGCGCTGCTGTCGTTGCGTGCCTGCACCTGACGGTTGGCGCTGATGACCACGTCGGGCAGTTTCAGGGCGTTATCGCGTTCGAAGGCCTCGGCGAGCAGGTCGGTAGCGGGGAGCAACAGCAGCGGCAGGGCGTAGCGAAGGCGATTCATGGGCTGTCCGTAGCGTTTTGAAAAGGCCACCCATCAACGGTGGGAGAGGGCTTGCCCCTCCCACAGTGAGTGGCGGTTTCTACCGGCCGGGCAGTGCCATGCGCGCGCGCACCGAAGCCTCGATGCCGGCCTCGTCCAGCCCGCATTCGGCAAGCATCTGCGCTGGCTTGGCGTGTTCGACGTACCTGTCCGGCAAGCCCAAGTGCAGCACCGACTTGAGGATATTCTCCCGCGCCAGGAACTCACTGACCGCCGCACCGGCACCGCCCATGATGGCGTTTTCTTCGACGGTCACCAACAGTTCGTGGCTGCCGGCAATTTCGCGGACAAGGGCTTCGTCCAGCGGTTTGACGAAGCGCATGTCGACCACGGTGGCATCAAGCTTCTCGGCGACTTTCAGGGCTTCGGCCAATTGCACGCCGAACACCAGGAACGCGGTTTGGCTGCCATGGCGACGCAGAATGCCTTTGCCAATCTCGATCGGCTCCAGGCCTTCATCGATCAACGCATTCGGCCCATTACCGCGCGGGTAACGCACGGCAGCGGGGCCGTTGTACAGATAGCCGGTGCTGAGCATTTTGCGCAGTTCGTTTTCGTCGCTCGGCGTCATCACCAGCATGCCGGGGATGCAGCGCAGGTACGACAAATCAAAACTACCCGCGTGAGTCGGGCCGTCTTCACCGACCAAGCCGGCGCGGTCGATGGCGAACAATACGTCGAGGTTCTGCACCGCCACGTCGTGCACAAGCTGGTCGTAGCCGCGTTGCAGGAACGTGGAATAAATCGCAACCACCGGCTTGGTGCCTTCGCAGGCCATGCCCGCGGCGAACGTCACCGCGTGCTGCTCGGCAATTGCCACATCGAAATAGCGCAGCGGGAAACGCTCGCTGAACGCCACCAGGTCGGAGCCTTCCTTCATCGCCGGGGTAATGCCCACCAGGCGCGGGTCGGCAGCGGCCATGTCACACAGCCATTCGCCAAACACACCGGAATACTTAGGCCCGCTGGCCTTTTTCGGCGCGGCGGGAGCATCCAGTGGTTCGAGCTTGGTGATTGCGTGGTAACCAATCGGGTCGACTTCCGCCGGGGCGAAGCCTTTGCCTTTTTTGGTGACGATATGCAGGAACTGCGGGCCTTTGAGGTCACGCATGTTGCGCAGCGTGGCGATCAGCGTCGGCAGGTCATGGCCGTCGATTGGGCCGATGTAGTTCCAGCCCAGTTCTTCGAACAAGGTGCCGGGTACCAACATGCCCTTGGCGTATTCTTCGGTACGCCGGGCAATTTCCCACGCGCCGGGCAGACGCGAGAGCACCTTCTTGCTGCCTTCGCGCATGCTGGCGTAGGTGCGGCTGGAAAGAATTTTTGCAAGATAATTCGAAAGGCCACCGACATTGCGCGAAATCGACATGTCGTTGTCGTTAAGGATCACCAACATGTTGGCGTCGACTTCTGGCGCGTGGTTCAGCGCCTCGAAGGCCATGCCGGCGGTCAGCGCGCCGTCACCAATCACCGCAATCGCCTTGCGCTCGCTGCCTTGCAGGCGGGCGGCAATTGCCATGCCCAGCGCTGCACTGATAGAGGTGCTGGAGTGGCCGACGCCAAAGGTGTCGTACTCGCTTTCGGCGCGCCGCGGGAACGCTGCCAGGCCTTCCTTCTGGCGCAGGCTGGCCATGCGCTCGCGACGGCCGGTAAGGATTTTATGCGGATACGCCTGATGGCCCACGTCCCACACCAGCCGGTCGTCCGGGGTGTCGAACACGTAATGCAGGGCGATGGTCAGCTCGATCACGCCCAGCCCTGCGCCAAAATGCCCACCGGTCTGACCGACCGTGTAGAGCAATTCCAGGCGCAACTCATCGGCCAGGGTTTCCAGCTCGGCTTCACCCAGTCTGCGCAGGCCGTCCGGCGTGGCAGCACGGTCGAGCAGTGGCGTGGACGGGCGCTTGCGGGGAATCTCTTGAAACGTCGTGGGCATCAGGCGAATCGTTATAGGTATAGAAGAGGCGGCAGTTTACCTCAAGCGGTGCAAACTGCCCACGCAGAGCGCGGAACTTGGCCGATATGCGGCCGCAATGCGCGCCGTTATCAGTGGCGGCGTTCGACGATATACCGCGCCAAGTCGCGCAGTGGCTCGGCCGCAGCGTCGAAAGGTCGCAGGGCCTGCAAGGCTTGATCGCGCAGTTGCACGGCATACACTTTGGCCGCGTCCAGCCCGAGCAGCGCAGGATACGTCGGTTTGTCCCGTGCGATATCCGCACCCTGGCGTTTGCCGAGGGTGGCGGTGTCACTTTCTACGTCGAGAATGTCGTCCTGCACCTGAAACGCCAGGCCGACCGCCTGGGCGTAGGTGTGCAAGGCCGCCAATTGCGCAGGTTCCGCGCGACCACTGGCCAGGGCACCCAGTTGCACGGCGGCCTCAATCAGCGCGCCGGTCTTGTGGCGATGCATATGTTCAAGCGCTTTTTGGTCGAGCTTGAGGCTGACCGAGCCCATATCGATCGCTTGCCCGCCGACCATACCGGCAGGGCCAGCCGCCAAGGCCAGCGTCGTCACCATACGCAAGCTGACCTCGGCCGTGACGCGGCTCAAGCGCGGGTCCAGCAACGCGCTGAACGCCAGGCTTTGCAAGCCATCACCTGCCAGAATCGCATACGCCTCATCAAAGGCCTTGTGCGTGGTGGGCTGGCCGCGACGTAAATCGTCATCGTCCATCGCCGGCAAATCGTCATGCACCAAGGAGTACGCGTGAATCAGCTCCACCGCACACGCCGCGCCATTTGCCTGCTCGGCAGGCGCGCCCAAGGCTTCACACGCCGCATACGCCAGCAACGGGCGCACGCGCTTGCCACCATTCATCACGCTGTAGCGCATGGCGTCATAAAGGCGCTGCATTTGCGGGCTTGGCGCAACAAACAAGGGTTCGAGCGCCGCATTCACACGGGCTTGGCTGCTGGCCTGATACGCGTCGATCATTCAGGCTGTTCCGCGTCGAAAGGTTCTTCGGCCAACTCCCCATCCCGCTCCAGCAGCACCTGCACCTTCTGCTCCGCCTGCGCCAGCGCGCTCTGGCAGTCACGGGTCAGGCCGATACCTTGCTCAAACGCCGTCAGCGAGTCCTCCAGCGACAACTCGCCGTTCTCCAGACGCTCGACCAGCGCTTGCAGGTCGGCGAGAGATTGTTCGAAATCGAGTGCAACTTTTTTGCGGGCCATGGCGGCTATTCCGGTAGACGGTAAACCGGCGCGACACTAGCAGACATGCGGAATTGGGGCAAATGAGCGGGGGTGGTTCAGTCGGCCTCGCCGTTGATTTTATAGCGCGTACTGCGGCCCCCGCCAGGCAACCGAACCAGGCAGTTTTTTTCCAGTAAATCGGCCAGGTGCCGGGTCGCCGTCGCTTTGGACACCTTCGCCACCGCCTGATACTGCGCGGCGCTGATACCGTGCTCAAAGCCCTTTTCGCCGCCGTCGAGCAGGCGATTAAGCACCTTTATCTGCTCGGCAGATAACGCAAGGTCCGCGTAGCGCTGCCAGAACCGGCTCTTGTCCAACACCCGATCAATCCGCGCCATGGCCTGCTGCACGCTGCGCAAAAAAGTTTTGAGGAACCATTGCAGCCACTCGGTGATATCCAGCGTGGCCCTTTGGGCGGACTCCAGCGCGTGGTAATAACCGGCGCGGTCTTCCAGAATGCTTGCCGACATCGCATAAAAGCGAATGGCCTGATGCTCGCCCTGAGCCAGTGCCAGATCCGTGATCGCGCGCGTCAGGCGGCCATTACCGTCATCGAACGGATGCAGCGTGACAAACCAGAAATGCGCGACGCCAGCGCGCACCAGCGGGTCCAGCTCTGGCTGATCGCGGCTGGTTTCGAACCACTCCAGAAAGTCATCCAGCGCCAGATCCAGCCCCGCGCGCGGCGGCGCTTCAAAATGCAGGGTCGGCTTGTCAAGTCGCCCCGAGACCACCTGCATCGGCTCATCGCCCCTCAACGCCCCCACATTCAGCGCGCGCGCAGCAAAGCCTGCCTCCGGAACCGGGAATAGCCAGTGGTGCCAATTCAATAAACGGGCGAGGGTAAACGGCTCGGTGTATTGCTCGGTGGCATCCATCATCAGCTCGGCGAGGCCTTCGCTACGCGGGCTCACCTTGCCGTCTTTCATCGCCTCCAAACCCAAGCGCCGCGCCAGCGAGGAACGCACCGAGCCGACATTCAACTGCTCATCTTCGATTGCCGAAGAAGCCAGGACATTTTGCAGCAACGCATCCAGTTCATTCTTCGCACTGACAGGCCCGCTGACGGAGCCGAGCATGCCCAGCAGCTTGCCTTGCGCTTGCCCGCACTCACGCAACAAGGCAGCCAGGCGTGCGGGTTGCCAGTAAAAATGGGGCCAGTCGGTGTGTTGCCATATCCAGCGCGGATCAACCATGGAGGTAGGCCTGGGCGTGTGAGCCGAATAAGGGATTTATTCGGCTCATTTAGTGAGCCGATTGTGTGGTTTATTCGGCTCATCGTCTACTCGAGTGATGATTTTTCAAGATGTCCTGGCGATGAATGTTTTTTACTAGCGGCTGCGAATACCAGGCGCCCATCTGCTGGCGATACCCCACCAGGCTCTGATGAAAGCCATCCAGCTCATGTTCGAAAAGGTGATGTGCGAAGCGGCGGGCATTCGTGACGGCTCGGCAAACGGCAAGGCGTCGGAGAATGCCGTAGCAAAAGGCGGCTGCATGAGCGGTTGGAAAATTCAGAATGGACTCTGGTGTGATTTTCAAAGGCCAGCAGTACCGATCCCTTTCATTTGCAGGACGTTTCCTAGAGAATCCCGGCCGCTTGCGCCAGCAAAATCCTGCGACTAGGCTGCGGTCCGTCACTGTCTTTCAGTGATCGGGTTTAGTCGCCCGGATTCGATTGGCGCATAAGCAACTCATGAGTCGGGCACTCCTTCGCCTGCATCTTATGGTGGCTGTGCGCAGGGCACCTCCGGGTGCGCCGGGTTTCCAATCGACTGGTCGACTAACCTGCGTACAGCTGCCACCTTTCGTTTAGTCGCGGGACAAGGCAGCTCCAAATTATCGATTGGAGTTTTGCTATGAATAACGTTGTTTCGGATACCGCGACCCACCCCTTTACCGTCAATGAAGAGCTGAGCTTCGAAGATGCCTGGCTGCGCGTGGCTGAGTTGCTGCAATGTGCGGTGACGACGTCGCAAGCGCTCGGCGAACCGCTGGGGGCGCCGCATAAGGCGGTGATGCACTTGGTGGCGATGGCGAAGCTGGTGGCGGATCGGGCGGTGGAGTGTTTGCAGCTAAAGTAATAACGCCACGATTTTGCACCAGGTAATAACCCTTTGGTCAGCAAGGCGCTGACCAAAGGCCAAAACACTAATGACTCGTCGTCAAAGCAATCGCTTTCCAGTGCCGTGCGTATGGCGCCTGCATCCGTTAGCTTCGAGTAACCCCGCTCGGGCAGCTTGAAAGCCCCGCACGCTTGAGGCGGTCATGCGCCACTTTCATCGCGTCATAAAACATTTAATAAGGTACAGATTGACCGAGCGCCCGAGCTTGGTTCTGAGGCAATTGAAGTACACTTGCCCCAGCTCCAGCCTGCTGGCGGCGCAGGTTACCCGAAGAGCTGCTCAAGATGCTTTCGAGTAAAGGACGAACCCGCACCAGCCTTCTCAAAGGCAACGAACACGAGCTGGAAGACCTGCTGATCGAGGAAAAAGTTGAGCTATGAGTACGGATAACGTCCACAGCAACACGTCGCAGTTCATCATCTACCAGAGCGAAGACGGGCAAACGCGGTTGGATGTGCGGTTTGTCGACGAGTCTGTATGGCTGACTCAGGCGCTGATGGCAGAGCTGTTCAGCACCACGCCAGAGAATGTGCTGATGCACCTGAAGAATATCTTCAGCGAGGGCGAGCTTGATCAAAATGCAACCACTAAGGATTTCTTAGTAGTTCGCCAAGAAGGCACACGGCAGGTAAAGCGCAGCCTCAAGCACTACAACCTGGACGCAATCATTTCCGTTGGGTATCGCGTACAGAGCCATACGGCAACCCGCTTCCGGCAATGGGCTACACGGCAGCTTCGTGAATATATCGTCAAAGGGTTTGTGCTTGATGATGAGCGCCTGAAAAATCCTGACCAGCCTTTCGACTACTTCGAAGAGCTGACGCGGCGCATTCAGGATATTCGCACCAGCGAAAAGCGCTTCTACCAGAAAATCACCGACATCTACGCCACCAGCGTGGACTACGACCCAACGCAAGACGCCAGCATCGGCTTCTTCAAAACCGTGCAAAATAAAGTGCACTGGGCGATCACTGGGCAAACTGCTGCGGAGCTAATTCATCACCGTGCCGACAGCAGCAAACCGCATATGGGCCTGACCAACTGGCGCGGCGCCAAGGTACGCAAACAGGATATTGTCAACGCCAAGAACTACCTGACCACAGACGAATTAAGCGCTCTGAACAATCTTGTCGAGCAATATCTGGTGTTTGCTGAAGGCCAGGCTATGCGTCGTATTCCCATGTCCATGGTCGACTGGGTAAAAAAACTTGATGGGTTCCTGACTTTGAACGACCGCGACATTCTCAACAATGCAGGCAAGATCTCCCACGACATGGCCAAACAATACGCCGAGTCGCAGTACGAAAACTTTCACCAACAGCGCCAATATGCAGATGCTGCGGGTGCGGACAAGCGCCTTGCCGACTTGAGCCAGCGTGCTCATCAGCTATCGGGCAAAACGCGTAAGCATGACTGAGCATTAGAAAAAACAAGCATTCCATTTCGGCACGCAAGCTGTAGGCCGAGTACTTCCTAATCAGGCATTAAAAAGCCGGCTTGTGGCCGGCTTCTCGGGGACTGCTTCAGCTTGTTTTTGACAAACCTCACCAGCCTTCAAATCGCTCAGCCAACATTGCGTCTGGCTGAATAGTCAGGGCATCGGCAGAAACTGTTCCGCGTCGCCGGGCAGGGTGAATGGCGCACAGCCAACCCCTGCCAAATGTGCGACGCATGATACCCATGTTCACCTCAATTGCCCACCTCCGGGTCCGATTTAGAGCCTTCCCAGCCCAGCAGTTGTTCATCCAGCGGCACCGGCCTGCGGTTATTCAGGGTGGACCACCAGAACACCCAGCCCACGATCAAGAAGTTCTGTTCGAAGCGTTGTTCGTAGGTCAGGTATTCGTCCGGGTGTTCGCCGGCGTTGTGGCTGCGCATGCGCAGGCCTCCGCCGGGGCGGTTGTAGAGGTATTTGATGCGCAGCATGCCGTCGTGTTCGACGGCGTAGATTTCGCCGTCGATGATTTGGCTGCGGCCGCGGTCGATGGCGAGGGTGGCGCCTTGTTGGATGATGTCGATCATGCTGTTGTCGACCATGTAGGCGCCCAGTGCGCGGTCGGGGTTTACGTTTAGCGTTTGTAGGGTGTGCACGGAGACGCGGATGCGCTCGGTTGAGGTGAATGTGGGGTGGAGGGGGATCTCCACGTCGATTTTTTCCGGCATGCAGATAGGGCCTGTGAGGTACTTGCCGCTTTCTTCACGGGTCGGGAGCCCTTTTGTTGTGTCCGGGCCGGCCAGCAGGAAGTGTGCCGGTGGATGTTTGGGGCCTTCGCCGGTGCGTAGCCAACGGCTGGAGACGCAGAGCAAGTCTGCGATCTCGTTGAGTCGGCCCATGGGCACGCCGCGTTTGAACCAGTTGTTCACGTGTTGCGGCGTGACGTTACGGTTCTTGGCGAAGTCGGAGGCGGAAAGATGAACTTCCCGCAGTAGTGCTTTTAGTCGATCACCTGATGTATTCATAAACGCAGAGTTTACTGACGGGGGGGAACACATCAAATAAACCATGCGTTGAATTACATGTGTAGGGATTCACGTAGTTGTAGTCTGATATTTCTGTATATTTAGTTAGTTCAACGTTGTGTGTTAGTCATTGAACTTGGTGTTTATTTTTCCCACAAAAAAAGCCCCGGATAACCGGGGCTTTTTTGATTGCCGGAGCAATGGGAGCAAGTATCAGCCTTTGTAGGCAGCGACCGACTTCATGATCTCGGCGCGGGCGGCGTCTGCGTCGCCCCAGCCTTCGATCTTCACCCATTTGCCTTTTTCGAGGTCTTTATAGTTCTCGAAGAAGTGTTTGATCTGTTCCAGCAACAGTGGCGGCAGGTCGGTGTATTCCTTCACGTCCACGTACAGTTGGGACAACTTGTCGTGGGGCACCGCGATAACTTTGGCATCGCCGCCGCCGTCGTCGGTCATGTGCAGGATGCCGACTGGGCGCGCGCGGATAACCGAGCCTGGGGTAACCGGGTAAGGGGTTACAACCAGCACGTCGAGGGGGTCACCGTCGTCAGCCAGGGTGTTAGGGATGAAACCGTAGTTGGCCGGGTAGAACATCGGGGTGGCCATGAAACGGTCAACGAACAGGCAGTCGCTGTCTTTGTCGATTTCGTATTTGATCGGCGCGTGGTTGGCCGGAATTTCGATGGCGACGTAGATGTCGTTCGGCAGGTCTTTGCCAGCCGGAATCTTGCTGTAGCTCATTGGGCGGTGCCCCCGTAGTTGGCCATGAAGCATGGCCGGATTGGCCTAAAAGTGGCGGCGATTATAGGCATATTCTGACGCCGATGCCATGCGTCAGACGTCGTAGGGCGCGTGGCGTTCCGTCTGATACCGTGCGTCGCTGGCCTGCAGTTGGGTCAGGCGGGCCAAGGGGTCCTGGCGATAAAAGCGGCTCAGTTGCGCATACACCTGTGGATAAGTGCTGGCCAGTAAATCCGGGGCACTGAAAAAATATTCACTGGTGACCGCAAAGAACTCCGCCGGGTTTTCGGCGGCGTAGGGGTCGATCTCGGTCTCCACGTCAGGGTTGGCGTCCAGTTGGCGATTGAGGTCATCAAACGCGCTTTGCATCACGCTGGCCCATTCCTGCACGCGCATGTCTTGATGCAGCGGCGGCAGGCCGTTGGCGTCGCCGTTGAGCATGTCGAGCTTGTGCGCCAACTCGTGGATGACCAGGTTGTAGCCTTCCCAATTGCCGCTGGCGAGTACGCCGGGCCAGGCAAGAATCACCGGGCCTTGCTGCCAGGCTTCGCCGCTGTGTTCGCCGTCCCACTCGTGTTCGACGCCGCTGGCGTCGCGGTGGCGTTGCGGGCTCACGAAGTCGTCGGGGTACAGCACGATTTCGTGAAAACCCTGATACCAGTCGAGGTCGCCGAGGTGCATCAGCGGCAGTTGCGCCTGGGCGGCGAGCAGCAGGCGTTGTTCCTGATGCAGGTCGACGCCGGGCAGCGCGGTGAGGTGTTTTTCGGCAAGAAACATCACACAGGCTTCGCGCAACCACTGGTCTTGCTCGGCGCTGATGCCGTCAAGAAAGCTCAGGTGGTGGCGCACCCGTTGCCAGGTGTCATCGGCAATCGGGTGTTTGGCCAGCAGGCGCCGGCGACGCCAGGCGCTGAGGGACCACATCGCGGGTTACTGCGACTTGGCTTCGGAAGACGTGCGGCCAAAGCGGCTGCGGAACACGCCGATGATCATCGGCACCAGCGACAGCAGAATGATGAACACGACCAGCAGCGAGAGGTTTTTCTTGATAAACGGCACGTTGCCGAAGAAGTAACCCAAGGTCACCAGCCCGCCGACCCAGAGGATGGTGCCGAGCACGCTGAAACCGAAGAAGCGCGGGTAAGGCATTCTGGCGATACCGGCAACGAACGGTGCAAAGGTTCGCAGGATCGGCAGGAAGCGCGCCAGCGTCACGGTTTTGCCGCCGTGCTTGTCGTAGAAGTCGTGGGTTTTTTGCAGGTAGTCGCGGCGGAAGATCTTCGAGTTCGGGTTGCTGAACAAGCGCTCTCCGGCTGTTCGCCCAATCACATAATTGGTGCTGTCGCCGAGGATCGCCGCCAGCATCAACAGGCCGCCGAGCAACACCGGGTCCATGCCGCCGCCGGCCGCGATGGCGCCTGCGATAAACAGCAATGAATCACCCGGCAGAAACGGCATGACCACCAGGCCGGTTTCGCAAAAAATTACCAGAAACAGAATGGCGTAGATCCACGGACCGTAGTTGGTTACCAGCATGTCGAGGTACACGTCGAGATGCAGGATAAGGTCGAGCGGGTTGAAATCCATGGATGGCACCTGTGTGAATGGCCCTACTCAGTAGGCCTGTGCGGAAGCTCGGGTAAGTAAGGCTACAAGGATATGCCGTATTTCTTACGACCCTGAAAGGCCCGCATTATACGTATTGCGAGGTGAAAAGCGTGTTGGTTTTGTAGCGAGGAATGTCGCGTTAATCAAGGGCGTACGCCCTCTCAAGGTTACTTGGCTCTAAACAGGCCTCAACTTCTTCTGAAACAGGCTTTGACCACCCACGTGGCTGTGACTGGCCGCTGCCTGATGCGAAATAAAGTGCACGCGTGCCGCTATCGGTCATCCGGCGGGCTGAGTAGGAAGTTGCCTTTCATCAGGTCAGGATCGTCCGACTCAAGGGTCTGAACCTGCGCCTCGTCCTTGAGATTGACCCCCGACAACTGCCGGCGACACGCCTCCCGCATCAAGTAAAGCAGGCGATGCGCCGCCATGCCGTAACTCAAGCCTTCCAGGCGCACATTGGAGATGCAATTGCGGTAGGCGTCGGTCAGGCCGACCTTGGGGTTGTAGGTGAAATACAGGCCCAAGCTGTCCGGCGAACTGAGCCCCGGCCGTTCACCGATCAGGATCACCACCATTTTGGCGCCCAGCAACTGGCCGATTTCATCCGCCACCGCCACGCGGCCCTGTTCTACCAGAATCACCGGCGACAATGACCACCCTTCGGCTTGGGTCTGTTCCTCCATGCGTGTAAGAAACGCCAGCGTATGTTTATGCACCGCCAGCGCCGACAGGCCATCGGCCACGACCACGGCGAGGTCTACGCCGCCGGGGTGGGCGGCGGCGTAATCACGCAGGCGCTGCGCCGATTCACCACTTAAGCGCCGCCCCAGGTCCGGGCGTTGCAGGTAGCTGTGCCGGTCGAGCGCGGCGCTGTGCAGCAACAGGCTGTCGCGGCCGCGTTCGGCCAATTGGCTGCTCAGCCCGGCAGCGTCGAAGGGCAAGTGCACCGCGTCGCGCGCCTGGGCGTGGGCGAACTGGAAGTCCAGTTGCGCGCTGGTCGGAATGCTCGTGCCGGTGCGGCCCAGCGCAATGCGCGCAGGCGTCAGGCGGCGCAGTTGCAGCCAAGGGTTTTCGGGTAGGTCGACGTGCACGGGCGGCTCCTTCATCCCAGTTGCGCCAAGGCGTGGCGAAATGCCGGTGGCAGGCTGTTGCCGAAATGCACTTTGCCGTCGGCTTGCGTGAAGATGCCCATTTTCGCCAGCCACTGTTCAAACTCCGGTGCCGGTTTTAAACCCAGTGTTTGGCGGGCGTATAAGGCGTCGTGAAACGAGGTGGTCTGGTAGTTGAGCATGATGTCATCGGAGCCGGGGATGCCCATGATGAAGTTGATCCCGGCCACGCCCAAAAGCGTCAGCAGGGTGTCCATGTCGTCCTGGTCGGCTTCGGCGTGGTTGGTGTAGCAGATGTCGCAGCCCATCGGCACGCCGAGCAACTTGCCGCAGAAGTGATCTTCAAGGCCGGCGCGGATGATTTGCTTGCCGTTGTACAGGTACTCCGGGCCGATAAAACCGACCACGGTGTTGACCAAAAATGGCTTGAAATGCCGCGCCACGGCATAGGCGCGGGTTTCACAGGTTTGCTGGTCGACGCCAAAGTGCGCGTTGGCCGACAACGCGCTGCCCTGGCCGGTTTCGAAATACATCAGGTTCTGGCCCAGGGTGCCGCGATTCAGGCTCAACCCGGCTTCGTAACCTTCCTGCAGCACGCTCAAGCTGATGCCGAAACTGGCATTGGCGGCTTCGGTGCCGGCAATCGACTGAAACACCAGGTCCAGCGGCACGCCACGGTTGATGGCCTCGATGGAGGTGGTGACGTGGGTCAGCACGCAGGCTTGGGTGGGGATTTCGTAGCGCTGGATGATCGCGTCGAGCATCTCGAGCATCGCGCAGATCGAGGCGATGCTGTCGGTGGCCGGGTTGATGCCGATCATCGCGTCGCCGTTGCCGTAGAGCAGGCCATCGAGAATGCTCGCGGCGATGCCCGCCGGTTCGTCCGTCGGGTGGTTGGGTTGCAGGCGGGTCGACAGGCGCCCGCGCAGGCCCATGGTGCCGCGAAACCGCGTGACCACGCGGATCTTCTGCGCGACCAGTACCAAGTCTTGCACGCGCATGATTTTCGACACGGCGGCGGCCATTTCCGGGGTCAGCCCGGGCGCCAATGCGCGCAGGGCGTGTTCGTCGGCCGCGTCGCTGAGCAGCCAGTCGCGCAGGCCACCGACGGTCAGGTGGCTGACCACGCCAAACGCTTGTTTATCGTGGGTGTCGACAATCAGCCGAGTGACTTCGTCGCTTTCATAAGGGATCAGCACTTCTTGCAGGAAGTGTTTCAACGGGATATTCGCCAGCGCCATCTGCGCCGCGACCCGCTCGCCGTCGTTTTGCGCGGCCACGCCAGCGAGAAAGTCCCCGGAACGCGCGGGGCTGGCCTTGGCCATCACGTCCTTGAGGCTGTCGAAGCGGTAGGTCTGTGCACCCACCGCGTGAGAAAAGCTTGCCATACAGTGTCTCCTTGGCGACGCGGGCAGGCTGTGAGTAAAGCGCCCGCGTCGAGGTTTACGGCCCATCAGTGCAAGGCGGCCTCTGCGGCCTGGATCGCCGCAAATTCTTCTTCCGGCGTGCCTGCTACCAAGTGATGCCGGCTGTAGAAAGCAAAGTAAGCAATTAATACTCCATAGATGATCGCGGCGCCAATAACCACCCGTGGATCGACCAGAAAGCCCGCCACCACGGCCACACAGGCGAGTACCAAGGCCACGCCGGAGGTGAAAATACCGCCCGGTGTGCGGTACGGGCGGTCCATTTTGGGGCGGCGGATGCGCAAGGTGATGTGCGCGGCCATCATCAGCACGTAGGAAATGGTCGCGCCAAACACCGCCACCAGAATCAACAAATCACCCTGGCCGGTCAGCGACAGGCCAAAACCGATCATGCCGGGGATCACCAGCGCCAGCACCGGCGCCTTGCTTTTGTTGGTCTGCGAGAGTTTGCGCGGCAGGTAGCCGGCACGCGATAAAGCGAAGATCTGCCGCGAATACGCGTAGATAATCGAGAAAAAACTGGCGATCAGCCCGGCAAGGCCCACCAGGTTGACGAAGCCGCCCATCCAGGTGGAGCCGCCGTAGGCAAGCGCCAGGGCTTCCACCAGCGGGTTGCCCGATTTGATCAGCGCGTACGTGCCGGCGCCGCCGGGTGCGATGACCAGAATCAACAGGGCGAAACTGGTCAGCACCACAATGGCGCCGATCAAGCCGCGAGGCAGGTCGCGCTTGGGGTTTTTGGTTTCTTCGGCGGCCAGCGGCACGCCTTCGACCGCGAGGAAAAACCAGATCGCATAGGGAATCGCTGCCCATACGCCGACGTAGCCGAAGGGCAGGAAGCTGCTGGCGCCCTTGGCGTCGGTCACCGGCACGTCCAGCAAGTTCGCCACGTTGAAGTGCGGCACCATTGACACCAGGAACACGCCCAAGGCAATGGCCGCGATGGCGGTGATCACAAACATCAGTTTCAACGCTTCGCCGACGCCGAAGATGTGAATGCCGATAAACAGGATGTAGAACGCCAGGTAGATCATCCAGCCGCCAATGCCGAATAACGACTCGCAGTAGGCGCCGATAAACACCGCGATAGCCGCGGGGGCGATGGCGTACTCGATCAAAATGGCGGTGCCGGTAAGGAACCCGCCCCATGGGCCAAACGCGCTGCGGGCAAAGCCATAGCCGCCGCCGGCGGTGGGGATCATGGAGGACAGTTCGGCCAGCGAAAAACACATGCACAGGTACATGGTGGCCATCAGCAAAGTGGCGAGAAACATGCCGCCCCAGCCACCTTGAGCCAGGCCGAAGTTCCAGCCGGCGTAGTCGCCGGAGATCACGTAGGCAACGCCGAGGCCGACCAACAGCACCCAGCCGGCGGCACCTTTTTTCAGTTCGCGTTGTTGGAAGTAGTCGGTGTCGACTTTTTCGAAGTCGACGGAAGAGCCAGTGGGTTCGCTAGGCATGGGAAAGTACCGTCCATTCTTATTGTTTTAACTCGGCGTATGAATGCCGAATGCAAGTCGCAAGTACTTGTGGAGATCCAATGTGGGAGCGGGCTTGCTCGCGAAAGCGGTGTTTCAGTAAACGATGAAGTGGCTGATGCACTGCCATCGGGAGCAAGCCCCCTCCCACATTTAATTGTATTTTTAACGCGGGAGTGGGGCGGCTGTTGAAGGGTTAGAAGAATCCCAGCGGGTTAATGTCGTAGCTCACCAGCAAGTTCTTGGTCTGCTGGTAATGATCCAACATCATCTTGTGCGTCTCACGGCCCACACCGGACTTTTTGTAACCGCCGAACGCGGCATGCGCCGGGTACAGGTGGTAGCAGTTTGTCCACACGCGGCCCGCCTTGATCGCGCGCCCCATGCGGTAGGCGCGGTTGATGTCGCGGGTCCACACGCCGGCGCCGAGGCCGAACTCGGTGTCGTTGGCAATCGCCAGCGCCTCGGCTTCGTCCTTGAAGGTGGTGATGCTTACCACCGGGCCGAAGATTTCTTCCTGGAACACGCGCATTTGATTGGTGCCCTTGAGCAGGGTCGGCTGGATGTAATAGCCCCCAGCCATGTCGCCGCTGAGCTTCTCGACCTTGCCGCCGGTCAGCAACTGCGCGCCTTCGCCCTTGGCGATTTCCAGGTAAGACAGGATTTTGTCGAATTGCTGCTCGGACGCTTGGGCGCCGACCATGGTGTCGGTGTCCAGCGGGTCGCCGCGTTTGATCTGCTCGACCTTCTTCATCACCACTTTCATGAAATCGTCGTAAATCGACTCTTCCACCAGCGCGCGCGACGGGCAGGTGCACACTTCGCCCTGTTGAAGAACGCCAGCACCAGGCCTTCGGCGGCTTTCTCGATAAACGACGGTTCGGCGTTCATGATGTCGGCGAAGAAGATGTTCGGCGACTTGCCGCCCAGCTCAACGGTGGACGGAATAATGTTCTCGGCCGCGGCGTGCATGATGTGCGAGCCCACTGGCGTGGAGCCGGTGAAGGCGATTTTAGCGATGCGCTTGCTGGTGGCCAGGGCTTCGCCGGCTTCCTTGCCGTAACCGTGCACCACGTTCAGCACGCCCGGCGGCAGCAAGTCGCCAATCAGCTCCATCAATACGTTGATGCCCAGCGGGGTTTGCTCGGCCGGTTTGAGCACCACGCAGTTACCGGCGGCCAGGGCCGGGGCGAGTTTCCACGCGGCCATCAGCA
Organism: Pseudomonas kitaguniensis; assembly: GCF_009296165.1. Classification (GTDB taxonomy): domain Bacteria; phylum Pseudomonadota; class Gammaproteobacteria; order Pseudomonadales; family Pseudomonadaceae; genus Aquipseudomonas; species Aquipseudomonas kitaguniensis. The sequence continues at coordinate 34,499 of NZ_VUAZ01000123.1, read as the reverse complement.
GCGGGAAGTTCCACGGGATGATCTGGCCGACCACGCCCAGCGGCTCATGGAAGTGATAGGACGCCGTGAGTTCGTTGATCTCGGCGCTGGTGCCTTCCTGAGCGCGGATGCAACCGGCGAAGTAGCGGAAGTGGTCGGCCGCCAATGGGATGTCGGCGTTAAGGGTTTCACGCACGGCTTTGCCGTTGTCCCAGGTTTCGGTGACGGCCAGCAGTTCGAGGTTCTGTTCGATGCGGTCGGCGATTTTCAGCAGTACCAGCGAGCGGTCCTGAGCCGAGGTCTTGCCCCAGGCGTCAGCGGCGGCGTGGGCAGCGTCGAGGGCTTTGTCGATGTCTTTGGCCGTCGAGCGCGGGAATTCGGCGATAGGCTTGCCGTTAACCGGCGAGGTGTTGGTGAAATAGTTGCCCTCCACCGGCGCGACAAATTCGCCGCCGATGAAGTTGCCGTACTTGGCCTTGAACGAAACGATCGAGCCTTCAGTACCGGGATGTGCGTAACGCATGGTGGGTATCTCCTGACTTTTATGTTTATTGGAGTACAACGGGGTTGCGCCTGATAAAGCGTAGAGCAAAGGTTGGGCCACCGCCGCGCGCGCCCGTAAACCGGGGGGTTAGAGTTTTTTACAAGGCGTTGCTGTGACACCGCTGATACAGCGGGAGTGACAGTCTGTGCCATAAACGGTACAGCCTGTGACCGGTGAGCCCGCCCGCGATTGCAATGGTTTTATGGCTGGGGGATGCTGGCTGTTCTCACGCAGCGAGAATAATAAGATCATGCAAAACGATCATTTCAGTCGCCATGCCCAGCAAGTCTTGACCGCCACGCGCGGGCAAGACCTCACCCACGGCCCCGGCAGCGATCCGTCCATCGCCCGTTCCTGGCTGCGTTGCCTTGAGGACTATCACCTCGACCCGGCGCTGAGTATTGCGCCTACCGTGCTCGAACACGGCCGCCTGCTGGAGAGCCGCGAACGCCTGCAACACGTGCTGCACATCGCCGGCAGCGAGATGAACAGCCTGCATCAACAGCTCTCTGGCGCCGGCCATGCGGTACTGCTCACCGACGCGCGCGGGGTGATTCTCAACTGTGTCACCGCGCCGTCCGAGCGCACGATCTTCGAACGCGCCGGCCTGTGGCTGGGCGCCGACTGGAGCGAGGCCTGCGAGGGCACCAACGGTATCGGCACCTGCCTGGTGGAGCGCCAGTCCTTGACCATTCACCGTGATGAACATTTTCGCGGGCGCCACACCGGCCTGACCTGTTCGGCGAGCCCGGTGTTTGACCCCCATGGGGAACTGCTGGCGGTGCTGGACGTGTCCTCGGCGCGTGAAGCCGTGTCGCGTCAGAGCCAGTTCCACACCATGGCGCTGGTGAATCTGTCGGCGAAGATGATCGAAAGCTGTTACTTCCTGCGTCATTTCGAGAAGCACTGGCTGCTGCGTTTTCACCTGCAGGCTGAGTCGGTGGGCCTGTTCAGTGAAGGGCTGCTGGCGTTTGACGGGGAAGGGCGCATCTGCGCGGTCAATCAGAGTGCGTTGAATCTGCTGGGCCAGGTTCGCGGCGGTTTGCTGGGGCAGCCGGTGGAGGCGTTTTTTGACTGTTCGCTGGATGAGTTGCTCGGTCGGGCCAGCGCGAATGCCACGGCCAGTTGGCCGTTGCGAACCCGTGATGGCCGGCAGTTGTTCGCCGCGCTACGCGGCCACGCGTGCAGTGCACCTGCGCCGCTGGCCAAGCCCGAGGCGCCACGCTTGCCAGGTATTTGCCTGGGCGATCCGGCGTTGCAGGATGTTTTTCGCAAGGCGCTGAGAGTATTCGAGCGCGACGTGCCGGTGCTGATTAACGGCGAAACCGGCTGCGGTAAAGAAGCCTTCGCCAAAGCTGTGCACCAGGCCAGCCAGCGGTCGGGCAAGGCCTTTGTTGCGCTGAACTGTGCAGCCATCCCCGAAAGCTTGATCGAAAGCGAGCTATTCGGTTATTGCGGCGGCAGCTTTACCGGCGCCCGCAAGGAGGGCATGCGCGGCAAGCTGCAGCAGGCGGACGGCGGTACGTTGTTTCTGGATGAAATCGGCGACATGCCATTGGCCTTGCAAACCCGTCTTTTACGCGTGTTGGAAGACCGCCTGGTCGTACCCATCGGCGGTGAGCCTGGGGCGGTGGACGTCAGAATCATCAGCGCTACCCACCGCAATTTGCTGGCGCGCGTGCAGGCCGGCAGCTTTCGTGAAGATTTGTACTACCGCCTCAACGGTTTGGAAGTGGCCTTACCGGCGCTGCGTGAGCGCAGTGACAAATCGCAGTTGCTGGATGTGTTGCTGGCGCAAGAGGCGTCAGGGCAAACAGTGCTTCTAAGTGTTGCTGCGCGCCAGGTGTTGCTCAGCTATGCCTGGCCGGGCAACGTAAGGCAGTTGCGTACCGTATTGCGCACGTTAGTGGCGCTGTCCGATGAGGGTGCTGTAGGGGTTGAAGATTTACCCGCCAATATTCGCCAGGCGGGTGTGCAGCACGCCGCGGTGGTTGAGGCTTCGCCACTGGCTGACGCCGAACGCCAGGCAATGTTGAGTGTGCTTGAGCAGCAATGCTGGCACATGACCCGTACGGCCGAGCAATTGGGTATCAGTCGTAACACCTTATACCGAAAGTTGCACAAACATGGGCTGGTGCCGGTGCGTCATTTGAGGGGTTGAGCGCAACCGATCCGGGCAGCTTAAGTGCCCCGCCCCGTCATTTTTTTCAGCACCAGAGCGGGGCGGGCTGACGATTTTTACACGAGTATGGAACGATAAGTGAAGGGCGGCCACGTAAGTTATGAAGCACAGGGAGTGTGTATTTAACTTACTTCTTGAGAATACTCCAATGGCGCTACCACCTGTTTCATCTCCGAGAGTAACATTACCGCCTCCCCCCGTTCCAACACCAAGGGCAAGGGCCGCTGCGCCGCCGCCCCAGGCTGCGCCGCCCCCGGGTCTTAGAAGAGCCCCCTCCGGCCAGTATTTCAATCAGCAAGGCAAATTGGTTAATAAGCACAATCAGCCGGTCAACGACAAAGGTCAAAGAATTAACAATGCGGGGCAACTGATCAATACAAAAGGTCAGCCAATAAACGAAAGGGGCCAGCTGATAAATGCTCAAAATCAGACGATCAACTCGCAAGGCAGGGCGGTGAATGATAATGGGCACTTGATTGATGCGCAGGGGCGTACGGTCAACACATTCGGGCGCGTTATAGATGATAAAGGGCATTATATTGATAATGATAAAAAACTGGTCAATAAAGAGGGCTTTCTGGTGGATAAAACCGGTCGCGCGCTTGATAAAGATGGCAAGGTTGCCAGGGACCAGGCGAGCGCTGTAAAGGGTAATAATGAGCCGCATTCGGATATGCTTCCCCCTATTCTAAAAGCAAGGGTCTTTAAGTGGCAGGGCAAAGAGCTGCCGCCGGCCAGCCTGCCCAAAGCTACGGTTGCCGAGGTGGCTGGGCGGTTGTCTGATGCTGAAAAATTGATCAAGTCGGGCGTGATTTCTCAGTCGCCCGGTGCCGGCTTGATTGCACGCGATGCGGGCATTAGCGCGGGTGTTACCGGTCTTGTATCTGCACCGATCAACGTCGCTGCTTACTCAGGCTCTGTTGCTGTGGGCGAGGCGATCAAAGCGTCTTATTTGCCTGCGCCACTGGTGCCACCGCCGCCGACTGCGAAGTCGACTGTTGAGCTGCCCGCGGCTGCTCCTGGAGATGCGGCAGCCGCCGTAAAGGAGGCAGAAGAAGCGTCTGCGCAAGCGCTTTATCCCCGAATAAACGACGCCCAAATCGTTGGCCTGACGGTGACCAATTTATCCATCGCGCTGAGGTACGGAGAGACCGAGCAGCATTTTATTCCAGGTCCATATTGGCCGGCCGCCCCCCTTGAGCGGATGGAACAACTCGAGAACATGTTGGATTTTGCCGAGGAACACACCAAAACGCTGGCTGATGATAATGAAGTTTATTTTAAATCCTTCCTCCCTAAGCAGAAGGCCGCCGACGGCCTGGCAGGGCTCGGCGCTCGGGTCGATGCCCTCGAGGGAAGGCTCGCGGCGCTCAATAAGGCGCAAGGCCTGGTAATCGATAAACTAAGTGCAATAAGCCAGGAGGAAGAACCGGCGTAAGCCGCTGATGAGCGCTGTGAGGCAACTCGGCCTGCGCAGTTGTTCGTTCCTGTGATGAACCACTGCTGTCCCGACGAGGTGGCAGTGGGCTTGGCCTGAATAAGCGCCAGCGACTGTTTTAACCTCGAGACCAAGCCCCGCGCTTTCAAATAAACAAGCGTGGGTCTTGGTTTTTTTGACAACGGATTTTAGCGTCGAGCGCAATTAACTGCATCGCTGCCTGTGATAACCACCGAACTGCTCAAAGGTAAAACTTAGCCATGACTGTGCAAAGTGCTGGTTCGCTGCGTGGCGCACTGCCGAATAATCGTCCACGTCAGCCCTCGGCAGACGTGGACGCTGGGGCAACTAACTCGTTGACGCATTCTTTACCGGTTGCGCAGAACCCGCAGGCGTCTACTGCTGCGGCCGATGCGCGTTTGGCACAACACTACGCTAAACTTGTTTTAACATCGCAGCGCATACCCGTTCCGCCAGCGTCCACCTTGGGGCATTGGATTGAGGCATTGAAGTTAGCCGCCGATTCCCCTTTGCTCAAACGTTTGGCCGCGCTCGTTGGGGGAAGTGTAAAAACCCTTCATATTATTCCTGACAAGGGTGAACTCCATTTTGAAGGGCGCGCACGACTAAATCGTCAATCACCTGAGCTGGCCGACCTACCGGGCGGCAACGACCTGATTGATAGTTTGATGGCCGCCGCCAAAGTACTCGCGCCCTACGGAAATGTTGACCTCCCCTATGATTATCAGCCCGACGGGTTTGGCAACTTCACCGTCGATTCAAGTGTCATTCAGCATTTTTACCATGAGCCCCCGACGGTGTCGCGGCAACAAACAATCATCCGTTCAAAAGAGCTCAGCAGTGTTCCGCTTTTCAGGGGGCATGACGCGTTGCCCGATAACGACAAGCTTCTGAACGTCTTGCGCATGATCGGCGATGCCCACCAGTTGGATAACTTGCTTGGCGCTATGAAGGCGCAGATTGATACGCCCGATGCGCAACTGGATTTGGACGCTATTGTTGTTGAGGTCGCGCCGCATTCTGCTTTGTGGAGTGCACAACAAAAACAACCCGTGACCCTCAGCCTGAAGCAACTGATCATTGGCCATGGCTTGCAAGTTCCGATCACTTTGGACGCACTTGCCAACGTGCATCGCGCGTTGTCCGTGGCGCCTTTGCGTGCACCCAGTGAGGGCGACTATGGCGGGCTGTTAAGCAAAGACATGCCGCTGGGGGAGGCCGATCAACATAAAATAAGCGAGGTCGTAAGCGACTGGAAAGCCCTTCAAACACAAGTGCCGCTTGATGGCCAAGGGCGTGCGCCCAGCCTTATCGAGTATCTGCAGCGTGCTGTCCCTGCATCGGTAACGGCGCGGGCCGGCGAAGACATCGAGGCTTTTCTCAAGGCATTGATCAGCACCCCTCAGGCTCGCGCGCTGGGTAAACAGCTGCAGGAGGCGATTGGCGCACTGCCGACTCAGACCAGTGCCCAAGAGTCGCTGCTCGCAGCATTAGGCTTGGACGCCGATCCTGTGGCAGGCCAGCAACGCAACAATCTGGCCGGGTATAACCTGCGCCAGAAAGATAACTGGGGGTTGTCGCCGGCACATATAAAACAACGTTTTGAAAAGCACCTGGAAAGCCGGTTTGGCCCGCAGTTGGCGAAGGTGGTGGCTTATCAATTGCTGGCGCTGTCAGCCCCCGAGTTTCTGGTCAAAGACCAGCCTCCTGCACTGGTTTACGGCTCCCAGCAATGGGCATCGTTCAGCGCAGCTGTCATGCGCCGCGAATTGGACACGCCAGGCGCATCGGCCGGGCACGCTTATGCTGACATCATGCAGCGCGATGCCCTGGAGCCCATAACAGAGGTCGGGCAGGCGCAGTTGCAGGCCGCGGCAATGAGGTCTGTGGTCGACTGGGGCATTGCCAATGAGGTGATCGAGCAAAGCAGTGACGATGCCTACGCCGCCGAGACCATCGATCGCGCGGTTATTGCCCTGCAAAAGCAGGTCGATAATTTGGTGGAGGGCGCCAAAGCGGTGGATACCCCCATGCCCAATCGCCGGGCGTCGGCATTGGCTGAATTAAGCCGCGTCTACGGCGTTAAAATGGAACGTTTCTTTGAAGATAAAACGCTGCTCGGTGATCTTCCGCCGGGTTCGCGCAAGCGTGGGACTTACTCGCTGTTGGATATTTATATGTCCGGCGATTTATACAAACATGCTTGGACCGCCTCAAACGAGCACTTCACAACGGCCGATATTCAAGCAGGCTTTTCCAAACTTGCGGATATAAAAACTACGTTTGATAAGCAGTTCAATGCCTACGCCGATGGCGTGAAGCAGTATGTAGAAACAAGCTTTCAGTATCAATTATCGCTGTTGCCGGTTGAAGATCGGCTGATGATCGAGCGCGGTAAAGTCACCACTTTTCATCTCGGCTCGCCTTCTGGTCATCAAGGGCCTGTGCGCGCAGGCCATCCGATGTTTGACTATATAGAAAGTGGCACGATTCTCATTAGGGCCGAACTGGGCGCGAAAACCTGTCATTATTTGTATTCGCCTTCAAAAGGCAGAATTATCAAGGACATGGATCCCTCCAGGCCTGGGCTTTGGGCGCCGGGGTCTCGCCTGTATTTTTCCATGGAGCGTCCTGGACGGCCCGCCGAGCAAGAAGATACGGTGACCATCCTGTGGCAGGCACTGGGTACTGCATGGCCAAAAAAAGACAAAGTCGACTTCGCCGCGTTGTCTATTTATCCATCGAAGTCACTGGAAACGCCATTAACCGAACCGTATCCCGCGTCAGAGGCAATGGTTGCCTCGAAGCGGGTCAACGAGTTGGCCTCGGTGGTCAGTGCATTTTTCAGCCGGGGTGTGGACGACGCCAAAAAAATATCCTACGGCGAAACGACTCAAGAGCGCGATGTGCGAAGGGACAAAGCCGGCGTGGCGTTCCTGCGCAGTCTCATTCCCTTTTACGACGCCGTTAAAAGCTTCAAGAACGGTCGATCGCTGGAAGGGAGTCTTTACTTGTTGCTTGATCTTATCGGGTTGGTCGTGCCTGCTTTTAAAGGTGGCGCCTTAGCGGTCAAGACAGGAGCCAAGGGGCTCGCGTCAACCATGAGTTTTCTGAAGGGGTTTGTGACAGCAGGCGTTAAAGCGGCTAACCCCTTGCTGGGCCTTTATGACATCGGGCGTGGGGTATTCCAGTTGGCCAAGTTTGCCAAGCGCGGCTTTAAGTCTGCCTCTCCCTTGTTCAATAAGTTGCATCACGCGCGGGGGCACAGCGGTAGTTTTGACATTCCTCGTGCAGGCAAAACAGACAGCGTCGCCGAAGGCATTTACCGGCCCGTGGGCGCAACAGCCGAGGCGCTTCCTACTCAAGCAGTGCAACGAAACGGCAAGTGGTACGCCTATGACGCTAATTCTATGTTGCCTTACGGCGCTCCGTTGAAAGGCTTCACGCCCAATGCGGGTTCCGGTTTTTTTAAGCAGGCAGCACACGATGCTATTAACGCGACTGTCGATGCCGGGTTCGGCGCTGGCATTGGCTTGGCGTTTCAGCTCTTACAGCCGCGAAAGCTGGTACAGCGTTCGTTTCAACTCCCCTCTCTGCCGCAAACCGAGTCGGAGCAACTAGATGCAGCCGACAGGGTTGGCAGGATTGTCGATCAAACATGGATTGCCCGCGCTCAGACACTTCAGCGGGCCGTCCAACTGGCGAATGAAGACTTCGCAGAGGTGGCAGGTGTCGAGGTGCAAGCCGCTGACATCGCGTCGCAAGAGGTGCCAACCGACATTAGTCAGCACTTGGATCAAATGCACGCCGATCTGGGCGCGCTTGAGGAACACGTCGATGAAGGAGCGCAAGCGCTCAGCGTGTTTTTCAAGCGCCATATTCCGGCGCCTGTTGACCTGTTGAGCAGTAATTCGGTGCGTGATCGATTGAATGCCATAGAGAAACGATTGGCCGCGGTAAACAAGGCGCTACGCAAGATGAAGGCGCTTGGCAGCGAGGCGGCATGAGGGGTGGCGCTGGGCGAAGAGGACCGTTTAATAGGTGCGATTTCCCCCTCCCTGCGCTAACCTGCCTCGATGTTCAAGAGGTCAACCATGCACATTCATATTCTCGGTATTTGCGGCACTTTCATGGGCTCGATGGCGGTTTTGGCCAAGGAACTGGGCCACCATGTCACCGGCTCCGACGCTAACGTTTATCCGCCCATGAGCACGCAATTGCAGGCTCAGGGTATCGAGTTGACCCAAGGCTACGACCCATCGCAATTCGACCCGGTCCCGGACCTGGTGGTGATCGGCAACGCCATGTCCCGTGGCAATCCTGCGGTCGAGTACGTACTCAATAAAGGCTTGCCGTATGTCTCCGGTCCCCAGTGGCTGGCAGACCATGTGCTGCAAGGTCGCTGGGTGCTCGCGGTAGCCGGCACGCACGGCAAAACCACCACCAGCAGCATGCTGGCGTGGGTGCTGGAGCACGCGGGCATGAGCCCGGGCTTCCTGATCGGCGGTGTGCCGCAAAACTTCTCGGTGTCGGCGCGCCTGGGTGAAACGCCGTTCTTCGTGATCGAGGCGGATGAATACGACAGCGCGTTTTTTGATAAACGCTCCAAGTTCGTCCACTACCGCCCGCGCACGGCGATTCTGAATAACCTGGAGTTCGATCACGCTGACATCTTCCCTGATCTGCCGGCGATTGAGCGCCAGTTCCACCACTTGGTGCGCACCATTCCGAGCGAAGGCCTGGTCATCCACCCGACCACCGAGCCTGCGTTGCAGCGAGTGATCGACATGGGTTGCTGGACGCCGGTGCAAACTACCGGCGCGGGCGGGCAGTGGCAGGTCAAGTTGCTCAGCGAAGACGGCTCTAAATTTGAAGTGCTGTTTGAAGGGCAAGCCCAAGGTGTCGTTGAGTGGGGCATGACCGGCCAGCACAACGTCGCCAACGCCTTGGTCACCCTGGCGGCCGCGCGGCATGTAGGCGTGGTGCCAGCCATGGGCATTGCCGCGTTGAGCGCGTTTAAAAGCGTGAAGCGCCGGATGGAAAAGGTCGCCGACGTGAATGGGATTACCATTTACGACGACTTCGCCCACCACCCAACGGCGATTGCGACCACGCTGGATGGCCTGCGCAAGCGCGTCGGTGATGCCAACATCATTGCGATTGTCGAGCCGCGCTCAAACTCGATGAAGCTTGGCGCGCACCGTGATGGCCTGCCGGAAAGCGTCAACGATGCCGACCAGGTGGTCTGGTATGCGCCCGCCAACCTTGGCTGGGACCTGCCGTCCATTGCAGCGCTGTGCACTGTGCCCTCAACCGTCTGCGATTCCATCGAAGGCATTATTCAACACGTCAAACTCAAGGCCACACCGGGCACCCACGTGGTGGTGATGAGCAACGGCGGCTTCGGCGGCCTGCACGGCAAACTGGCCGAGGCGTTGAAATGAGCGGCCCGGAACGCGTGACCCTGGCGATGACCGGTGCGTCCGGCGCACCGTATGGCCTGCGCCTGCTTGATTGCCTGGTGCGCGAGGAACGCGAGGTGCATTTTTTGATCTCCAAGGCCGCACAACTGGTAATGGCCACCGAGACCGATGTGGCGTTGCCGCCCAAGGTGCAGATGATGCAAGCCTTCCTCACCGAATACACCGGTGCGGCGGCGGGGCAGATCAAGGTTTACGCTAAAGAAGACTGGATGTCGCCGGTGGCCTCCGGCTCCGGTGCGCCGGCGGCGATGGTGGTGGTGCCGTGTTCCACCGGCACTTTGTCGGCGATTGCCACAGGCGCCTGCAACAACTTGATCGAGCGTGCGGCCGACGTGACCCTGAAAGAGCGCCGGCAGTTGATTCTGGTGCCGCGCGAGGCGCCGTATTCGAGTATTCACCTGGAGCACATGCTCAAGTTATCGAACATGGGCGTGACCATCTTGCCTGCATCGCCCGGGTTCTATCACCAGCCGCAGACCATCGATGACCTGGTGGATTTTGTGGTGGCGCGCATTCTCAACCTGCTGAATATTCCCCAGGACATGCTGCCGCGTTGGGGCGAACACCATTTGAGCAGCGATGAATAAGGCGCTGTTAGTTCTGCTGGCCCTGCAACTGACGGGCTGCGCCACCGCACGCACGCTGGATGCGGCGCAGCCTGGCGCGCCCGTGGTGTACGCCGGCACACGGCTGGATTTGTATGCGATTAACGGCGGCTGTTGCGCCAAGGACCGGTTTGGCGCTGAAGCGCCGAGCTACCCGCACATCGACCTGCCGGCCAGCGCGTTGCTCGACACGCTGCTGTTGCCGCTGTCGGCGTTGACGGTATTGGGCGTGGGCTTCAATGCAACCGGTGGTCTGTAGCACCGACCTCGCAGGCAACCCAAAACCAATGTGGGAGCGGGCTTGCTCGCGAAGGCGGCGTGTCAGTTGATGCCTACGTTGACTGATCCACCGCCTTCGCGAGCAAGCCCGCTCCCACCGTTTGTTGTGTGCCAGCGCTCAACGACGTTATTTGCCGAGCTTGCGTAGCTCGTCTGACTCCACCACGCGCACGCCATCTTGCTCTTCGAGCGCCAGGCGCCACATGGCGCGGGCTAGTTCGCACACTTCGATGCCGTGGTATTTGCCTGGAATCAATCGCGACAATGTGCCCGCCAGTTGTTCGGCCAGGCGCGGGTGCAGGCGTTCGCCAAGTAACAGTGACGGCCTCGCGATGGTCAGTTGCGGCCAGTCCTGCGCCTGCAACGCCAACTCCATTTCGCCTTTGACGCGGTTGTAAAAGATCGAGGATTTCGGGTCGGCGCCAATCGAGCTGATCACGATCAAGTGGCGCGCGCCCATTTCCCGCGCGCGCTTGGCGAAGGCCACCACCAGGTCCAGGTCGACTGCGCGGAAGGCCGCTTCGGAGCCCGCCTGCTTGATGGTGGTGCCCAGGCAACAAAAGGCGATATCGACCGTGCCGCTCAGTTGTGGCAGCAGTAGCGCGGGGTCGCCTACCGGGTTTTCCAGGCGCGGGTGTTCGGCCAGCGGCTTGCGGCTGGGCGCCAGTACACGGGTCACCGTGGGTTCGTTGAGCAGGCGGTCGAGCAGGTGTTCGCCGGTCAGGCCGGAGGCGCCGGCGAGCAAGATATGTTGAGGTGTCAGGTACATGGTGTTTCCCCCTTGTTACACATAGCAGCTTAGTTGCCTTTGGCTTCCTTGCTATTCATAGAGACGCTTTCGAGCGCCTTTCGTGCCTGCTGTTTGCGTAATAATTGCCAGTGAGCGATCACGCCTTTGGGGGCCCAGATCTGTGGTTCAGAGGCTTCGAAGTTGTCCGCTTGTTCGCGCTCGGCCACCTGCACTTGGGCCAGTTTGAAGGCTTGTTGCAAATCGTCGGTCTGGTTGAAAGCTTGAGCGAAAAGAGCATCGCCAAAATAGGTGAAATCCGCCTCCTCGGAGCAACCAAACGACACGCGATCCGCGCGCGAGGCGGTCATGATCAGCGTGCGCTCATCTTTCAGCGCCGGGATAAACCCGCCGGAATAGCAGGCTGAAATCACCACCACCTTGTCGCGGGCTTTCAGCGGTTCGAGCACCGCCGCCAGTTCATCGGCGGGCAGGTCGGCCAGCTCCATGCGCGGCTGGTCGAGCACCAGTTCGTGTTCGTGGGTGCCGTGGCTGGTCAGGTAGATAAACACCAGGTCTTCCGGCCCGGTGCGCTCGGCCAGGGTTTGCACGGCGCGGCGCAGGCTTTCGCGGGTTGCCAGCGGGCGGTCGGCGATGTGGTCGCGGTGGTTGACCAGCCGGATCTGCCCGCGTGCACCGAAGCGCGTGGCGAGCAGGTTGCTGACGTAATCCGCTTCGCGCAGGAACACACTTTGTTTGCCATCGCCCGCCAGCACCAAGGTGTACAGCTCCACGGCGGGCGTGGAGGGCGGCACGGCAGCGAGGGCGGCATCGAGCAAACGGCCTTGGGCCAGTACGCCGATTTCGAGCGGGTCGGGCAACAGCTTGCCGTCGGCATCGCGCACACGCAGGCCATTCACCCAGGTGCCGGCCTGCACAGTGCCGTCGGTGAGTACGAGGGTGCCTTTACCTTGATAGCTGTCGCTGTCAAAACCGCCGATGTAGAAGCTGCCATCGGTGAGGTTCAGGCGGCCTTCGCCGGTGAACCGCCAGTCGCTGAACTGCCCGATATAGTGGCTGCCGTCGACGCCGATCAACTCGCCTTCGCCGCTGAGTGCGCCTTCCTTGAACTGGCCGATCCACACGTCGCCGTCGGCGTTTTCGTAGCGGCCTTTGCCGTTGAGTTGGTTCTGTTTGAACTGGCCGACATAAATGTCGCCATCGGCGCTGTTGAAGGTGCCGTTGCCTTCGAGTTGGCCATCGACAAAATGGCCGCTGAACTGGTTGCCGCTGTCGTCGTTGCGTTGGCCTTCGCCGTTCGGTTTGCCGTGCGCGAACTGGCCCTGGTATTGGCTGCCATCGGCCAGCTCCAGGCGGCCAAGGCCGGAATACTGGTCGTCCTTGAACTCGCCGCGGTAGGTCATTTGGCCCTCTTTGAGGGTGCCTTCGCCGTTGCGCCGGCCGCTTTTGAAGCCGCCGACGTAGCTGCTGCCCGGGGTGGTCAGGCTGCCCTGGCCGTCGAACAGGCCTTGCTGGAACTGGCCTTTATAAACCTCGCCGTTGCTGCCATGCCATTCGCCCTGGCCGTGCCACTGGCCTTTGTCGAACTGGCCGGCGTACCAACTGCCGTTGGGGTAATCCACGCGGCCCTGGCCTTGCAGCAAACCATTGACCACATCGCCACGGTAGCGGCCGCCATCGGGCAAGCGCGCATCGGGCGGCAACAGCGATTCGCCGTCTCCGCAAGCGGTGAGCAACAGGGCAAGGGCAAGGGGGGCGAGTGGGCGCATAGCGGGATCCGGATAATTGAGCGCCGAGTATGCCGCAGCTAAGAACTTCATACATAAATTTACATACACTGTGGCAAGGTTTCTCACCTCACCACAGGCGCGGCCTTACACGAAGCAGAGTGATAACGACTCGGCGATGTAAGCAGGCTTTTCCTGGCCTTCGATTTCCAGGGTGGCGGTGGCCTTGAATAGCCATTGGCCAGGTTTTTTCTCGGTCACGTCAGTCAGGGTGACGTTAAGGCGCACCTTGGCGTTGACCTTCACCGGCTGGATGAAGCGCACGCTGTCCAAACCATAGTTAATCGCCATCTTCAGCCCTTCGGGCATGATCAGGATGTCTTCCATCAGTTTGGGCATCAGCGACAGCGACAGAAAACCATGCGCGATGGTGCTGCCGAATGGCGTTTGCGCGGCCTTGACCGGGTCAACGTGGATAAACTGATGGTCGCCCGTGGCCTCTGCGAACAGGTTGATACGCGCCTGATCGATGGTGAGCCAGTCGGAACGTCCCAGTTCCTTGCCGATATAATCGTTGAGCTGCGCTACAGGTACACAGGGCATTGCGACTCTCCTTGGGGGTATCGGTTTTTATCACCCAGGCGCCGACGGGGCGGGTGTTTTTTGTGGGTTACACAGACCCAATCTAGATCATCATGCGCAACCAACCCGGTCAACCCACCATGCTTTTGGCGAATGCCGGTGCATAGGGCAGGCATGCTTATAATGCGCGCGAGTTTTGAGGGGGAGAAAACGCATGCTGTTACGTGGGCTGACTTGGCTGGTGCTGTTTCAATTGATTGGCACCGCGCTCAACCATTTGCTGTTGCCGGTGCTGCCGGGGCCGATCATTGGCTTGCTGTTGATGCTCGGCTTTTTGATCGCACGCGGCGAAGTCGGCGAGCCGTTGAGCCTGGCGGCCAGCAGCCTGTTGCGTTATTTGCCGCTGTTGCTGGTGCCGCCCGCCGTGGGCGTGATGGTCTATGCCAAAGACATCGCGGCAGACTTCTGGGCCATCATCGGCGCGCTGGTGTTGTCGCTGGTGATCGCGATGGGGTTTGTCGGCGTGTTGATGCAAAAGCTCGTCAAGCGCCAGGCGCGCCCGGAGCAGGAACAATGATCTTCGACACGCAAGGCGCGTGGACGGCAGTGATTCATCATCCCCTGTTTGGCATCGGCATCACCCTCGGCGCCTATCAACTGGTGCTGGCGGGGTTTGAGAAAACCCGCTGGGTCTTCCTGCAACCGGTGCTGGTGTCGATGCTGTTGGTGATCGGCGTGCTGCTGACCTGCGGCCTGAGTTACGTTGAGTACCGCAAAAGTACCGAGATCATGGGTATCCTGCTCGGCCCCGCGACCGTAGCGCTGGCAGTGCCGCTGTATTTAAACCTGCGGCGAATTCGGCAATTGTTCTGGCCGATTCTGACTACGCTGGTCTTGGGTGGCGTGCTGGTCACCGGCCTGTGTGTACTCTTGGGCGCGTGGTTCGGCGCCGGGCACCGGATGCTGATGACCATGGCGCCCAAGTCGGTGACCTCGCCGATTGCCATGCTGGTCGCCGAGCAGATCGGTGGCGTGGCCGCATTGGCGGCGGTGTTTGTGCTGATCACCGGGGTGATCGGCGCAATGATCGGCCCGGCGTTCCTGTCACGCCTTGGGGTGCACAGCCCCGAAGCGCGCGGCATGGCCTTGGGCATGACCGCCCACGCCGTCGGCACCTCGGTGGCGTTGCAGGAAAGTGAAGAGTGCGGCGCCTTTGCGGCGCTGGCCATGAGCCTGATGGGCGTAGCCACGGCGGTGTTCCTGCCGTTGGCCGTGTCGGTAATTGTTTAAAGGAAACCTTTATGAGTCTGGCCCTGTTCCCGCTCAATACCGTGCTGTTCCCAGGCTGCACCCTCGACCTGCAACTGTTCGAGGCACGTTACCTGGACATGATCAGCCGCTGCATGAAAAAGGGCGAAAGCTTCGGTGTGGTGTGCATTCTCGATGGCCGGGAAGTCGGCATGGCCCCGGATGGCTACGCGCTGATCGGCTGCGAAGCGCTGATTCGCGACTTCAAGCAACAAGACAACGGCCTGCTGGGGATTCGCGTCGAAGGCGGGCGCAGGTTCCGTGTGCGTGACGCCGGAGTGCAGAAGGACCAATTGCTGGTGGCCGAGGTGCAATGGCTGGAAGAGCTGCCCGACCGCGTGCTGGAAGACGAGGACGCCGACTTGCTGGCGTTGCTTCAGGCACTCGCCGAACACCCGATGGTTGCCTCGCTGGACATGGACGCCCGCGCCGATGGCCAGCAAGCCTTGGGCAATCAGTTGGCCTACCTGTTGCCGTTCACCGAGGCCGACAAGATCGACCTGCTGCAACTCGATGATCCGCAGCAAAAGCTGGACGCGATCCAGATGTTGCTCGACGAGTTGCAGGGTGAACTCTTCACTCAGTAGGCGTAGCGCAGCAAGGCATGCGGTGTGCCGGTGAGCGCGATAAAACTCAGCACCGCCACCAGCGCCGGGAGCAACAGCCACCAGGTTTTTTGCGGCATGGCCGGCAACGGGCTGCGGTATTCGCTGGCGGCCAGGCTGAACGCGCACACCGTCATCGCCAGCAGCGTGCCGGCCAGAATGTCCGTGGGCCAATGTGCGCCGAGGTACACCCGCGACAGCGCGATAAAGGCTGCCGGAATACAGCCGAGCAGCATCCAGGTCAGGCGTAAGCGCGTGGGTTGCCCGCGACCTGCCAGCACTGCCAGCGCCAGGAAGAACGCAAACGCGCCGGAGGCGTGGCCGCTGGGCATGCTGAAGCTGGTCAGTGGGTCGGTGAGGATTTCTGGGCGGCCGCGCGCAAAAAACAGCTTGGTGCCTGTATTGATCACTGCCGCCCCGGCCAACGTAGCGCCAACAAACACCGCGTGCCGCCATTGCCGCGCAAGTAACAACAGCCCGGTGAAAATGGCGCTGGCGAAGAACATCTTCTTGAACTCGCCCAACTGGGTGATCCGCACCATCACCTCGTCCAGCCACGGGCTGCGATGTTCCTGCACCAACGCGCTCAGGCCTTGATCGAAGTGGTTGAGGTGCGGGTAGCCGATAAACATCGCGATCAATAACGTCAGGCTGGCGCAGCCCATCCATAAGGTTGCGCGACGATGGCCGCGCAAGCTGCTGTTCAAGCTCAGCCCCAGCAACACCGCCAAACACACCGCCACAACGCCTGCTTCCGGCCAGAAACCTTCTGGTAACGGCAGGCGGAAGGCGGCGCCGGTGGCCCAGCCAGGCAGTAGATACGCCACCGACCAGCCCGCCGCCGCCAAAATGCTCACGGCGGCAAAACGCGGGAAGGGCATGTCGCACATGCCAGCCACCATCGGTAGCATAGGCCGCAGCGGGCCGATGAAGCGCCCTACAAGCAAGCTGGCAATGCCGTACTTATGAAAGTAGGTTTCTGCGCCGTTCATCCATTCAGGGTGGTGACGCAAACCGGGTAGGCGCCGGATGTTCTGATGGAAATGTCGGCCCAGAAAGTACGACACGCCGTCGCCCAGCAAGCCACCGAGGAAGCCCAGTAACAGCGTTTCGCTCAGCGACAGCGCACCGCTGCCGGCGAGTGCCGCAATGGTAAACAACAACACCGTGCCCGGCACGATCAGCCCGGCTATCGCCAAACACTCCACGCACGCGACGATAAACACCGCCACCGCCAGCCATTCGGGGTTCACGGTGAGCCAGGCGGTAATGCTATCGAGCCATTGGCCCATAAAACGTCACTCCCTCTATGCAATACATCACTCGAAACGCTGAAGATCCACTGTGTTGCAGGTATCAATATTCAGCAGGCGCAGCCGGTTTAAACCAAAAAGTAATCGCGGCCTTCGACCTGGCCCCGGCGCAGCGGGTTCCGTGTGCAATAAGGCGCATAGCCAGCATCGACGAAACGGTACATCAAGTGTTCATCGCGCCCGCTGGGGATGCCCAATCGGGTGGTCTGAATAATCTGCGATGGTGGTTGGCCCACGTCCTCCACATACAGTAATTGCGGGTCGAAGCGCTTGGCGTCCCACATCGGCACCTTCAAGCCCAAGGCTTTGCATAGCAGGGTCTGGCCTGCGCAGAGTTTTTGCGAAGCGCGAGGGCTGCCGTCGGGATTCGGGTTATTCAGCAGCATCTGCGCCAGGCTCGCAGGGCCGGACACTGCGTCCACCCACGGATAGGCCGATTTGATCAGCACGGCATTACCCGGGCCTTGCGCGCTGAAGTTCAGCGAATCGCCGCCACGGGCGTAGTACATGTAGATGTGCCCACCATCCAGAAACAAAGCCTTACGTTTTTCTGTGTAGCCGAGTGAGGCGTGGCTGCCTTTTTCGGCCACGTAATAGGCTTCGGTTTCGATGATTCGCGCTGAAAGCCAGCAATCACCGACGCGATGGCGTATGACTTTTCCGAGTAATTCGCGCGCAAGAAGCTGCGCGTCGCGGTCGAAGAAGCTGTCGGGCAGAGGGCTGGCGGGGAGCTTGGGGGCGAAGTTGGGCATGGCGATCAGGGGTTAGTACGGCTAAATGTGACGGAATAATAACAACTCCCACCTTAATTGCCGCTGAACCTCAGGTTTTTACAGTTCATTTCAACCATCCGCCCCTCACCGCTGTCAGTCGGGCGGCGTCGCAGCTATAATCTGCCGCTTTCCTCTTTGCCAAGACTCCCCGACCATGACTGAGTCCGTTCTTGACTACATGACCCGCCTGGGTCGCGCTGCCCGTCAGGCCTCGCGGTTGATCGCCCGCGCGAGCACGGCGCAGAAGAACCGTGCCCTGTTGGCCGCTGCCGACGCTCTGGATGCTGCGCGCTCCGAGCTGGCCGCCGCCAACGAACGGGACTTGGCCAATGGCCGCGAAAATGGCCTTGAGCCAGCCCTGCTGGACCGCCTGGCACTCACGCCAGCGCGTATCGACGACATGATCGAAGGCCTGCGTCAGGTGGCCAAGCTGCCTGACCCCATCGGTGAAATCCGTGACATGCGCTACCTGCCGTCGGGTATCCAGGTCGGCAAAATGCGCGTGCCGTTGGGCGTGATCGGGATCATTTATGAGTCGCGCCCGAACGTGACCATCGACGCCGCGAGCCTGTGCCTCAAGTCCGGCAACGCCACCATTTTGCGCGGCGGTTCCGAAGCGATTAATTCCAACCGTGCCATCGCCGCCTGCATTCAGCAGGGTTTGGCCGTGGCCGAGTTGCCGGCCGAAGTGGTGCAAGTGGTCGAAACCACCGACCGCGCCGCGGTTGGCGCACTGATCACCATGCCGGAATTTGTCGACGTGATCGTGCCGCGCGGTGGCAAGAGCCTGATCGAGCGCGTGAGCCGTGATGCCAAAGTGCCGGTGATCAAACACCTGGACGGCGTGTGCCACGTGTACATCGACATCGCCGCCGATATTGACAAGGCGATCCGCATCGCCGACAACGCCAAGACCCATCGCTACGCCCCGTGCAACACCATGGAAACCCTGCTGGTGCACGCCGGCATTGCCGATCGCGTGCTGCCGCCGCTGGCCGCCATTTACCGCGACAAAGGCGTGGAGCTGCGCGGTTGCGAGCGCACCCGTGCGTTGCTCGGTGCAGACGTGATCGAGGCCACCGAACAAGACTGGTACACCGAGTACACGGCGCCGATCCTGTCGATCCGCATCGTCGACGACTTGGACGAGGCGATTGAACACATCAACAAATACGGCTCCAAGCACACCGACGCCATTGTTTCCGAGCATTTCAGCGATGCCCGGCGTTTCCTTAACGAAGTGGATTCCGCTTCGGTGATGATCAACGCCTCGACGCGATTTGCCGACGGTTTCGAGTACGGCCTGGGGGCGGAGATCGGCATCTCCACCGACAAGCTGCATGCACGCGGCCCGGTTGGCCTTGAAGGCCTGACCAGCGAGAAGTACGTGGTGTTCGGCGACGGTCATGTGCGCACTTGACGGCTAAACGCATCGGGCTGCTCGGCGGCACCTTCGACCCCGTGCACATCGGCCATTTGCGCAGTGCCCTGGAAGTGGCGGATGCCCTCGCGCTGGATGAGCTGCGGGTGATGCCCAACGCGCGGCCGCCACACCGCGATACGCCGCAGGTGTCTGCGCAGCAACGCCTGGAAATGGTACGTCTGGCGGTGGAGGGCATAGCGCCGTTGGTGGTGGACGACCACGAGCTCAAGCGTGATAAACCGTCCTACACTGTCGATACGCTGGAATTACTGCGCGCCGAGTTGGCCGCAGATGACCAATTGTTTCTGCTTTTGGGCTGGGACGCTTTTTGCGGCCTGCCCTCTTGGCATCGCTGGGAGGAACTCCTCCAGCATTGCCACATCCTGGTTTTGCAACGCCCGGATGCCGACAGCGAACCGCCGGATGCCTTGCGCAACCTGCTGGCCGCGCGGTCGGTAAGTGACCCCTTGGCCCTGACCGGGCCGAACGGGAATATTGCATTCGTCTGGCAGACCCCGCTTGCGGTGTCCGCCACCCAGATCCGTCAACTGCTGGCCAGCGGGAAGTCGGTACGTTTCCTGGTGCCTGACGCGGTCCTGGCCTACATCGATGCGCACGGGCTTTACCGTGCGTCGAACTGAAAAGGCGCGCTTGAACGCACGAACAGTCGTGCAGCGAGCGCCCGAACATACGAGCAAAACGAGTTTTATATGACCAACAAAGACGTAAGCAAAGTTAAGCGCAAAGGCACCTTCAAAAGCGCACCGTTGCCGGTTGAAGCCCACGTTGGCCCGGAACTGGCTGGCGAAGAGCTGGTAAAAGTCGCCGTGGCTGCCCTGGAAGACGTTAAGGCCCAGGACATTCAAGTGCTGGACGTGCGTGACAAGCAGAGCATCACCGACTTCATGATCATCGCCACCGGTACGTCCAACCGCCAGATCGGCGCGATGCTCGACAAGGTTCGCGAAGCCGTCAAAGCCCAAGGCGTCAAGCCGCTGGGTGAAGAAGGCAAGGGCGACAGCGACTGGGTGCTGCTGGACATGGACGACGTGATCGTTCACATGATGACCTCCAACGCCCGTCAGTTCTACGACCTGGAACGTCTGTGGAAAGGCGCCGAGCAGAGCCGTGCCGCCGACGGCAAGCACCACAACCCGGAAGTGGGCCACGCGCACTTCGACAAGCTCAACAAAGACCAGGAATAAGGAACGGCTGTGCGCCTGCGTCTGATCGCTGTCGGTTCACGCATGCCCAAGTGGGTGGAAGAAGGCTGGCACGAGTATGCCAAGCGTCTGCCCGCTGAGCTGTCGCTGGAGCTGGTGGAAATACCGCTCAACACACGGGGCAAGAATGCCGACGTGGCACGCTTTATCCGTCAGGAAGGCGAAGCCATGCTGGCCAAGGTCGGCCCCAACGAGCGTATCGTCACCCTTGAGGTGCACGGCAAACCCTGGAGCACCGAGCAACTGGCGGTGGAACTGGATCGCTGGCGCCTTGACTCGCGTACGGTCAACTTCATGGTGGGCGGCCCCGAAGGGCTGGCGCCGGAAGTGTGTGCGCGGGCGGACCAGCGTTGGTCGCTGTCGGCATTGACGTTGCCGCACCCGTTGGTAAGGATTCTGATCGGTGAACAGCTGTATCGCGCCTGGACAGTTCTGTCCGGGCACCCTTACCACAAATAATCTGCGCCCCTGCCGATGACCCAGCCGATCCGCATCAAGGACCACGAGAAAGACGCACGTCTGGTACGCGCGCGGGTGGTGTTTGGCGCTTTTCTGGTGGTCGGCTTGATCGGCGTGCTGATTGCGCGCCTGTATTTTCTGCAGGTGATCCAGTACGAGTATCACTCCACGCTGTCGGAAAACAACCGGGTGCATGTGCAACCGATTCCGCCGACCCGTGGGCTGATTTTCGACCGCAATGGCGTGGTAGTCGCCGATAACCGGCCCAGCTTCAGCCTGAGCATGACCCGCGAGCGTTCCGGCGATTGGCAGCAGATCCTCGATGTGATCGTGGAGGTGCTGCAACTGACGCCGGAAGACCGCGTGATCTTCGAAAAACGCATGAAGCAGGGGCGCCGGCCATTTGAGCCAGTGCCGATTCTGTTTGAGCTGACCGAAGAGCAAATCGCGCGGATCGCGGTGAACCAGTTCCGCTTGCCCGGTGTAGAGGTGGTGGCGCAGTTGGTGCGGCATTACCCGCAAGGGCCGCATTTTGCGCACTCCGTCGGCTATATGGGGCGGATCAACGAGAAAGAGCTGAAAAGCCTCGACCCGGTGAATTACAGCGGCACCCACCATATCGGCAAAACCGGCATCGAGCGTTTTTACGAGCCCGAGTTGCACGGCCAAGTGGGTTACGAAGAAGTCGAGACCAACGCGCGCGGCCGTGTGCTGCGGGTGCTCAAGCGCACCGACCCGGTGCCGGGCAAAGACATTGTGCTGAGCCTGGACATCAAGTTGCAGGAAGCTGCCGAGATGGCCCTCGGCGGGCGGCGTGGTGCCGTGGTGGCACTGGACCCGAAAACCGGCGAAGTGCTGGCGATGGTCAGCCAGCCGAGTTTCGACCCTAACCTGTTCGTCACCGGGATCAGCTTCAGGGCCTACGCCGAGCTGCGTGATTCCATCGACCGGCCGTTGTTCAACCGCGTGCTGCGCGGCTTGTATCCACCCGGCTCGACGATCAAGCCTGCGGTGGCGATTGCCGGCCTCGATTCGGGCGTAGTGACCGCATCGAGCCGCGTGTACGACCCCGGCTACTACATGCTGCCCAACTACGATCACAAATACCGCAACTGGAACCGCACCGGTGACGGCTATGTCGATTTGGACACCGCGATCATGCGCTCCAACGACACCTATTTTTATGACCTGGCCCACAAGCTGGGCATTGATCGGCTGGCTGCCTACATGGGCAAGTTCGGCCTCGGTCAAAAAGTCTCCCTGGACATGTTCGAAGAATCGCCTGGCTTGATGCCGTCGCGCGAGTGGAAGCGTGCAACCCGTCGCCAGGCGTGGTTCCCCGGCGAAACCCTGATTCTGGGGATCGGCCAGGGCTACATGCAGGCGACGCCACTGCAACTGGCGCAGGCCACGGCGCTGGTCGCCAACAAAGGCATTTGGAACCGCCCGCACCTGGCCAGGACCATCGAGGGCGAGAAGCCGGTCGATGAAAACCCGATCCCCGACATCGTGCTGCGCGACCCGTCCGACTGGGCCAAGGTCAACCACGGCATGCAGCAAGTGATGCACGGCGCGCGCGGCACCGCGCGCAAGGCGGCGATCGGTGCGCAGTACCGAATTGCCGGCAAGAGCGGTACGGCCCAAGTGGTCGCGATCAAGCAGGGCGAGAAATATGACCGCTCCAAGGTTCAAGAGCGCCACCGTGACCACGCGTTGTTTGTCGGCTTCGCGCCGGCCGACGACCCCAAAATAGTCGTGGCCGTGAT
This sequence comes from Pseudomonas kitaguniensis, assembly GCF_009296165.1. Lineage (GTDB taxonomy): Bacteria > Pseudomonadota > Gammaproteobacteria > Pseudomonadales > Pseudomonadaceae > Aquipseudomonas > Aquipseudomonas kitaguniensis. The sequence continues at coordinate 12,041 of NZ_VUAZ01000123.1, read as the reverse complement.
GGTCGAAAACGGCGAGTCCGGCTCCGGTGTTGCGGCGCCAGTGGTGCGCCAGATCATGGACGCCTGGCTGTTGGCCGACGACGGCAGGCTCAAACCCGAATATGGTGGCCCCCCTTCAAGCACCGAGGTTACGGCCCGTGAAGAGTAATTTTGACCGCATCCTCTCCAGCGAAGATGTGATGCGTCGCCGCGCGACGTTGCTGCAGCGCATGCACATTGATGGCCCGTTGCTGATTCTGCTGCTGACCTTGGCCGCCGGCAGCCTGTTTGTGCTGTATTCGGCCAGCGGCAAGAACTGGGACCTGCTGATCAAACAGGCGTCTTCGTTTGGCCTGGGCCTGTTGTCGATGGTGGTGATTGCACAGCTTGAGCCGCGCTTCATGGCGCGCTGGGTGCCGCTGGGTTACGTCGCGGGCGTGTTGCTGCTGGTGGTGGTGGACGTGATGGGCCACAACGCCATGGGCGCGACCCGCTGGATCAACATTCCGGGGGTGATTCGCTTCCAGCCGTCGGAATTCATGAAGATTCTGATGCCGGCGACCATCGCCTGGTATTTGTCCAAACGCACCTTGCCGCCGCAGCTCAAGCACGTGGGCATCAGCCTTGTTTTGATCGGCGTGCCGTTCATATTGATCGTGCGCCAGCCCGACCTTGGCACCTCGCTGCTGATTCTTGCGGGCGGCGCGTTCGTGCTGTTTATGGGCGGCTTGCGCTGGCGCTGGATCCTCAGCGTGCTGGCCGCGGCAATCCCGGTGGCCGTGGCCATGTGGTTCTTCTTTATGCACGACTACCAGAAGCAGCGGATCTTGACCTTCCTCGACCCGGAGAGCGACCCGCTGGGCACCGGTTGGAACATTATCCAGTCCAAAGCGGCCATTGGCTCCGGCGGAGTATTTGGTAAGGGCTGGTTGCTGGGCACTCAGTCGCATTTGGACTTTTTGCCCGAAAGCCACACCGACTTCATTATTGCGGTGCTGGGCGAAGAGTTCGGCCTGGTGGGCATTTGCGCGCTGTTGCTGATCTATTTGTTGTTGATCGGGCGCGGGTTGGTGATCACCGCGCAGGCACAAACGCTGTTCGGCAAATTGCTCGCCGGCAGCTTGACCATGACTTTTTTTGTTTACGTTTTCGTCAACATCGGTATGGTCAGTGGCCTGCTGCCGGTGGTTGGGGTGCCGTTGCCATTCATTAGCTACGGCGGAACTTCGCTGGTGACATTGCTGTCAGCGTTTGGGGTTTTGATGTCGATTCATACGCATCGCAAGTGGATCGCACAGGTTTGAATAAGGTGAAGATGTCAATGCAAGTAATGCGCGGCTGGGCGACTCGGCATGCGTCCTGGATGGGCCTGATTGGGCTACTGGGCGCGACGCAAGAGGCGCAGGCCGGTGACTACGATGGCTCACCTCAGGTCGCCGAATTTGTCGGTGAGATGACCCGCGACTACGGTTTCGCCGGTGAACAGCTGATGGGCGTGTTCCGCGAAGCCCAACGCAAACAGGCGATCCTCGATGCGATTTCACGGCCCGCCGAGCGCGTGAAGCAGTGGAAGGAATATCGCCCGATGTTTCTTACCGATGCCCGCGTAGCGCGCGGCGTCGACTTCTGGCGTCAGCATGAAGCGGTGCTGGCGCGCGCCGAGCAGGAATATGGCGTGCCCGCCGAGGTGATCGTCGCGATTATTGGCATTGAAACCTTTTACGGCCGTAATACCGGCAGTTACCGGGTGATCGACGCCTTGTCGACGCTGGGTTTCGATTACCCGCCGCGCGCCGAGTTCTTCCGCAAGGAGCTGCGCGAATTTCTGTTGCTGGCCCGCGAGGAGCAGGTCGACCCGCTCACGCTTAAAGGCTCCTACGCCGGCGCGATGGGTTTGCCGCAGTTCATGCCGAGCAGCTTTCGCGCGTATGCGGTGGATTTCGACGGCGACGGCCACATCAATATCTGGAGCAACCCCGACGACGCCATCGGCAGCGTGGCCAGCTACTTCAAGCGCCACGGCTGGGTTGCCGGCGAGCCGGTAGTGATCCGTGCGCAGGTGACCGGGGAGCGCGCCGACGAAGGCCTGACGCAAGGAATCGAGCCGGTCAAAACGGTCGGGGAGTTGCGAGCGCTGGGCTGGTCGAGTCAGAATGCGCCACGCGACGATATGCCGGTGACGGCGTTCCGTCTCGAAGGCGAAAACGGCCCGGAATACTGGATGGGCTTGAAGAATTTTTACGCAATCACGCGTTATAACCGCAGTGTGATGTACGCCATGGCCGTGCATCAGCTGTCAGACATGCTGGTCCAAGCACGGGGCAACAAGTAATGCGGGCATCGCCGTTCCATAAACCGCTCAAGCTGGTGGCGTTTGCCGCGTTGTCCTTGCTGGTTGTCAGTTGTTCCTCCACCACTACCAGCAGCCGTGCGCCGGCGCAAAAGTCCGGCGGTGCTGTGGTTCGCGCCCAGCCGGGGCTGGACATTAACCGCGCGCACAAAGACGGCGCGCCGTGGTGGGACGTCGACGTTTCGAAAATTCCGGATGCCACGCCAACCCTGCACACCGGGGCGTACAAGGCCAACCCGTATACCGTGCTGGGCAAGAACTACTTCCCGCTGCAGGATTCCAAGACCTACGTTCAGTCGGGCACAGCCTCCTGGTACGGCACCAAGTTCCACGGCCAGAACACCGCCAACGGCGAAGTGTATGACCTGTACGGCATGAGCGCGGCACACAAGACCTTGCCGCTGCCCAGCTATGTGCGCGTGACCAACCTTGATAACAACCGCACGGTGATCCTGCGCGTTAACGACCGTGGGCCGTTCTATTCGGACCGCATCATCGACTTGTCGTACGCCGCCGCAAAAAAACTCGGTTACGCCGAAACCGGTACCGCCCGCGTGAAGGTTGAAGGTATCGACCCGGCGCAGTACTGGGCGCAACGCGGCAAGCCGGCGCCGTTGATGCTCAACGAGCCGCAAACCGCGCAACCGCAAGTAACCGCGTCAACCGGCAAGATCGAACAATGGACGCCACCGCCGGCGCAGCACGCCCCGGACACAGTCGTGGTGCCTCACGCAGCGCCGGGCGCCTCAACCGTGGGCGGGCAGTACCTGCAGGTGGGCGCTTTCGCCAACCCGGATGCGGCAGAACTGTTAAGGTCCAAGCTCAGCGGCATGGTCAAGGCGCCGGTCTTTATCAGCTCTATCGTACGTAACCAGCAGACCTTGCACCGTGTACGCATGGGCCCGATCGGTTCGCCGAGTGAAGTCGCGCAAGTTCAGAACAGTGTGCGTCTGGCCAACCTGGGGCAACCCAGCGTGGTCACCGCCGAGTAAGCAGTAAAGGCTTGATGGTTCGGGTGCGCCTGCGCGCCTGAGCCCTGGTTGTTGGCTCGTTGAACAATAAAACCCAGGGGCAAGGGGTGAGCGGGCAACCGAACACGTGACAGTCTGGAAGCGGGCTGTCTGAATAGTTTTGCCCGCGAGGGCAAGTTTCCATAAGCAATTTCGAGAGACGGATGAACATCACCACCTTAGCCAAACGCACGTGCCTGCTTCTTTCGCTGATCATCACCCCGGCCGCCTGGGCCGTTGAAATGGTGCCGGCTTCCCCGCAACTGGCCGCCAAGGCCTGGGTTCTCATGGATGCCGCCAGCGGCAACGTGCTGGTCGAGAACAATGGTGACCAGCGCCTGCCACCGGCCAGCCTGACCAAGCTGATGACCGCTTATATCGCGACACTGGAAATCCGTCGCGGCCAGATCGGCGAGAACGACCCGGTCACCGTCAGCGAAAATGCCTGGCGCACTGGCGGTTCGCGGATGTTCATCAAGGTCGGTTCGCAGGTCACTGTGAGCGACCTGCTGCACGGCATCATCATCCAGTCCGGTAACGACGCCAGCGTCGCCTTGGCCGAGCACATCGCCGGCAGCGAAGACGCGTTCGCCGACATGATGAACAAAACCGTGGCCGATCTTGGCATGACCAACAGCCACTTCATGAACCCGACCGGTCTGCCGAACCCTGAGCACTACTCGTCGGCTCACGACATGGCGATCCTGGCGCGCGCGATCATTCGTGTTGACCCGGTGCACTACGCGATCTACTCCCAGAAGGAGTTCTTCTGGAACAACATCAAGCAGCCTAACCGCAACCTGCTGCTGTGGCGCGACAAGACCGTCGACGGTCTGAAAACCGGCCACACCGACGAAGCCGGCTACTGCATGGTGTCGTCCGCCGTGCGTGATGGCCAACGTCTGATCGCCGTGGTATTCGGTACCAACAGCGAGCAGGCCCGTGCGGCCGAGACGCAAAAGCTGCTGACCTATGGCTTCCGTTTCTTCGAAACCCAAACCTTCTACCAGAAGGGTGCTGAGCTGGCTCAAGCCCAGGTATGGAAAGGCGCTACCCACCAAGTCAAGGCCGGCCTGGCCGACGACCTGACCCTGACCATGCCTAAAGGCCAGCTGAAAAAGCTGGTTGCCAGCATGACCATGAACCCGCAATTGGTTGCGCCAATCGCCAAGGGTGACGTTATCGGTAAAGTCGAAGTGAAACTCGACGACAAGGTGGTGCACAGCGCCGACCTGATCGCCCTGGACGCTGTCGACGAAGGTGGTATCTTCCGCCGCGTGTGGGATAGCATCCGTCTATTCTTCTACGGCTTGTTCAACTGATAGTGTGCACCTGCAAAGCCCCGTGTTGATCCGACACGGGGCTTTGCCCGTCGCCACGGCTTACGCTTACGAGGCCGTTACGCCATGACCGATAAAGAAGTAGAAGTAAAGGCGCCGAAGATCGAATTTCCGGTGGTGGACTATCCCATCAAGGTGATCAGCGATACCGGTGTCGGCCGTAAAGACCTGATTCTCGAGATCGTGCGTAAACATGCGACGATCAACGACCAGCGTGTGGATGAGCGATCCAGCTCCACAGGCAAATACACCACGATCCAGTTGCACATCGTTGCGACCGGTCAAGACCAGCTCTACGACATCAACAGCGAATTGCGGGCCACCGGCTTCGTGCACATGGTGCTGTGATGTCACAGGTTCTGGGCTTTCGCGAGCTCGGCCGGCTGGACTACGAGCCGGTCTGGCACGCCATGCAGCGTTTCACCAATGAGCGCGGCAGCTCGGCCCCGGATGAAATCTGGCTGGTGGAACACCCGCCGGTGTTCACTCAGGGGCAGGCCGGCAAGGCTGAGCATCTGCTGCTGCCGGGTGATATTCCGGTGGTGCAGGTCGACCGAGGTGGCCAAGTGACTTACCATGGCCCCGGTCAACTGGTCGCGTACCTGTTGCTGGACGTGCGCAAGCTTGGGTTCGGCGTACGCGACCTGGTAAGCCGCATGGAGGCTTGCCTGATCGAGCTGTTGGCCAGTTACGGCGTGACCGCCGCGGCCAAGCCCGATGCACCCGGTGTGTATGTAGACGGCGCGAAAATCGCGTCCCTCGGTTTACGCATTCGCCACGGTTGTTCCTTTCATGGCCTGGCCTTGAACGTGGACATGGACCTTGCGCCGTTTCGACGGATCAACCCGTGCGGTTACGCGGGGCTTGCGATGACCCAACTGAGCGAGCATGCCACACCGATTAAATTTGCCGAGGTAAGTGCCCGGCTGCGTGCGCAGCTCGTCAAACACCTCGACTATGCTGAGCAGACGACCCTTACGGGCGGAATCGACTGATTATGACTACTGATGCAGTGCAAACCATGATCCCGACGCTGGACATCACCGAGCGTCCTGCCCCGGCCCCGCGTGCCAAGGTGGAAGCCGGCGTCAAGCTGCGCGGCGCCGACAAAGTTGCACGCATCCCGGTCAAGATCATCCCCACGACCGAACTGCCGAAAAAACCTGACTGGATTCGCGTGCGCATCCCGGTTTCGCCGGAAGTCGACCGTATCAAAGCGCTGCTGCGCAAACACAAACTGCACAGCGTGTGCGAAGAAGCGTCCTGCCCGAACCTCGGCGAATGCTTCTCAGGCGGCACCGCCACCTTCATGATCATGGGTGACATCTGCACCCGTCGTTGCCCGTTCTGCGACGTTGGCCATGGCCGACCGAAGCCCCTGGACGTCAACGAGCCGGAAAGCCTGGCTGTCGCCATCGCCGACCTTAAACTCAAATACGTTGTGATCACCTCGGTCGACCGCGACGACCTGCGCGACGGCGGTGCCCAGCACTTTGCCGACTGCATCCGCGAGATCCGCAAGCTGTCGCCGAACGTGATGCTCGAAACCCTGGTGCCGGACTACCGTGGCCGCATGGACGTGGCGCTGGCAATTACCGCCGCCGAGCCACCGGATGTGTTCAACCACAACCTGGAAACCGTGCCACGCCTGTACAAAGCCGCGCGCCCGGGTTCGGACTACCAGTGGTCGCTGACCCTGCTGCAAAAATTCAAGCAGATGATGCCGCACATTCCGACCAAATCCGGCCTGATGCTGGGCCTGGGCGAAACCGACGAAGAAGTGATCGAAGTCATGAAGCGCATGCGCGAACACGACATCGACATGTTGACCCTCGGCCAGTACCTGCAACCGTCGCGCAGCCACTTGCCGGTGCAGCGTTTCGTGCACCCGGACATCTTCGCCTGGTTCGCCGAGGAAGGTTACAAGATGGGCTTCAAGAACGTCGCGTCCGGCCCGCTGGTACGTTCCTCGTACCATGCCGACGAGCAGGCCAAGCTGGTCAAGGCGAGCCTGGTGTCCTGATATAGATTTATATAACACCCCCCGCTCTAAAGTGGGAGTAGGTTGTGTGGGAGGCGGCTTGCTCCCGATGGCGGTTCATCAGTATCAGACGTGCTGACTGACACATCGCCATCGGGAGCAAGCCTCCTCCCACATTTCGTTCTGCGCTACACAGGGAGATCCATGGATGAACACTGCCGTACCCGCACTGCCCTCTGAAGGAACCATCGGCCTGATCGCTCCCGCCGGCCCCGCCGCACTCGATGTTGAAAAAGCCCGGCAATGGATGCGCGCCCGTGGCTACCAATTACAGATTTTCCCCGGCGTGTACGAGCGCGACGGCTACCTCGCCGGCAGCGATGAGGTGCGTCTGCGTGACCTGCACGCTGCCTTCGCCGACCCCGAAATAGATGCCATCTTCTGTCTGCGCGGCGGCTACGGCACGCCGCGCTTGCTTGATCGCCTGGACTTCGACCTGCTGCGGGCCAACCCCAAGCCGTTCGTGGGTTATAGCGACATCACCGCGCTGCACCTGGCGATCAACCGTTACGCGGGCTTCGTGACCTTTCACGGGCCGATGCTGAATGCGGACTTGCTCGGCGACAAGCAGCAGCCGACTGAATCGTCACTGTTCAGCATGCTGCGCGGCCAATTGGGCGCATGCAGTGTGCTGACGCACCCGGTGGCCTACCCGCTGACCACCCTTGAGCCTGGCATCGCCTGTGGGCGCTTGCTCGGCGGTAACCTGTCGATGATCGCGGCGTTGATGGGCACCGCTTATGCGCTCGATGCGCAAGGCATCATTCTGCTGATTGAAGACGTCAACGAGCCGCTCTACCGCATCGACCGCTTGCTCACCCAGTTGCGCCTGGCGGGCAAGCTGGCACAGATTGCCGGTGTGCTGGTGGGGGATGTATCAGGCGTGGATAACGCTGCATTGGAGCGGCTGCTGAAGCAGACCTTCGAACCGTTGCGTATTCCGGTGCTGGCTGGCTGGCGCAGCGGGCACTGTGACCCGAACCTGACCCTGCCGATGGGCGCGTTGGTGCGCCTGGATGCGGGGCAGCAACGGATGGTGCTGGAGCAGGATGTGGTGTTTAAAGCCTGTTGACTGCTTGGGCGATAGCGATTGGGTTATACAAAAATGGACAGTCCCATTCTGCCTATAAGGAATATAAGTAAGATCAAGAAGAATATTCGAATAAAGCTACTGCCGTAACGCAGTGCCAAGAAAACACCGGTCAGAGAGCCAGCCATATTGCACAGGGCGACCACGCCCCCGACCGTCCATAACACATTGCCAGACGGGATAAAAAACATAAGTGCGGCGCTGAATGTTCCCAGGTTAACCAGCTTTGCAGAGGCAGATGCATTTAAAAAGTCGAATCCGAAATACTTAACAAAAATAAAAAGTAAAAAGCTGCCGCTGCCAGGCCCGAACACACCGTCATAAAAACCAATTAATCCCCCAAAAAAATACCCAGTAAGATTTCTCTGTTTCCACACTTTATAGGGCGCCCGACAAGCCCTAGGTCTTTTTTTGCAAAGGTATAAATAGCCATGGCTATCAAGACAAAGAAAACAACATACTCCATCATTTTTTTGGGGACGAGCGACACAGAGAGTGCCCCAAGGAAGGCAAATATAAAAGCCGAAACCATAGTCGGAAGCATTAGTTTCCATATGATTTTTATTCGTTTTATATAGCTGAATATAGAAGAAAGATTGCCCGCCAAAACAGCTAGCTTATTAGTTCCAAAAACGGTGGCGAGGCTATGCCCAGGCAGGGCATGTAAGAGTGCGGGGAGCTGTACAAGTCCGCCCCCGCCAACGGCTGCATCAATCAAGCCTCCGCAGAAAGCAAAAAAACCTAACGCAATCAAGGCGTGTTCAAAATCCATATAGGGCATCCGAGTTCAGGGTTACCGTACAGCCATACGCTTGTGCTGCAGCTATAGCATGCAGGCCATGCTTCTTTTCTATCCCTCCCGCGTGCCCCATGATATAGACTTGTGCCATACGCAGGCTCCGAACATTAACGCCCAATGACGGATTGATAGCGAGAAACTTATCTTCAATATATTGAGTGACGAAATTATATGTGCGCGTATTTCGAAGCTCTGAGGCAATAGACGCCATCATGGCTTCCATTAGTGCGTTTTATGTTTAACTGAGTTCATGGCTGACTTATGTTTTAGCAACGTCGGTTTCATTCCATCCATTGAAAAATCTAAGCACCCGAGAGTCGGCGTGGTCTTTTTCAAGAAAAACGTTGAATGTGCTTTCAGCGTATGACTGAGCCTTTTGCGTAGTCGGATGGCAGAGCACCTCACGCATGGCCTCCTGAATGTCGGCTGTTTGCAAGACGTTTGCGAACACCGGCGCCCTCCGGTGGCCCTCGAATAGAGCCCTGCCGGGAATTTTCAGAGTGCCTAAATGCCTGGGCATGGCCTCAATAAAAACTTCACCAAACGCTTGCATGGATTGGTAACTATCAAGCGTGTCGAAACGACGTTGCGATGACGTTGCGCTCATGAATGTTCCTTTATCCTTGACGGTGTGTTGGGTTAATCCTGATTAAGGCGATGCGACTGAATCCAAACGCTGTAAAGTTAAAAGGCTTGAAGGGTGAATGACAAGTAACTTATACTGATTTTATGATTCACTTTAAGTGAGCAATAGAATGGAACTCTCACAGCTAACCATGTTCAAGGTTGTTGCCGAACAAGGCAGTATAGTTCGGGCGTCTGAGTTGCTGCATTGTGTTCCCTCAAACATAACAAACAGAATAAAGCTTTTAGAAAAAGAGCTGGGCGTTTCTTTGTTTACAAGAAAGGGTCGAGGGTTGGTTATTAGCCCCTCAGGGAGACTGTTTCTCGGCTATACCAATAGAATTTTATCATTGTGCCAAGAGTCTCGAAGAGCGCTGAGTCCTGACTCGGAGCCTTCTGGGATATTGAAAATTGGTGCGATAGAATCCGCCGCCACAGGCAGGTTGCCGGCGTTGCTTTCAACGTATCATCAGCACTGTCCCTTTGTACACATGCAGTTTAGTACAGGTGTCTGGTCGCAACTGGTGGGCGATGTGGTTAATGACAGGCTGGATGGCGCAGTTATTGCTGTCAATCATCATCACCCCGATATTGATCGCATTGATATTTATAAAGAGAGTCTTGTACTGATTGCTTCACCCGCCATGGGGCGAATACAAGGCCCACAAGATTTGAACGGCAAGAATATATTTATGTGGCCTGAAGGATGTCCCTACAGGAAGGCGTTGGAAGGTTGGCTGGAAAAATACAATGTCGCTACTGCCATAACAAGTATCGCCAGCTATGGCACTATTCTTGGGTGTGTAAGTTCTGGTGCAGGGTGTTCGTTGGTTCCTAAAGGCGTGTTTGACCAGTTTAAAAGTATCGGGGGTATTAACGGGTACACATTTGAAGATTTGCTGCCGGTGCAAAATTACTTCATCTGGAATAAAAATAGTGGATGTCACCGGGCGAAAGATAAGTTTGCAGCGCTGCTGATGGAGGAGTTTAAAGATGTATGAAACGCTTTTCGCTGTGTTGGCTTATATTTAATGTTTGCTGCGTGATCCATCGCGAGCAAGCCCGCTCCCACAGTGGGAATGCATTTTCCTGTGGGAGCGGGCTTGCTCGCGATGGCGGTAGTGGCCCTACGCCGATCTATTGGCTTTGCAGCGACTCAAGCAGCTTCACTGTCGGGTAACCGTCTGCTGGCCAGCCCAACGACTGTTGCGCTGCGCGAATGGCTTTGCGCGTATTGGCGCCAATAATGCCGTCCGGGTTGCCGGCGTCATAACCTTTGGCGCTGAGCGCCGTCTGCAAGTCGATACGTTGCGAGCGACTCAGCGGAAGTTCGTCTTTTGGCCAAGCGCCACGAATGATGCCGCCGCCGCCGAACCGTTCCGACAGCAAGCCAACCGCCAGCGCGTAGGACGACGAGTTATTGTACTTGAGGATTGCGCGGAAGTTATCCAGCACCAGGAACGCCGGGCCACGGTAGCCTGCGGGCAGCAGCAGGGCGGCGGACAGTTGGTCGACATTCGCTGGCAGGCTGGCGCCAGGCGGTAGCTGGATGCCGAGTCTCAGCCATTCGGCGACTGTTTTACGCATGCCGCCGTCGGCCAGCGCGTAGTCGAAGTTCGCCGGCAATTGTTGCACCTCAAAGCCCCATGGCTGGCTTTTCTGCCAGCCAGAGCTTTGCAGGTAGTGCGCGGTAGAGGCGAGGGCGTCGGCCGGGCTGTTCCAAATATCGCGGCGACCGTCGCCATCGAAGTCCACCGCGTGAGTGTTGTAGGTCGTCGGGATGAACTGGGTCTGGCCCATCGCGCCGGCCCAGGAGCCTTTCATCTGGTCGGCCTGAATGTCGCCATGCTGGATGATCTGCAGCGCCGCCAGCAATTGCGCTTGGGCAAACGCTGGGCGACGGCCTTCGTACGCCAGCGTCGCGAGGGAGCGGATCACCGAATTATTGCCCTGGAACTGGCCGAAATTGCTTTCCATGCCCCACACCGACACCAGCGCTTGGCGGTCGACGCCATAGCGTTGCTCGATACTTTGCAGGGTATCGGCGTATTTGATCAGCAAGGCTTGGCCGTTGCGCACGCGTACCGGTGACAGCGCGCCGTCGAGGTATTCCCACACCGGGCGCGAAAACTCCGGTTGGCTGCGGTCGGCGCGGATCACTGCCATGTCGGGCGTGACGTTGGCGAAGGCATTGTCAAACACGGCGGGCGTGATCCCGGCCTTCAAGGCGTCCACACGAAAGCCAGCCTGCCATTCGGCAAAGGTCTGGGTCGGTTGGATATCAAGATTGTCCACCGCCAAAGGGGCAACCACGGCGGGCGCGACGGCCGGTGCGGTCTGCAGTTTTGGCAATGGTTGAGCGTCTGCGGCGGTGGGTTTTTCGGCGCAGGCGACAAGCAAAATGAGGCTGGAGGCAGCGATCAATTGGCGAAGGTGCCAACGACGAGAAAGACTAGAGGGCATGCACAGGTCCAGGGATTACAAATCAGATGCTGACCTTATCATGCCGGAGGGGCACTTGCCTTCAAGCAGCCAGAAAGTAAGAAGCCTCCCAGCTATTAGACTGGAAGGCTTCGCGGCGGTAGCTGCCTTTGCCCTTGCCGGCGCGTTCCTGACGGCTGCGGAACAGTGGCTGGGCGATGATCGATTTGGCCTTGTTGGGGCCATGCTGGGATGGCTTTTTGCTCATGTTGAATACTCTCTCAAGGTGGGGTGAAGCGGTGCAAATCATCTGCCGAAGTTGCGCGGCTGTAAAGCCCTGCACGTTTCAGGAAATGTAAATGCGATTGAAATGTGGGAGGGGGCTTG
>NZ_VUAZ01000122.1 GCF_009296165.1 Pseudomonas kitaguniensis | reverse complement strand
CAAAAAAGAGGGGATTATTCCGCTGGCAAGCGTCGCCGAGAACATCAATATCAGTGCACGTGGCAGCCATTCCGCGTTTGGCTGGCTGTTGCGTGAGGGCTGGGAGAAGCGCAACGCCGACCAGCAAATTCAGGCGATGAAAGTCAAAACGCCGAACGCGCAACAAAAAATCATGTACCTGTCGGGCGGCAACCAGCAAAAGGCCATTCTCGGTCGCTGGCTGTCGATGCCGATGAAAGTGTTGCTGTTGGACGAACCCACGCGCGGCATCGACATCGGCGCCAAGTCGGAGATCTACCAAATCATTCATAACCTGGCGGCCAGCGGCATTGCGGTGATCGTGGTGTCCAGCGACTTGATGGAAGTGATGGGCATCTCCGACCGCATTCTGGTGATGAGTGAAGGCGCCCTGACCGGCGAGTTGAACCGCGATCAAGCGGATGAAGCACGGCTATTGCAATTGGCACTTCCGCGTACGCGGGCTTGAAGAATTCGAGGTGAATGATGTCGCAAATAAAAACTACAAAAAGCGTTTGGTCGGGTTTTAACCAGCGCAAGTTTCTTGATGATTGGGTGATGTTGCTCGCCGCGTTGGGCATCTTCGTGCTCAGCGCAGTGTTTATCGACAACTTCCTCTCACCGCTGAACATGCGCGGCCTTGGCCTGGCTATTTCAACGGTGGGCATCGCCGCCTGCACCATGTTGTTTTGCCTGGCGTCGGGGCACTTCGACTTGTCGGTAGGCTCGGTCATTGCCTGCTCCGGCGTAGTGGCGGGCATTGTTATTCGCGACACCGACAGCGTGGTGCTCGGCGTCTCGGCGGCGTTGGCCATGGGCCTGGTGGTGGGGCTGATCAACGGCATCGTGATTGCCAAGCTGCGCATTAATGCGTTGATCGCGACCTTGGCGACCATGCAGATCGTACGAGGCCTGGCCTACATCTTCTCCAACGGCAAAGCCGTTGGCGTGATGGACGAGCGGTTCTTCGTGTTCGGCAACGGCCAACTGCTGGGCGTGCCGGTGCCGATTATCATCACCGTGCTGTGCTTCATGTTCTTCGGCTGGCTGCTCAACTACACCACCTACGGGCGCAACACCATGGCCATCGGCGGTAACCAGGAAGCGGCGTTGCTCGCCGGGGTGAATGTCGACCGCACCAAGATCATCATTTTTGCCGTGCACGGTTTGATCGGTGCCTTGGCCGGGGTGATCCTCGCCTCGCGCATGACCTCGGGCCAGCCGATGATCGGCCAGGGCTTTGAGCTGACGGTGATCTCGGCTTGCGTGCTCGGCGGGGTGTCGCTGAGCGGCGGCATCGGCATGATCCGCCATGTGATCGCCGGGGTGCTGATTCTGGCGATCATCGAGAACGCGATGAACCTGAAGAATATCGACACCTTTTACCAGTACGTGATCCGCGGTTCGATCCTGTTGCTGGCGGTGATCATCGACCGCATGAAGCAGCGCTAACAAGAACACCACAGTCCCTTGTGGGAGGGGGCTTGCTCCCGATGGCGGTCTATCAGAGACAGATGTGCACACTGACACACCGCTATCGGGAGCAAGCCCCCTCCCACATTAGGATCTGCGCTGTATTGAGGTTCGGTATTTGCCATAATGGCGCCGTTTTCGTACTTCCCAATAGGCTCGATATGCAGGAAAACGCCCACATCCCCGTCAAAGACGCCGCGCCCACCGGCACCCAAACCCTGCTGCGTGGCCTGGGCGTGGTGCAAGCGGTGGCGGCGGGTGCGCGCGATCTGAAAGAGATTGCCCGGCGCATCGGCACCACCCGCAGCACCACCCACCGCTTGGCCAGTTGCCTGGTGGATGAGCGTTATTTGCGCGTGGTGCCGCAAGTCGGTTACCTGCTCGGGCCGAAGCTGATCGAGCTGGGGTTTCAGGCGCGCGATGAGTTGCCGCTGGTGACCTTGGCCATCCCGTATCTGGATGAGCTTTCAGCGCTGACCGGCGACACCATCCACTTGGCGATTCGCGAATACGACGACGTGCTCTACCTGCACAAAAATCCCGGCCGTAATGGCCCGGAAATGCGCTCGCGGGTTGGCCATCGCATGCCGCTGGCGCGTACCGGTATCGGCAAGGCGTTGCTGTTGGATGATTCGGTTGAGGAGTGGCAGCGGCTGTACGACGTCAGCCTGCCTGCGGGCGGAAAAAGCCTGCAGTGGCCGCAGCACCCGGAGCAATCGTGGGCGCAGTTCGAGCAGCGCATGCGCGAATACGCAGAGGGCGGGTATGCGTTCGATCTGGAAGACAACGAACCGTCGATCCGTTGTGTGGCAGCACCGGTGCGCGATGCCAGCCGGCGAATCGTCGCCGGCATCAGCATCGCCAGTACCGTGCCCTACATGCCGCTGAGCAAAATGGCCGAGCTGATCCCCGTGATCAAACAGGTCGCAGCCCGGCTGTCGGCGGAGTTGGGCGCGAAGGCCTGATCAGGCCTTCAAGGTCGCCATGTCGATGACAAAGCGGTACTTCACATCGCCGGCGATCATGCGGGTGTAAGCCTCGTTGATCTCGCGGATGTCGAGCATTTCGATGTCGCAGGTGATGCCGTGCTCGGCGCAGAAATCCAGGACTTCCTGGGTTTCTGCAATGCCACCGATCAAGGAGCCTGCCAACACTTTACGGCCCAATACCAGCTTGGCAGCGTTGACCGGCGGGTCTACCGGCTCGATCAAACCGACCAGAATATGCACGCCGTCAAAGCGCAGCACGTCGAGGTAGGGGTTCAGGTCGTGCTGCACCGGAATGGTGTCCAGCAGGAAGTCGAAATACCCGGCAGCATCGCGCATTTGCTCGGCGTTGGTCGACACGATCACGTGATCGGCGCCCTGGCGCATGCCTTCTTCAGCCTTGCTCGCGGAGCGCGTGAACAGCGTGACTTCAGCGCCCATGGCCTTGGCAAACTTGATGCCCATGTGGCCCAGGCCACCCATGCCGAGGATGCCGACTTTATCGCCAGGCTTCACGCCGTAGTGCTTGAGCGGCGAGTAAGTGGTGATGCCCGCGCACAGGATCGGCGCAGCGCTGGCCAGGTCGAGCTTGGCCGGGATCTTCACCACGAAGTGTTCGCTGACCACGATGCTGTCGGAGTAGCCGCCCATGGTGTTGCTGCCATCCACACGGTCCGGGGTGGCGTAGGTCATGGTCGGGCCTTCGAGGCAATATTGCTCAAGGTCCGCGTGGCAGGCGTCGCACGTGCGGCATGAGTCAACCATGCAGCCTACGCCGACCAGGTCGCCGATTTTGTGCGCGGTGACGTTGGCGCCGACGGCGGTAACTTTGCCGACAATTTCGTGGCCGGGCATCAGCGGGTATACAGCGATGCCCCACTCGTTGCGCGCCTGGTGAATGTCGGAGTGGCACACGCCGCAGTACATGATTTCGATGGCCACGTCATCGGCGCGCGGGCTGCGGCGTTCGAACGACATGGGGGCGAGGGGAGTGGTAGCCGACTTGGCGGCATAACCGATGGCGGTATACATGGGGAAACCTCGCAAATGAAAATGATCACAGAGGCGGTGCATTCTCCGCGCCGAGGGTGGATGCGGCCATGGCGATTGCTCCGAGTCTCATGCCTAAAGCTCCGAAGGGCAGCCAAAAGTGTCAAGCCTTAAGCTGCAAGCTATACACTGAGCGCGCTCCCTGCAGCTTGAAGCTTTAAGCTTGCAGGCGCTGCGATTTGAAAACTTACGAGAACTGCTTTTATGTTGTTGACCCGCCATCTCGACGCCAACGCCACCCTGGTTTCCTTGGTCAAGGGGCTTACGCCTCGCGACGGGTTTTCCCCGACCAGCCTGCCGGGGGTTCAAGTTTTGCGCGCCAGTTGCAACGTCGCCCGTGGGCCGCAGATTTACGAACCCAGCCTGATGATCATCGCCCAAGGCAGTAAAGTGGCGTATTTGGGCCAGCGCACGCTGGAGTATGGCGCGGGGCATTACTTGATCCAGGCGATGCCGGTGCCCTTTGAGTGCGAGACTTTTGCCATGCCTAATGCTCCGCTGTATGGCGTGGCGGTGGGGATTGACCGCGCGGTGCTGGGCGAATTGGTCATGGCGATGGGCATTCAGGCAGGCCCGCCGCCCGCAGCGCAGACCCTTGAATCGATGAGCTCGGTGGTGCTCGACAATGCCATGCGCGGCTGCGTGGAGCGGCTGTTGCAGTGCCTGCACGATCCGCTGGAAAGCCGGATCATGGGCCCGGCGCGGGTGCGCGAATTGTTGTTCACCGCCTTGCGCGGGCCACAGGCGGATGTGCTGCGTGCATTGGTGGAGCAGCAGGGGCAGTTTTCGCGCATCGCCACCTCGTTGAACCACCTGCACGCGCATTACGCCGAGCCGTTGAACATCGAAACCCTCGCGGGTTATGCGCACATGAGTGCATCGACCTTTCACGAGCATTTCAAGCGCTGCACCTTGTTGTCGCCGGTGCAGTACCTCAAGCGTTTGCGTTTGCTCAAGGCGCAGAAGTTATTGTTGGCAGAAAGCATGAGCGTGGCACAGGCGGCACACAGCGTCGGGTACCAGAGTACGTCGCAGTTCAGCCGCGAATACAAACGTTACTTCCTGCGCAACCCCGGCGAAGAGCGCGCTGCTTAGGCGCCGCCTGCCTAAACAGGGCCTGACCGCGCTGACGTATTTAGCCCGCTGGAAAGACCGTCTCGTGGCATTAAATGATGGGGTACCGCTGTTGCGCGCTATTGAACAGCTATTTCAGCCGGTTTTTTTTGATGAAATAGCCAGCGTACGCTACAAGCGCATACCGCCATCATTCCAATAAAAATCCAGGCGCCGCTGTTTTCCATAACATAGGCAATGATTGGCATGGTTATTAGCATCAAAAGTTTGCCGAAGGTTGATAGCATTGATAAATAGGTTGATCTTAAGTGTGAGGGTGAGCGTTGAATGATTGCGGCTAATCCTAAGGCGCTTAATAAACTGACTGAAAAAAAGCAGGTGACCAAGTACGGGATGGATAAGAAGGTGTAGTCAGCGCTCAATATCATTAATGTGATTGATAGCGCTATAGACAGCAAAGCAATGCGATCTAAAGCTTCACTCTCATGCAGAGATTGCACGAGTTTACCCGAAAGCGCCTGTGCCATCAAAATGGCGAAAAATACAAACCCTAAAATCGTAGAGTGAGAAAAAATAGTCGATGTGTAGGTGACCAAGGGCTGCCAGAATTGTATTAAAGACTGTAGAGATACTCCATATGCCAGCACCCAAAGCACTAACAATCTATTGACCTTTGAGTCTTGCCCTAGCAGGCCTGATACCTCTGAAAAAAATACGCTTAGGGAGAGGGGTGAGGATTTCTGCGACTTCACATCTTTGGGCAGATACAGTGAAACTGTCCAGACTCCGAGCATTAGGCCGCCTGCGACGAACCATGCCAGGCGTTCATTGAGGTTGTACAAAAAAACGCCGCATAGTGAAAAAATACCCATGAAGAAAAATTGATTTTTCTGATAACTCGCTAGAATTTTCGCTGCTGTTGATCCAGGTTTTTCTCTCTGGCTTGCATCAAATAAATAGGCACTGAAGGTGCCTGAAATCAGGCCAAGTGAAAGCGCATTAAAGAATTCAGCCACGATAAAGCCCATAAACGTGTGGCTCAATCCTGTCGTTATCAACCAGATCGCAGCGCAGAATAGACTGAGCGAAATCGAGAATTTTCGGCTGTATCTATCCGATAGATATGACAGCGGTATGTCGATAAAAACAATAACCACTGCTTGAAAAGACTTGAGTAAACCAATCTCTGTCAGCGACACGCCTTTGCCCAGCAAGTAAATGACTGAAAAGGCGCCTATCAGCATTCTCACGCATGCTGCCGCTATGCCTACGAAGTGAATCAGAAATATAGAGGTCGGCATGCTGTGCACTCAGCGTTTTGAGAGAAATCTTGAATTTCAACTTTCAGTGTTTGGTCATGTAATCCAACTCTTTGATTAAACGATGGTAAGCTTCCTGGAAGTAGGAGGAGCCGTCAGTAGAGATGTCATTAAGGTATCCCGCGCTAATAAATGGAATAGAGTTTTTTATGCAGTAGGCGTTTATTGTGGAAAGTAGAGAAGGCTGGCGATTCTGCGGATATAACAAATAAATCTCTGGCAGATCATTTATCCAAGCTGGAATGTTTGTCAATGGACATGTCTGTTTATACAATTTTACAGGTGGCGTTTGTTGCGCTATGATTTTTTGAAAGTGCAGAGTTTTTTTGCTCCAACATCCGCCTACTTCTTATTTTAGATATGCTTGTTAAATGTTTTGAGTTGTTTGTGTATGTAAAATTTATGTGTGCGTTGTTACGATTTTATTAATAAATATTTAATATTTTATGGCGAATTTTTGAATCTAATGACGGGAGGAGGGCTGACGTTAGGTGATGAGATGATTAGGTGATGCGAAATTGACCGTTGTCGTCGCCTACTCATGAATCTAACAAAATGATCTGTATTTGATCGATGCAGGGCACAAAAAAAAGGCTCCCATTCGGGAGCCTTTTGTTTAACCACCAGCCTTACATATTCGGGTAGGTCGGCCCGCCCGAGCCTTCCGGTGTTACCCACGTGATGTTCTGCGAAGGGTCCTTGATGTCACAGGTCTTGCAGTGCACGCAGTTCTGGGCGTTGATCTGGAAGCGCTTCTCGCCGTCTTCCTTGGTGACCACTTCATACACACCGGCCGGGCAGTAGCGCTGCGCCGGTTCATCATAAAGCGGCAAGTTGGTGCCGATCGGGATGCTCGGGTCTTTCAACTTCAAGTGGCACGGTTGCTCTTCTTCGTGGTTGGTGCCGGAGATGAACACCGAACTCAGCTTGTCGAAGCTCAGCTTGCCGTCAGGTTTGGGGTAGTTGATCTTCTGGCTGTCTTTGGCCAGCTTGAGGCACGCGTAATCCGGCTTGGTGTCGTGCAGAGTAAACGGCATTTTGCCGCCGAGGATGTTCTGGTCGAACCAGTTGAAACCACCGCCGATGATCGCGCCGAACTTGTGCACGGCCGGGCCGAAATTGCGGCTGGCGAACAGTTCTTCGTAGAGCCAGCTGGCTTTGAAGCTGTCGACGTAATGGGTCAGTTCATCACCGCCTTCGGAGTCTGCAAGCAGGCGGTCGGCCACGGCGTCGGCGGCGAGCATGCCGGACTTCATCGCGGTGTGGCTGCCTTTGATCTTGGCGAAGTTCAGGGTGCCGAGGTCGCAACCGATCAGCGCGCCGCCGTTGAAGACCATCTTCGGCAGCGAGTTCAGGCCGCCTTTGCAGATGGCACGGGCGCCATAGCTGATGCGCTTGCCGCCTTCCAGGTATTGGGCCAGCACCGGGTGATGCTTGAGGCGCTGGAACTCATCGAACGGCGACAAAAAGGTGTTGCTGTAGGACAGGTCGACGATCAGGCCGACCACCACCTGGTTGTTTTCCAGGTGATACAGGAACGAGCCACCGGTGTTTTCGTTGCCCATGATGTCCAGCGGCCAACCGGCGGTGTGCACCACCAGGCCGGGTTGGTGCTTGGCTGGGTCGATTTCCCAGATTTCCTTCAGGCCGATGCCGTAGTGTTGGGCGTCTGCGTCGCTGGCGAGGTTGAAGCGCTCGATCAGTTGCTTGCCGATGTGCCCACGGCAACCTTCGGCGAACAGCGTGTACTTGCCGCGCAGTTCCATGCCGGGGGTATACAGGCCTTCTTTTGGATTGCCTTCGCGGTCGACGCCGAGGTCGCCGGTGATGATCCCGCGCACCACGCCGTTCTCGTCGAACAAGGCTTCCTGGGCGGCGAAGCCCGGGTAAATTTCGACGCCGAGGTTCTCGGCCTGCTGGGCCAGCCAGCGGCACAGGTTGCCCAGGGAAATAATGTAGTTGCCTTCGTTGTGCATGGTCTTGGGCACAAAAAACTCAGGCACCTTGGTGAAGGCGTCAGCGCTGCGCAGTACATAAATGTCATCGCGCACCACGGGCGTGTTGAGCGGGGCGCCGAGTGCTTGCCAGTCCGGGAACAGTTCGTTCAGGGCGCGCGGTTCAAACACGGCACCGGAGAGGATGTGTGCGCCGACTTCGGAGCCTTTCTCGACCACGCAGACGCTGATTTCTTTACCGGCTTCGGCGGCCTTCTGCTTCAGTCGGCAGGCGGCAGACAGGCCTGCCGGGCCAGCGCCGACGATGACCACGTCGAATTCCATGTATTCGCGTTCCACAGGCTATCTCCTACTCAAGGCTCAACAGGCTTTTTTTCTAATGGGTGGAGGTTCGGTGTTGTGTCCGTCATCGCTGCATCCGGGGCAGGCGATGACCCACCTTTCTCTCTAGGTGGAGCATTATATCTACACCACTGTCAGCGTCCAATACAAACGTTTGTTTGAATTGGCCGCAGGCTAGGTAAATCAAAGCAACGCGGCTTATGACGGGCTATTTTGGCGTATTGACCAGAATAGGCGTTCCGGTCAATATACGGTCGGTTTTGCGCATACCGTAGGCATACCGCAGGTTTCAAGAGCACGTCCAAAAGCACGGCAATGGCAAAACAGGTCACGCGCGTTTAATTGATGGCGCGCAGTTTACACGCCGCGATAAAGAATGACCTCTCAGTCACCACTGACGAACGGTCATCACTTCCCGTGAGCAAGGCCACCCGCCGCGGTTTTTTTGGAGGTGCCCTTGTGTGCCGATGAGCATCAACCGCCAGGTTCGCCTAGGCGACTTTCTTTTCACCGGAGAGTAACGAGGAATCCATGAAGGTTCTTGTAGCTGTCAAACGCGTTGTCGATTACAACGTGAAAGTTCGCGTCAAGGCGGACAATTCCGGCGTCGACCTCGCTAACGTCAAGATGTCGATGAACCCTTTCTGCGAAATCGCTGTGGAAGAAGCCGTACGCCTGAAAGAGAAAGGCGTGGCGACTGAAATCGTCGTGGTTTCCATCGGCCCTGCCACTGCTCAAGAGCAGTTGCGTACCGCCTTGGCATTGGGCGCCGACCGCGCCATCCTGGTTGAGTCCGCTGAAGAACTGACCTCACTGGCCGTGGCCAAGTTGCTCAAAGCGGTTGTCGACAAGGAACAGCCTCAGCTGGTGATCCTTGGCAAACAAGCGATCGACAGCGACAACAACCAGACCGGCCAAATGCTGGCTGCACTGACCGGTTACGGCCAGGGCACCTTCGCGTCGAAAGTTGAAGTGAGCGGCGACAGCGTGGCGGTGACCCGTGAAATCGACGGCGGCGCGCAGACAGTTTCGCTGAAACTGCCGGCCATCGTCACCACCGACCTGCGTTTGAACGAGCCGCGCTACGCGTCCCTGCCAAACATCATGAAAGCCAAGAAGAAGCCTCTCGAAATGCTGACTCCGGATGCTTTGGGCGTTTCCACCGCCTCCACCAACAAGACCGTAAAAGTTGAAGCGCCGGCTGCACGCAGCGCAGGCATCAAGGTCAAGTCGGTGGCTGAACTGGTCGAGAAACTGAAAAACGAAGCGAAGGTGATCTAATCATGACTATCCTCGTAATCGCCGAACACGATAACAAGGTGCTGGCCCCGGCCACCCTGAACACCGTGGCCGCTGCCGCTAAAATCGGCGGCGACATCCACGTGCTGGTTGCTGGCCAAGATGTTGGCGCCGTGGCTGACGCCGCTGCAAAAATTGCCGGTGTGAGCAAAGTACTGGCCGCCGACAACGCCGCCTACGCTCACCAGTTGCCGGAAAACGTTGCCCCGCTGGTAGCAGAGTTGGGTGCTGGCTACAGCCACATTCTGGCTGCCGCTACCTCCAACGGCAAAAACATCCTGCCACGCGTTGCTGCGCAGTTGGACGTTGACCAGATCTCCGAGATCGTTTCGGTAGAAAGCGCTGACACCTTCAAGCGCCCAATCTACGCCGGTAACGCGATTGCCACCGTGCAATCGACTGCCGCGATCAAAGTCATCACCGTGCGTGCTACCGGTTTCGACCCGGTTGCCGCTGAAGGTGGTTCGGCTGCCGTTGAAGCCGTCGCCGCTGCCCACGACGCTGGCACTTCCAGCTTTGTCGGCGAAGAGCTGGCCAAGTCGGACCGACCTGAGCTGACCGCTGCCAAGATCGTCGTCTCCGGCGGGCGTGGCATGCAGAACGGTGACAACTTCAAGCACCTGTACGCCCTGGCCGACAAGCTGGGCGCTGCGGTCGGCGCTTCGCGTGCTGCCGTCGACGCAGGTTTTGTACCCAACGACATGCAGGTCGGCCAGACCGGCAAAATCGTTGCGCCACAGCTGTACATCGCCGTCGGTATTTCCGGCGCGATCCAGCACTTGGCCGGCATGAAAGACTCCAAAGTGATCGTCGCGATCAACAAGGACGAAGAAGCGCCGATCTTCCAGGTAGCCGATTACGGCCTGGTGGCGGACTTGTTCGAAGCCGTTCCTGAGTTGGAGAAGCTGGTCTAATCCAGTCGCTTCACTTATAAAGAGCCCGGTCTTTGGACCGGGCTTTTTTTTGCACACTTTTTTGATTTCGGGAGAGACCGCCATGCAACTGCGCCCGTGGGCCGTACTGCTGGGCCTCACGCTGCTGCCAAGCGTTACGCTGGCCGCCGGCAAATGTGAGCGCCTGGTGATCACCGGCAGCCCCGACGCGCCGCCGCTGTTGTGGCGTGACCCGCAAGACCCGACGCACCTGATCGGCGCCACTGCGGATGTGTTGCAACAAATTGCCAGCGAGCTCGGGTTGAAAATCGACCTGCTTTACGGCGGCAAACGCTCCCTGGCGCTGGATGAAGTGCGCAGCGGGCGCATGGATATTCTCGCCGATGCGCCGCTGAACCTCGGCGAGCTGGACACCCTCGACTACATTCACCCGGCGCTGATGCAGATTGATTACCGGGTATGGACCCGCAAGGATTCGCCGTTGGCCTACACCACGGCCGCCGACCTGCATGGGCATAAGGGCGCGGTCTCGGAGCGTGCCCGCTTGAGTGCCGATTTTGAAACCTTTGCCAGCCAGCAGTTGAGCCTGCAACGCCTGCCCAGCTTGACGCCGGCCTTTCAGAAACTGCTGCTGGGGGAGGTCGACTACGTGCTGGCCGGGCGTTATTCCGGCATGGCCATGGCCCAGACGCTGGGCATGAGCAACGACCTGATCGCGCGCGACGTGCCGGTCGATCAGCCCGGTTTGTACCTGGCGATTTCGCACAACTCGGCCTGCAACGATCCGTGGCTGCGCGGACAGTTGGCGAAAAAGATGACAGAATTGCACGCGTCCGGTGTGGCGCAAGCGGCAACGCAGCGCAACCTCGAGCGCTGGAAGGCGCAATTGCAGCAACCCGTCGGCACCCCAGCAAAGTAAGGATTTACAGTGACTCTTCGACCTCTTTTCGCGGCCCTCGCCGTTGTCGCTCTGGCGGGATGTGCAGCCGATCCTGCGCCGAATGAACAAGTACGCCTGACCCAGCAAGCGCTGGAGCAAGCCAACGCGGTGGGTGCCAGCACCGACGAATCGCCTGAACTGAAGCTGGCCGAAGACAAGTTCGCCAAGGCCAAGGCCGACATGGCCGACCAATCCTACAAGCACGCGCGCATGCAGGCCGAACAAGCCGAGTTGGACGCGCGCCTCGCCGAAGCCCAAGTGCTGACCCGCAAGAGCCAGGAACAACTCAAC
Source organism: Pseudomonas kitaguniensis (assembly GCF_009296165.1). GTDB lineage: Bacteria > Pseudomonadota > Gammaproteobacteria > Pseudomonadales > Pseudomonadaceae > Aquipseudomonas > Aquipseudomonas kitaguniensis. Next base: position 999 of record NZ_VUAZ01000122.1, on the reverse strand, counting down.
GTGCTCAACACGCGCATCACTCGCCTGCGCAAGCAATTGCAGTTGGGAGAAGCGCAATGAGCCCGATCATGCGTGGTGTGAGCTGTGCTGTGCTGTTGGGCAGCGCGGCGTTGGGCGGTTGCGCCAGCCAGCCGAACAGTGAGCAAGCGTTGCAGCAGGCCGGCAGTGATTTTCAGAAGGTCAAGGAAGACGCCAACGTGCTGCGTTTCGCGCCCAAGGATGTGATTCGCGCCGGTGAGTCGCTGGCGCGTGCCGACCGGCTGTCGAGCTATTGGGGCAGCGGCGCCGACGTGGTGCATTACGCCTACCTGAGCCAGCGTTACAGTGCGATTGCCCGCGAACATACCCAGCAGGGCTTGAATGCAGAGCGCGGCAGCCAGCTCGAACTGGAGCGTCAGCGCCTGCAACTGGCCCTGCGTGAAAACAAGCTGGCCAGTGTGCAACAGCAGGGCAAATGGCTCGAAGACCAAATCGCCAGCCTGACCACCACACAAACCGATCGCGGCCTGGTGATGACGCTGGGCGATGTGTTGTTCGACTCCGGTGAAGCGCAGTTGCAAAACTCGGCCAACCGCACCGTGTTGAAAATCGTGCAGTTCCTGCAACTCAACCCCAAGCGCGTGGTGCGCATCGAGGGCTACACCGACAACACCGGTGGCGAGCAGGAAAACCTCAAACTGTCACGTGACCGCGCACAGTCTGTGGCCGACGTGCTGATGGACCTGGGGGTCGACGATAAGCGCATTCAGGTCGAAGGTTATGGCGACCAATACCCGGTAGAAGCCAACGCCTCCGAACGTGGCCGCGCGCAGAACCGCCGCGTCGAAATCGTCTTCTCCGACGCCAAAGGCCAGCTCGGCGCCGCCCGCTAACAGCCTGCCCGTTACGCGCCCTGTGCAGGGATCATGCAGGGCTCATCCAAGGCTCATCCAGGACCTGTGCAGGGCTTATGCAGGACAAAATTCAGGGCTGGTGCAGAAAAACTGTGGGAGGGGGCTT
>NZ_VUAZ01000121.1 GCF_009296165.1 Pseudomonas kitaguniensis | reverse complement strand
CGCTGAAAGCATCTAAGCGGGAAACTAGCCTCAAGATGAGATCTCACTGGAACCTTGAGTTCCCTAAAGGGCCGTTCGAAGACTACGACGTTGATAGGTTGGGTGTGTAAGCGCTGTGAGGCGTTGAGCTAACCAATACTAATTGCCCGTGAGGCTTGACCATATAACACCCAAGCAATTTGCTTGCTCTGACGAGCACCAGATTGCGGTGTGTGAAGACGATAGAACCGAAAGTTCGATCTCACAAAACACCGAAAGCTATCACATACCCAATTTGCTGAAGCGAGGCCATCAGGCCACGACTCAGTACCCGAATTTCTTGACGACCATAGAGCATTGGAACCACCTGATCCCATCCCGAACTCAGTAGTGAAACGATGCATCGCCGATGGTAGTGTGGGGTTTCCCCATGTGAGAGTAGGTCATCGTCAAGATTAAATTCCAGAACCCCTGTTTGCTAACGCAAACAGGGGTTTTGTTTTGGGCGGTCGGAAACCTGTGCAGCTTGCTTGGCCCACCGCAGCGCACGAGACAAATGTGCACAGTTCTTTCATCCCAAGACCGCCCACGCCGCCTTCAATGCTAAAGTCGATCCCTCGATTTTGGTTTTCCCAAGGAAGCCGTTATGCCGTATGCGACGTCCCTCAGTGCTGGATTCATGGTGGTTCACGGCAACCGCCTGGATGAGCTGCGCAGCCTGGTCGTCAGTTGGATGCGGCGTTATCCGCTCGCGCCCCTGGAAAATGAAATCGCTCTGGTACAAAGCAACGGCATCGCCCAATGGCTCAAGTTAGCCTTGGCCGAAGACCCGGAAGCAGATGATATGGGTGGCTGCGGCATTGCTGCGGCAATCGATGTGCAACTTCCCGGCAGCTTTATGTGGCAGCTCTATCGTATGGTCTTGGGCCGTGACCAAATCCCGCCCAAGTCCCTGCTCGATAAAGCCCCACTGACGTGGCGCCTGATGCGCCTGCTACCCCAGCTCATCGACCAACCGCACTTTGAGCCGCTGCAACGTTTCCTCACCCACGACACTGACCTGCGTAAACGCTACCAACTCGCCGAGCGTTTGGCTGACTTGTTCGACCAATACCAGGTATACCGTGCCGATTGGCTGGAAGATTGGGCCGCTGGCCGCCACCAACTGCGCAACGGGCGGGGCGAATCCAAGCCGCTGAACCCCGCGAACTGCTGGCAGGCTGAGCTCTGGCGCGCACTTCTTTTGGATGTGGGTGAAGAAGGCATGGCCGAAAGTCGCGCCGGCGTTCACCAGCGCTTTATCGAACGCATCAATACGCTTGAGCAAGCGCCTGCGGGCTTGCCTTCCCGCGTGATCGTTTTCGGCATTTCATCCTTGTCCGCCCAGGCACTGGAAGCACTCGCCGGCCTGGCACGCTTCAGCCAAGTGCTGCTGTGTGTGCACAACCCTTGCCGTCACCACTGGTCCGACATTGTCGCCGACAAAGACCTGCTGCGTAACGAGTACAAACGCCAAGCGCGCAAGGCTGGCATGCCCGTCACCATCGACCCGCAAACCCTGCATCAGCATGCTCACCCGCTGTTGGCCGCCTGGGGTAAACAGGGCCGTGACTACATCAGCCTGCTCGACAGTTATGACGATCCCAACAGCTACCGCGCAGCGTTTAGTGATGGTCGAATCGACCTGTTCAGTGACAGCGAACCCACCACGCTGCTCAACCAGTTGCAAAACGATATTCTCGAGCTGCGCCCCCTCAATGAAACTCGTGAGTTTTGGCCCGCTGTCGACCTGCAACGCGATACGTCGATTCGCTTCCACATCGCCCATAGCGCACAACGTGAAGTAGAAATACTCCACGACCAGTTGCTGCAACGCTTCAGTGCGGACCCTGCGCTGCGCCCCCGCGACATCATCGTCATGGTGCCTGACGTTGACAGCTACGCGCCGCACATCCGCGCCGTGTTCGGACAGCTTGAGCGAAACGAGCCACGCTTCATCCCGTTCACCCTGACCGACCAAGGCCAGCGTGGCCGCGACCCACTGCTGATCGCCGTCGAGCATCTGCTAAAGCTGCCCGACAGCCGCTTCCCGGTCAGCGAAATTCTCGACCTGCTCGACGTTCCGGCCCTGCGTGAACGTTTCGCCATCAAAGAACGCGACCTGCCCACACTGCATCGCTGGATCGAAGGCGCCGGCATCCGCTGGGGCCTCAACGCCGAGCAACGTGCGGGCTTGGGTTTACCGAAAGAGCTGGAACAAAACAGTTGGCGATTCGGCCTGCGCCGCATGCTCTTGGGTTACGCAGTCGGCACCGGCGTCGCGTGTGACGGTATAGAGCCTTACGACGAAATAGGTGGCCTCGACGCCGCCTTGATTGGCCCGCTGGTTGCGTTGCTCGATGCGCTGAACGACGCCCATCACGCCTTGTCACAACCGGCCGCGCCACAGGAATGGGGCGAGCGCCTGCAACGCTTGATGCAGTTGTTCTTCCTCGCGAGCAGCGAACACGACGACTACCTGCTGAGCCAGCTCGAACAGCTCAGAGAAGATTGGCTGGAAACGTGTGAGTCCGTCGGCCTGCAGGACGAGTTACCGCTTACCGTAGTCCGTGAAGCGTGGTTAGCCGGCCTGGACCAAGGCCGCCTGTCCCAGCGTTTCCTCGCCGGGGCGGTCAATTTTTGCACGCTGATGCCCATGCGTGCGATCCCGTTCAAGCTGGTTTGCCTGCTCGGCATGAACGACGGTGACTACCCGCGTGCCCAACCGCCGCTGGACTTTGACTTGATGGGCAGCGACTACCGCCCCGGCGACCGTTCACGCCGTGAAGACGACCGCTACCTGCTGCTTGAGGCGCTGCTGTCAGCCCGCGACCAACTCTATATCAGTTGGGTGGGCCGCAGCATTCGCGACAACAGCGAGCGCCCGGCCTCGGTTTTGATCGGCCAATTGCGTGACCATATCGCCAGCGGCTGGCACAGCGCACAACCAGACACAGCGCTAATCGATGCGATGACCCAGGAGCACCCGCTCCAGCCTTTCAGCGCGCGCTACTTTCACGAAGGTGACGCGCTGTTCAGCTACGCCCGCGAATGGCAGTTGCTGCACCAAACGCCCGGCGGCCTCTTGAACCAGGAAGAATTGCCGGCGCATCAACAAGATGAACCGCTGAGCCTCGGCCAATTGCAGGACTTCCTGCGTAACCCGGTTAAACACTTCTTCAGCCAGCGTCTGAAAGTGTTCTTTGAAGCCGCCGAAGTACCGCTGGCCGATGAAGAACCGTTCGTGCTCGACGCGCTGCAACGCTACAGCCTCAGCGATAGCTTACTCAACGCCGCACTCAGCCAACCGGATCATGTCGACCAGGCCCTGCATGCTCAGGCCCTGCGCCTGCAAGGCAGCGGCTTGCTGCCCATGGTCGGTTTCGGCGAATGCCTGCGCAACGAATTGGTCGAGCCATTGCCCGATCTAGTGCACCGTTACCAACAATTACTGGCGCTCTGGCCCACGCCACAAACGGCGGCCGAACCGATCAATTTTGAGCACCACGGTATTCACTTGGAAGGCTGGGTCGGCGGCCTGCATCGGCGCAGTGATGGCGGCTTGTTAAGCGTGACCACCATCCCCAACAGCATCGGTTCGATCAAGACGCGCAAATGGCATCGGCTGATTCGTCCCTGGGTCAATCACGTGGTGGCCTGCGCGTGCGGTTTGCCGCTGAGTACCGGTTTGGTCGCGAGCGACGATACTTTGCTACTGGCACCGTTGGAAAAAACCGCCGCCCAGGAAATACTCGGTAACCTGCTGTTGGCCTGGCAACTCGGCATGCGCAAACCGCTGCCGGTGGCGGTCAAAACAGCCTTTGCCTGGCTCGGCCAAACCGACCCCGCCAAGGCCCAGGCTGCCGCGAGTAAAGCCTACGAAGGCGACGGCCTGACCACTGATGGCGAACGCCGCGAAACCCCGCCACTTACCCGACAGTTCCCCGACTACGCTGCGCTGGTGGCCAGCGAAGAATTCGAAGGCTGGTGCGAAACCCTGTATCGCCCGCTGATCAACGCGCCATGGCGATCACTCAGCAGCGAGGAGGCCAGCGCATGAGCAGCAAACCTTTGGCCCTGGCTTTCCCGCTAAAAGGCAGCCAGCTGATTGAAGCCAGCGCCGGCACCGGCAAAACCTTCACCATTTCCGCCCTGTACCTGCGCCTGGTACTCGGCCACGGTGGCGCAGAAACCGGCTTTGACCGCGAACTGTTGCCGCCGCAAATCCTCGTGGTGACCTTCACCGATGCCGCCACCAAAGAGCTGCGCGAACGCATCCGCATCCGCCTGGCCGAAGCCGCGCGGTTCTTTCGCGATGAAATCGGGCAACCTGACGCGCTGATCGCTGAGCTGCGCGATCAATACCCGCCAGAACAATGGCCCGCGTGTGCCAACCGCCTCGACATCGCCGCGCAATGGATGGACGAAGCCGCCGTCTCGACCATCCACAGTTGGTGCCAACGGATGCTGCGCGAACACGCATTCGACAGCGGCAGCCTGTTCACCCAAACCCTGGAAACTGATCACAGCGACCTGCTTGGCGAAGTACTGCGCGATTACTGGCGGCTGTTCTGCTACCCGATGCACGACGACGCGCTCAACTGGGTGCGCAACAACTGGAGCGGCCCCGCTGCGCTGATGCCGCGCGTGCGTGCGCTGTTCGGCAGCGAACGGCCGGCGCTTGATGCGCGCGAGCCCGCCGAGCTGATCAATGCGTGCCTGCAAGAACGCCGTGAAGCATTGGTAAACCTCAAGGCGCCCTGGCAGCAATGGGCTGTCGAACTGCGTGACATCTGCCTGCAAGCCGTCGCCGCCAAAGCCGTCGACGGTCGCAAGATGCAGGCGCGTTACTTCGAGCCCTGGTTCGAAAAAATCAGCGACTGGGCCGCGGATGACACCCTCGAACAACTCGACATCGGCACCGGCTTCAGCCGCCTCACGCCCGATGGCATGGCCGAAGCCTGGAAGGGCGACCCGCCGCATCACCCGGGCATCGACGCGATGGCCAGCCTCAAAGCCAGCCTGGACGCGTTGCCAACCCCCGATGCCGCCGTGTTGCAACATGCGGCCGATTGGGTGGGTAAACGGTTTGAAGAAGAAAAACGCCGACGTGCCGAAATGGGCTTCGACGACATGCTGATCCGCCTGAATGCGGCGCTGCAGGCAGACGGCGGTGAACGCCTTGCCAGTGTGATTCGCGAGCAGTTCCCGGTGGCCCTGATCGATGAATTCCAGGACACCGACCCGGTGCAGTACAGCATCTTCGACAGCATCTACCGCATCGAAGAAAACCACACGGACAGCGGCCTGTTCCTGATCGGCGACCCGAAGCAGGCGATCTATGCCTTCCGCGGTGCCGACATCTACACCTACCTGCGTGCGCGCCAATCAACCACTGGCCGCCACCACACGTTAGGCACTAACTACCGCTCCAGCCATGCGATGGTCGAGGCGGTGAACCATGTGTTCCAGCGTGCCGAAACAGGCCGTGGCGCATTCCTGTTCCGCGAGCCGACGGGCGATAACCCGGTGCCGTTCCACCCAGTGTTATCGCAAGGCCGCAAGGAGCACCTGCAGGTCGATGGCCAGACGTTGCCGGCGATGAACCTCTGGCACCTGCCCACCGATCAGCCGATTTCCAACGCGGTGTATCGTCAGCAACTGGCGGCGGCCTGCGCCACGCAGATCGTCGAGCTGCTCAATGGCGGACAGCGAGGCACGGCCGGTTTTGTAAAGGACCAGCACTTGGAAGGCGTGCTGCCGTCAAACATCGCGATTCTGGTGCGCGACGGCAAGGAGGCGCAAGCGGTGCGCGGCGAATTGGCCGCGCGTGGCGTGCGCAGCGTATACCTGTCCGATAAAGATTCAGTCTTCGCCGCCCAGGAAGCGCATGACCTTTTTGCCTGGCTCAAGGCCTGCGCCGAACCTGATGTAGAACGCCCGCTGCGCGCCGCGCTGGCATGCGTCACCCTGAACCTGCCACTGCTTGAACTGGAGCGTCTGAACCTGGACGAACTCGCGTGGGAAACCCGCGTGATGCAGTTCCGTGGCTACCGCGCGATTTGGCGTACCCAAGGCGTGCTGCCGATGCTGCGTCGGCTGCTGCACGATTTCAAACTGCCGCAAACCCTGATCGCGCGCAGCGACGGCGAACGCGTGTTGACCAACCTGTTGCACCTCAGCGAATTGCTGCAACAGGCGGCTTCGGAACTGGATGGCGAACAAGCGTTGATCCGTCATTTGGCCGAGCACCTGGCGTCGTCGGCGCAAGCCGGTGAAGAGCAGATTCTGCGCCTTGAAAGCGATGAGCAACTGGTCAAGGTGGTGACCATCCACAAGTCCAAAGGCCTGGAATATGACCTGGTGTTTCTGCCCTTCATCTGCTCGGCCAAGCCGGTAGACGGCAGCCGATTGCCCCTTCACTACCATGATGAACAGGGCAAGTCCCACGTCAGCCTGCGGCCGACCGACGAATTGATCGCTCAGGCCGATGATGAGCGCCTGGCCGAAGACCTGCGTTTGTTCTACGTCGCACTGACCCGCGCCAAACACGCCTGCTGGCTTGGCATTGCCGACCTCAAACGTGGCAATAACAGCCGCTCCGTGTTGCACCTGTCCGCGTTGGGGTATCTGCTCGGCGGCGGCGCGTCGTTGGGCGAGTCCGCGGGCTTGGCGCGCTGGCTGCTGGATTTGCAGGCAGGCTGCCCGGCCATCCACTACGCCTGCGTGCCCGAAGCGCAAGACCTGGTTTTTTACCCGCCACGCAACGAGGCCGCCTTGCTCGCGCCATTGCTGCCCAAGCGCAAGGCCGCCGAAAACTGGTGGATCGCCTCCTACAGCGCGCTGCGCATTGGCGACAGCATGAGCGCGGCCAGCCTGGAAGCACCGGAAAGCCCACAGGCCCAGAAGCTGTTTGATGACGAGCGCCTCGACCCCGACGCACCGCGCGAAGTGGCTGCGTCCGGCGGCGATATTCACCGTTTCCCACGCGGTCCCAACCCCGGCACCTTCCTCCACGGCCTGTTGGAGTGGGCGGGCGAGGAGGGTTTCAACGTTACACCCGAGGCCATCGAAAAGGCTGTGGGCGCGCGCTGCAACCGCCGTAACTGGCAAGGTTGGATCGTCACCCTCAGTGGCTGGCTGGGGCATGTGTTGCAAACGCCGCTGCCCGTGGATAACCACCGCATCACCCTGAGCAGCTTGCAGCAGTACCAGATCGAAATGGAATTCTGGTTCGCCAGCCACAAAGTCGACGTGCTCGCCCTCGACAAATTGGTGTGCCAGTTCACGCATAATGGCGTCTCGCGGGTTGCCGCCGAACCGGTGTTGCTCAACGGGATGTTCAAGGGCTTTATCGACCTGACCTTCGAACACGACGGCCGTTATTACGTGGCCGACTACAAATCCAACTGGCTCGGCCCTGACGATTTGGCCTACACCCATGACGCCATGGAACTGTCGATCCTGGAGCATCGGTACGACCTGCAATACGTGCTTTACCTGCTGGCCTTGCACCGCCAGCTCAAGGCACGCCTGCCGGATTACGACTACGACCAGCACGTCGGCGGTGCGCTGTACCTGTTCTTGCGCGGTACCCAGTCGGCCACCCACGGCGCGTATTTCACCCGGCCGCCCCGCGAATTGATCGAAGGCCTGGACCTGCTGTTCCAGGGCAAGCCAATACCGCCCAAGGTCGAGCCCGCCTGGGAACAAGGAGTGCTGTTATGAGCCTGTCGCCTTTACCGCTTGAGGACCTGCTGCCGCTCAGTCGTGCTGCCGACTTGGTGCAGTTGCTGGAGCGCTGGGTTGATCGCGGCTGGTTGCGTGCCCTGGACAAAGCCTTCGTCGGCTTTTTGCACGAACTTGATCCACACGCGGACCCTTTGGTGTTGCTGGCGGCAGCGCTGACCAGCCACCAACTGGGCCACGGCCACGTATGCCTCGACCTGTTCGAAACCCTCAAGGCGCCGGATTTTGCCTTGTCGCTGCCGCCCGAGGGCGACCAGCAAACCGGCGCCATGCTGCTGCCTTCGCAATTGCTCGAGGGCCTGGACGGCGCCGAATGGTGCCACGCGCTGGCGTCCAGTCGTTTGGTCGCGCGGGCTGTCGATGGCAGTGACGCTGCCCAAAGTCGGCCCCTGGTGCTGTGCGGTAAGCGCCTGTATTTGCGCCGTTACTGGGCCTACGAGCGGCGCATCGACACAGCGTTGCGCCTGCGCCTGGCTACCCGGGAAAGCGTGGCCGCCGATTTGCCGCAACGCCTCAACCGTTTGTTCGACCAAGCGCCGCCCGATGGTGTTATCGACTGGCAAAAACTCGCCTGCGCCCTGGCCACTCGCGGTGCATTCAGCATCGTCACGGGCGGCCCCGGCACCGGCAAAACCACCACCGTGGTGCGCCTGCTTGCACTGTTGCAGGCGCCCGCCGTGGAAGCTGGCAGCCCGTTGCGCATCCGCCTGGCTGCGCCGACCGGTAAAGCCGCCGCGCGCCTGACCGAATCGATCAGCCAGCAAGTGCTGTCGCTGAACGTACCGGACAACGTGCGCGAAAAAATCCCGACGCAGGTCACCACGGTTCATCGCCTGCTCGGCAGTCGCCCCGGCACCCGGCACTTTCGTCATCACTTGGCTAACCCGTTGCCACTGGACGTGCTGGTGGTGGACGAAGCCTCGATGATCGACCTGGAAATGATGGCCAACCTGCTGGACGCCTTGCCGCCCCACGCGCGCCTGGTATTACTTGGCGACAAGGACCAGCTTGCCTCGGTAGAGGCCGGCGCCGTACTCGGCGATTTGTGCCGCGACGCCGAGGCCGGCTGGTACAGCGCCGATACGCGCCAGTGGCTGCAAGCGGTCAGCGGCGAAGACCTCGGCGCCAGCGGCCTGCAGGAAGACCTCGACGGCAGCCATCCGCTGGCTCAGCAAGTGGTGATGCTGCGCTACTCGCGGCGTTTTGGTGAAGGCAGTGGCATCGGCCAGTTGGCACGCTGGGTCAACCAGCAAAATGCCGAAGAAGCGCGCGCGCTGTTGGCCGCTCGCAGTCATGCTGACCTGTTTTGTGTCAGCCTCAAGGGCGAACACGACACTGCCCTGGAGCGCTTGGTGCTGGACGGGCAGGGCGACGGCGCCCAAGGCTATCGCTATTACCTCACCCTGCTGCAAAGCGCGCGCCCGGCAGCCGATACCCCGCGTGAAAACCCCGCCTGGACCCTCTGGGCGCAACACCTGCTGCAAGCGTTTGACGCGTTCCAGCTGCTCTGCGCCGTGCGCAAAGGCCCGTGGGGCGTGGAAGGTTTGAACCTGCGCATCACCGCCGCCCTGCGCAAAGTGCGGCTGATCGAAGGCGACGAACACTGGTACGAAGGCCGCCCGGTGCTGATGACCCGCAACGATTACGGGCTGGGCTTAATGAATGGTGACATCGGTATCGCCCTCAAATTGCCCGAGAGCGATGGCGGCCCGCTGGTGCTGCGCGTGGCTTTCCCACGCAACGATGGCCAGGGCGGCGTACGCTTTGTGCTGCCAAGCCGTCTGAACGATGTGGAAACCGTGTACGCCATGACCGTGCACAAATCCCAGGGCTCAGAGTTCACCCACACCGCGCTGATATTGCCGGATGCGCTGAACCCGGTGCTGACCAAAGAGCTGATCTACACCGGCATCACCCGCGCCAAACGCTGGTTCAGCCTGATCGAGCCGCGCGGCGGCGTGTTCGAAGAGGCCGTGCGGCGCAAGGTCAAACGCTTGAGCGGGTTGATGCTGGAGTTGGACGCCGCGCCTGAGAATATAGTGGGCCTTGAGCAGCCCAGCCTTTAGCGGCATGTGGCGCAGTTCAACTGTGGGAGGGGGCTTGCTCCCGATGGCGGCGGTTCGGCTACTGATTTATTGACTGACCCACCGTCATCGCGAGCAAGCCCGCTCCCACACTTATTGGAATGTGGCGCAGAATTTTGCAGCTGTCGCAGTTCAACTGTGGGAGGGGGCTTGCTCCCGATGGCGGCGGTTCTGCCACTGATTTATTGACTGACCCACCGTCGATCGCGAGCAAGCCCGCTCCCACACTTATTCGAATGTGGCGCAGATTTGCAGCTGT